>CAYMAP010000001.1:0-40062 GCA_964388425.1 uncultured Planctomycetaceae bacterium
CTGCCTGGTCGTCACGCACGATCGGCCGCAGATTGAGCGGTGGTGTCATCGGCGGATCGACCTGGGCGGGTTCGTCCCCGCGGAGGCGAGCCCATGCTGACGCCCGCGACGGTCATCCCGCTGGGGCCGGTGAATTTGGCGGTCGCCGCGGCGCTGCTGCTGGTCGGTGGGGCGGTGAGTGTGGGGCTTCGGCTGGGTCTGGAGAAGCGGCTGGCCGTCGCGGCGGTGCGAACGGTGGTGCAGCTATTGCTGATCGGGTACGTCTTGCGGTGGGTCTTCGCGCGCGAGCACGTCTGGGCGATTGTGCCATTGATCGCCGTGATGATCGCGGCGGCGTCGCACGCGGCGGTGAAGCGTTCGAGCCGACGCGTCCGCGGACTGGCGTTGCTGGCGTTCGGGGCGCTGGTCGCCAGCGGGCTGCTGACGACGATCACGATCACGGCCTTCGTTATCGGGGTCCGGCCCTGGTGGGAGCCGCAATACCTCATCCCGCTGCTGGGGATGTGCCTGGGCAACGCGCTGACGGGGATCAGCCTGTGCGTCGATACGGTCCTGACGACGCTGACGGACCGCGCGGACGTGGTGGAAATGGAACTGTCACTGGGCGCGACCCGCTGGGAGGCCGCCCGCGAACCGCTGGCCGACGCCGTCCGCCGGGGGATGGTCCCGATCATCAACTCGATGAGCGTCGTCGGGCTGGTGAGCCTGCCCGGGATGATGACGGGGCAGATCCTGGCCGGGCAGGACCCGTACGGGGCGGTGAAGTACCAGATCATGGTGATGTTCATGATCGCCGCCGCCACGGCAGGGGGGTGCATCCTCATCGCACTGCTGGTCTATCGGCGGGTGTTCAACGCCCGCCATCAGCTCCGGACGGATCGCATCCGCCGGAAAGACTGAGACTCGCCGCGTATCGTTCCGCGATTCACTGCTGCTGGTCGTTGGTGTCTTTCTTGGCTTCCTCGCGGGCCTCGTCGCCGACGTTGCGGATGGCCCAGCGGGCGAACTTCATCCGGGTGTTGTCGTCGACCTTGACCATGACCTCGTCCTCGCGGGCTTCGGTGACGTTGCCGACGATCCCGCCGATGGTCACCACCCGATCGCCCTTTTTCAGGGCGGCGAGCATTTCCTGGCGCTTTTTCTGCTGTTTGCGTCGGCTGCGTCCCATGAAGAAGTACAGCACGACGAACCCGCCGATCATGATGACGAAGAACCATATCTGGTTTCCGCCCTGTCCGACGAGTCCGCCGGGCTGATTGTTTCCGCCCTCCTTCCGTCCCCGGTCATCGCCGTTTTGCTCTCCGTCGGCCTGTTCGCCTTCGGTGCCCTCGGCGGGTGCTTTTTGCTTGTCTTCGGCGGCAGGCTCGCCTTCGACCTGGCCTGCGGGTTTGAGTTGGGGGGCCTCCGCACCGCCGTTGTCCTGGGCGAGGGTGGCGGGCAGGCTCAGGCCGAGCAGGGCCAGCAGGAGTGCGGTCGTCGGGACGGTGTGGTGTCGTTTCATGGTGTTCCTCGTGGTGGTATGGGTTGAAGGATTCGCCGGCGGGCCCGTACTGCCCGGCCGATCGGAATCGGGTATTGTGGGCCAATTCGGGGCCGAAGGCAAGGAAAGAAGTTGCCGGATGCGGCGGGAGGGGGCCCCTCCGCTGTTGTGCGCGGCAAAAGCAACTTGGGCGGGAACGGTCGAGCCGGTAGGATGGTGGCATGACGTGTGAATCGAACGAACCGACGGTAACGCGTCGTCTGCCGACGTGGCTGAAGCGTCGCCTGCCGGCCGGCGGACGAAGCGGCGAGGTCCGCGACCTGCTGAAGGAGCTGGAGCTGGCGACGGTCTGCGACGGCGCGCAGTGCCCGAACCGCTGCGAATGTTTTTCGCGCGGGACGGCGACGTTCATGATCCTCGGGTCGACGTGTACGCGGGACTGCCGATTCTGTGCCGTGCCGTCCGAGCCGCCGGGGCCTCCGCGAGACGACGAGCCCGACGCCGTCGCCGAGGCGGCGCGTCGCATGGGGCTGCGTTACGTGGTTCTGACGTCGGTGACACGCGACGACCTGCCGGACGGCGGGGCGGGGCACTTCGCGCGGACGGTCCGAGGCGTTCGACGGGAGGTGCCGGCAGCGCGGGTCGAGGTTCTCACGCCGGATTTCCGGGGCGACCGCGATGCCATGGCGACGGTGCTGGAGGCTCGGCCTGACGTGTTCAACCACAACGTCGAGACCGTGCCGAGGCTGTACCCGACGGTTCGACCCCAGGCGGACTACCGCCAGAGTCTTGACGTGCTGCGGGCGGTGAGGGAATTGGCGGACCGGACCGGGCTGGACGTGCGGACCAAGAGCGGGTTGATGGTCGGGCTGGGCGAGACGGACGAGGAGGTCGAGGCGGTGTTTGCGGACCTGCGTGGTGCAGGCTGCGATATCCTGACGGTGGGTCAATATCTCGCCCCGTCCGACGCGCACCTGCCCGTTGGGCGTTTCGTCGAGCCGGCGGTGTTCGAGCGTTGGCAGGAGCGGGTGCGGGCGATGGGATTTCTCGCCGGGGCCTGCGGGCCGTTCGTCCGCAGCAGCTTCCGCGCCGATGAGGTGTTCGCGGACTCAACGGGGGAGGCGTGAATCGGCGAAGATCGCAACCCGTACGTCCCCGAACATGAAACCCTCTACCTCCGATGTAGATGCCGTAGGCCCTGCCGGTTGTCCGCGCAGCGTCCTTGGGAGTGTTTCCGGCGCGGGGTTCCCGTCCTTGTCCTCGGCTTTGTCTGAAAAGTCCATTGTGCGTGCAGCATGGCCGCCCGGGCGAACTCCTCGCGGGTCAGCTTGCCGTCGCCGTTCGTGTCGGTGGCCCGGAGGTTATTCAAGACGCCTCCCTCAGAACTGCCAAGAACACGCCGGGAGGAGCATTTTGGGGATGCCCTCTATTCTTTGCGTTGACGAATCGCCCTGATGCTCCGTTCCGTCGACTTTTGAGGGGCGCATCATTCAAGTTCAACAACTCCAAGAACCTGGCCGAGATCCAGTGGATTTGGAATCCTTGTCGCTGGGCGGTATACTCTGGGCATGGCTGGAAACGGACATCCCTGTCTTGCCTGCGGGATGCTGCTGGCGGCATTGCTGCTGGCAGGCTGTCCGCAGGCTGAGCAGGTTGACCCCGAAGCCGACTCGGCGAATCGACAAGCCGACGAGCCGATCTGCCTGCCGGACGGCATCATCGCCTGCCTGGTGGAAGTCGCGCAGATTCAGTACGTTGCAGATACGAAGGGTCATGACGTCTGGCAGACGCCCGCCGAGACGGCCCGGCTGGGGCAGGGGGACTGCGAGGACCTGGCGATCTTTTTCCAAGACCTGATGCGACGCAAGGGCTACGACGTGGACGTGGTGTTCGGCCTGGAGCATCGGTGGGCGGATCACGGACACTGCTGGTGCGAGATGGCCGTGGACGGCGAGCGGTACGTGGTCGAGCCGGGATATGCGATGTTCCTGCCGCGGAAGAAGTTGCCGAAGGTCATGTACATGGTGGCCGAGGATATCGACGTTGTGGCCGAAAAAGTCCGGGCCTATCACGAGCGGACGGGCGTTTGTGTCAGCGAGGGGTATCGCTCCGCGGTGGGGGGGCGTTGAGCTCGCTTGCGTTGGGAAGGGGCCCCACAGGTAGCGGGACGTTTGGCGACGAAAAATTTTTCAAAATTTTTAAGATACCCGTTTGACACGATTTCGGGAAGTTTTTATACTGTACGGTTCCTTTGTCGGCCATGGGTGACCTGTGGCCCCGCCAAATGGGCCGCGCGCTGGACAACAACAGCAGGGCAGGCAAGGGCGATGCAAAGCGGCCGGCTCGCTGCTGTAGCTCAGTGGTAGAGCGCGTCCTTGGTAAGGACGAGGTCATGGGTTCGACCCCCATCAGCAGCTTGTCCCGCCGGTAGGTATACCGTGCGGGTGTGGATTGAAGGCAATCGGTCGTGGGCCGATCGGCAGTCGCGCGACTGCGGGTCCCGGCCGCCGCAATGATGAGAAACGGATTGCAAACCCCGTAGACCGTAGAGGAGCGACAGGAATGGCGAAGGAAACGTTTGAGCGGAAGAAACCGCACGTGAACGTCGGGACGATCGGGCATGTGGACCACGGCAAGACCACCCTGACGTCGGCGATTATGCACGTCCAGGCGGCCAGGGGTCTGGCCACGGCCAAGAGCTACGACGAGATTGCCAAGGCTTCCGAAAGCCAGGGCCGGCGCGACCCGACGAAGATTCTGACCATCGCGACCTCGCACGTCGAGTACGAGTCCGACAATCGTCACTACGCCCACGTCGACTGCCCCGGCCACGCCGACTACGTCAAGAACATGATTACCGGGGCGGCCCAGATGGACGGGGCTATTCTCGTGGTATCCGCCGCGGACGGGCCCATGCCGCAGACCCGCGAGCACGTGCTGCTGGCCCGGCAGGTCAACGTCCCGCAGTTGGTGGTCTTTCTGAACAAGGCCGACCTCGTCGAGGACGAGGAACTTCTCGAACTCGTCGAGCTGGAAGTCCGCGAACTGCTGAGCAAGTACGAATTCGACGGCGACAACGTCCCGGTCATTAAGGGATCGGCCACCGAGGCCATCAAGGACCCCTCCGGCGACGGCGCCAAGCCCATCCAGGAACTCATGGGCGCCCTGGACGAGTACGTCCCCGAGCCGGAGCGCGAGGTCGACAAGCCCTTCCTCATGCCGATCGAGGACGTCTTCAGCATCAAGGGCCGCGGCACAGTCGGCACGGGCCGAATCGAACGCGGCATCGTCAAGGTCGGCGACGAAGTGGAAGTCGTCGGGCTGGGCGACACCCGCAAGACCACCGTCACGGGCGTGGAGATGTTCAACAAGCTCCTCGACGAGGGCCAGGCGGGCGACAACGTCGGCTGCCTGCTCCGCGGCGTGGAGAAGAGCGAACTCGAGCGCGGCCAGGTCCTCGCCAAGCCCGGCAGCATCACCCCGCACCACAAATTCGAGGGCGAGATCTACGTCCTGAGCAAAGAGGAAGGCGGTCGACACACGCCGTTCTTCACCGGCTATCGGCCGCAGTTCTACTTCCGGACCACCGACGTGACCGGCACGGTCAAGTTGCTGGGCGGCGCGGAAATGTGCATGCCCGGCGACAACGTTGCCATCGAGGTCGAACTGCTCAACACGAAGATCGCCATGGACGAAGGCCTCCGCTTCGCGATCCGCGAAGGCGGGCGGACCGTCGCTTCCGGCGTGGTGACGAAGATCGTCGAATAACCCCACACGGGATCCCCCCACAACCCGAACCGTACCGGCGGGGCGTTCCTTGCCCCACCGGGCCTCGGCAGGTGTGCGATGGCCAAGAGCAAACGACGTGAATATGTCTGGATGCAGTGCAAGAGCTGCGACCAGTTGAATTACCGCACCAACGTGCTGGTCCAGGGCGGTACGCCCAAACTGGAGCTCAAGAAGTACTGCCCCCACGAGCGCAAGCACACCGATCATAAGTTGAAACGGAAATAACCCACCTTTCGTCCCGCGGGGCGGATGGCGTGAACGGCAGTAGCTCAATTGGCAGAGCAGCGGTCTCCAAAACCGCAGGTTCGGGGTTCGACTCCTCGCTGCCGTGCTGCGGACAGGCTCGGCAGGGCGGTCGAGACAGAACCGACGAGAAAACAACCGATGCGGATTTCGCTGGATTGACGCACAGATTCCCACACACGGAGATATCCGGTGCACGGTTTGCAAATCTACAAAAGAACCCAGGGCAAGTACACCCGCCTGATTACCTTTCTGGCGGTGCTGGTGCTGACGGCGTGGGGTTGTAACAGCCTGGCCAATAAGCTCGGGACCGCCAACGTCACGCCGTACGTGCAATTCGGCGTCCCGGTGATCGTGCTGGCGGCCTTGGGCGTGGTCATGTTCCTGGTCGTCAACCGTCCGAAAAGTGCGGATTTCCTGATCGCGACCGAAAACGAAATGAAAAAGGTCTCCTGGTCCAGCCGAAAGGAAGTCTTCGGCTCGACGAAGGTGGTCATCGTCACGACATTTCTGCTGGCGGCGATTCTGTTCCTGGTCGACTTCGTCTTCGCCACCCTCTTTCAGAAGATCGGCGTGACGGGCTAGGCCAGGCAAGCGAGGACCCTTCCGGGCCGACCCCCCGGGCGGACAATCATTGAACCCCCGGCTGCAATCGGGCTGCATGCGGCTGCGACAGTTAGGCAAACCAGGCAAGCATGAGCGAAGAACACAAGGACATCGAGACGGCCGAAGAAAAACCGCAGGCGGACGCCCCGGAAGAGGCCCAGGTCCAGGCGGAGGAATCGTCTCCCGGTTCGCCCTCCGCAGACGTGCAGACCCCCGCGGGTGAACATGTCCCGCCGTCGGACGCTGACTCCACGCCTGCAGCGGCCAAAGCTCCCCTCGAGCAGCCCCAGCCCGATAGCGACGAGGAACAGGCCGGGGCCGGGCCTACCCGCGAAGGCATGAGTTGGTGCGTCCTTCGCGTCGCCAGCAACAAGGAAGACCAGGTCCGCGAGGCCCTGGAGCGTAAAGTCGCCGTCGAGGGCCTGGAAGACCGCATCGGGCGGATCCTGGTCCCGACCGAAAAACGCCCCGCCCCCCGCGGCAAGGCCAAGGGCAAAAACAAGACCGTCGAACGCAAGATGTACCCGGGCTACGTCTTTATCGAGATGGCCCTGGAAGAGGACGGCAAGATCGACGAACACGCCTGGTTCACCATCAAGGAAACCATGGGCGTGGGCGACTTCATCGGGGCGTCGGGCAAGCCGAGCCTGATGGCCCAGGAAGACGTCGACAAGATGCTTCAGCAGGTCGAAAAGGCCCAGGAAGGCGCGCCCGTCAGGGTCGAGTTTGTCAAGGGCGACCAGGTGAAGATCAAGGAAGGCGCGTTCGAGAACTTCGAGGGCGCCATCGACGAGGTCCTCCCGGAAAAAGGCCTCGTCCGCGTGGTCGTGACCATTTTCGGCCGGGCCACGCCTGTCGAACTGGAATACTGGCAGGTCGAGAAAGTGTAAATCAGGGAATCTGTGGAACCGTGAAACGGTCGTACCCATCCACTGTTCAACGGATCAATGGAATAACGATTGTCCAAGACCCCCGGGTCGCCGGACGCAGAAGGAATGTTCCCGAGGCACGCCCCTGCGGGCCGTGAGCCGCACGAGCACCCTGCTCGTGTGACATGGTGCGTAACGGTCCGCAGGGCCAAGATAGCCCTGCGACTCACCGGCAAGATGCCGGTGCCACGAAACAGGCCGGACGGACGAGCCGGAATCCCGTAAGGACGAGAAACGATGGCTAAGGAAATCGTAGCGAAGATCAAGCTCCAGGCGCCCGGCGGGCAGGCGACTCCCGCCCCGCCGATCGGGCCCGCCCTCGGGCAGCACAACGTCAACATCGGGCAGTTCGTCAGTCAGTTCAACGAACGCACCCAGGAACACGCCGGCATGCCCCTGCCGGTGATCATCACCGTCTACGGCGACCGGACGTTCGATTTCGTTGTCAAGAGCCCGCCGGCGGCGGCGTTGCTGAAGGAAGCAGCCGGTATCGCCAAGGGCTCCGGCGTACCGAACAAGGAAAAGGTCGGCACGGTGACGATGGAGCAGTGCAGGCAGATCGCCGAGCGGAAACTCGCGGACCTCTCGGCTCGCGATGTCGACGCCGGTGCGAACATCATCGCCGGCACCGCCCGGTCGATGGGAATCAATGTGACAAAATAGACGCCTCCCTCAAAAATCGAAGGAACGAAAAAGCAGAGCGATTCGTCAACGAAAACCATCGAGTTACGTCCCCAAAATAGTCCTACACCCGCGTCCCTGGCAGTTTTGAGGGAATCGCCAAAATAGAGAAAGAATGAGTTATGAATTCGGAATGATGAATGAAAACAGAACGAACAATGCAGCCAGCCTGCTGCCACTGCGTTTTTTTTTCATAACGTAGAATTCACAATTCATTCTTGCCCCAACATGCCTGACCACGGGCTGGAACAGTGGGAGTCCCCGAGAAACGGACGAGGAAACGATGAGCAAACGCAGCAAAATCTACGAGGCGAACCGCAAGAAGCTGCCGGACAGTCCCGTCCCGCTGGCCGAGGCGGTCAAGACGCTGAAGACCTTCAACGGCACGAAGTTCGATCAGACGGTCGAACTGGTCATGCACCTGGGGATTGACCCCAAGCAGGCGGACCAGGCTTTCCGCGGGTCGATCTCCCTGCCGCACGGCATCGGCAAGACCAAGAAGGTCATCGCCTTCTGCGAGGGCTCGGACGCCGCCGCCGCCAAAGAGACCGGGGCCGTCGAGGCCGGCGGCGAGGAACTGGTTCAGAAGATTTCCGACGGCTGGATGGACTTCGATGTCGCCATCGCGCACCCGAAGATGATGAAGGTCGTCAGCAAACTCGGCCGGGTGCTCGGTCCGTCGGGGCTGATGCCTTCCCCCAAGGCCGGTACTGTCACGCCGGACGTTGCCGATGCCGTCAAGGAATTCGCAGCCGGGAAAGTCGAGTACCGCAACGACGACGGCGGGAACCTCCACGTCCCGGTCGGCAAGATGAGCTTCGAGGATCAGAAACTCATCGACAACATCGATCACTTCCTGTCGTACATCAAGAAAAACCGTCCCTCGACGACGAAAGGTACATTTTTGAGGCGTATTTGCGTGACGGCGACAATGACCCCGTCGGTGGATGTGGCGATCGGAAGCTGAACGGCCCGATCAAGCCCCGATCTCCCCGAGATAACTTCCATGGGCCGGCGTGAAACGGTTGGCCCGGACGTAAGAAGCGAGAGCGATCATGAGCAAACCCGTCAAAGAGCTGATGCGTAAGGAATACGCCAGTCGATTCGAGTCCGTCACGAGCGTGGCGGTCTGCTGCTACAGCGGGCTGGACGCCGACCAGACCTACATGATGCGCAGCCGACTGGCTGAGAAAGACATCCAGTTCACCGTCGTGAAGAATTCGCTGGCGAAGCAGGCGTTCGCGGAGAACGGTATCGAGCAGGCGGGCGAACTGCTGGACGGTCCCTGTGCCGTTGCCTGGGGTGCCGACAGCGTCGTCACGGTCGTTCGCGAGCTGCAGGACATCGCCAAGGAAGCACCGACCCTGACCATACGCGGTGCGTTGCTGGACGGCGAGGTCTTCGCCGGAGCCGACGACGTGGATCGGCTCAGCAAGTTCCCGACGCGAGACGAGGCGATCAGCCAGGTCGTCCAGTGCATGCTGTCGGCCGGCGCGAACGTGGCCGGCTGCCTCATCGGACCGGCAGGGTCCATCGCCGGCATCCTCAAGGCTATCGAGGAAAAAGACGAAGCGGCATGAACAGGCTGTCAGCCATGAGCTTTCAGCTAACAGCAAAGAGAATAGAAAGACAACCGCCGAGGCGCAGAGGCTGCAGAAAAGAAACAGGTTTTTCTATTGTCTCTGAGTCCTTTGCGTCCTCTGCGGTTTGAACCAAAAGCGCATGAATAACCGGTCGGCTGCGGATTGGGTCCGGATTGCCCGGGCTGAAATGAGGCCAGCGGGGCCTCGCCTATCAGGCCGGCGAACTTTTGCATAGTGGAGATTGAACAATGGCTGAAGAAGAAGCTGCCGTGGCCGACGCCACCGAAGAAGCCCCCGCGACCAGCGGGAAGGAATTTGACGCCTCGATCAAGGAACTGGGCGACAAGATTGCCGCCCTGAGCCTCAAGGAGGCCGTCGATCTGAAGGACTACCTCAAGGACGCCTACGGCATCGAGCCCGCGGCGGGTGGCGCGGTCATGATGGCCGGTCCGGCCGGCGGCGAAGGTGCGGCCGAGGAAGAGGAAAAGACCGCCTTCGACGTCGTCCTCAAGGACGCCGGCGACAAGAAGATTCAAGTCATCAAGGCCGTTCGCGCCCTGACGAACCTCGGGCTGAAGGAAGCCAAGGAACTCGTCGAAGGAGCGCCCAAGCCCGTCAAGGAAGGCGTGCCCAAGGAAGAGGCCGAGGAAGCCAAAGCCCAGCTCGAAGAAGCCGGTGCGACCGTTTCCGTGGAGTAATCAAGCTGTCAGCTATATGAGCTATGAGCTAGCGGCAAGAAGTACATGTCATGTAAAGATGGGACGCTTTGTGGTCTTTCAGCGAACAGCTATCAGCAATCCGCGTGCCTCCGGGCTTGATCGCCCGGAGGTGCTCTTGCCCCAACGGGCAGGCCGATAGAATGAATCGTCCCGGGACGGGTCGATTCGGATGGCGGCCGAAGTATGAATGAGAATCGGTGCAAGTGCACCCAGGGATCAGCGCATGCTACGTGTTGAGACGGTTCGGAATTTCAGCAAGGTCGGGGACTCGGCACCGGTGCCGGATCTCGTCGCGCTGCAGACGGCCAGTTACGAGGCGTTCCTGCAGGCCGACAAGGACCCCGAAAAACGTGCCAGCGAAGGCCTCGAAGCGCTGCTGCGCGAGGTTTTCCCCATCGTCAGTTACGACGAGACGATGCAACTGGACTACATCAGCTACGAACTCGGCGAGCCGCGGTACAAGCCGCAGGAGTGTCGAGACCTTCGGCTGACGTACGGCATGCCGTTCCGGCTGCGGTGCAAGCTGACCCGCAAGGACAGCAAGGAAGTCATCGAAGAGAGCATCTACGTCGGGGAAATCCCGATCATGCTCGGCGGGGGCGAGTTCATCATCAATGGCGCGGAGCGCGTCATCGTCAGCCAGCTCCACCGCTCGCCGGGTGTGGACTTTACTGTCGAGATGCAGGAGTCCGACCGCCCGCTGCACGGGGCGCGGATCATTCCCGAACGCGGCAGTTGGGTCGAGCTGACCGTCACGAAGAAGGACTCCGTGACGATGCGGATCGACCAGTCCAGCAAGATTCCCGCCACGATGTTCCTCCGCTCGATGGACGAGAAGTACGGCCAGACGGCGACGATCCTTCGCGAGTTCTACGAGCCGCAGAAGATCGACGCCGACCAGCTTCGCCCGCAGATGTATCTCGTGGAAGGCTTCGTCGACCCCGACAG
Source organism: uncultured Planctomycetaceae bacterium (assembly GCA_964388425.1). GTDB lineage: Bacteria > Planctomycetota > Phycisphaerae > SM23-33 > SM23-33 > CAYMAP01. The sequence continues at coordinate 10,979 of CAYMAP010000001.1, forward strand.
CGGCGAGGAACTCGTTCCCCCCGGCGGGCAGGTGGGCGAGAACCTCAACGCAATCGTCTCGGCGGCGAAGAAAAAGATCGAGGTTATCGGCGATACGGTCGATCCGCTGATGCTCAACACGCTCAGCGAGGACCCCAGCGAGGACCACGAATCGGCGCTGCTGCGGATTTACGCCCGGCTGCGTCCGGGCAACCCGCCGCAACTGGAAAAGGCCCGCGCCCTGTTCGCCGAGAAATTCTACGACGAAAACCGCTACCGCCTCGGCAAGGTCGGACGCTTCCGGATCAACCGGAAGTTCCACCAGGACGTTGCCGAGGATATCATGACCCTGCGGACCGAAGACTTCCTCAACACGCTGAAGTACATGCTTCGGCTGCGTGACGGGGAAGGCGTGGTCGATGACATCGACCACCTCGGCAACCGCCGGCTGCGGACGATCGACGAACTCGCCGCTGACGAAATGCGCAAAGGCTTTCTGAAATTGCGGCGCACCGTCCAGGAGCGGATGAGCCTGAAGGACCCCGAGGAAATCACCAAGATCGCCGAGTTGGTCAACTCCAAGAGCATCTCCAGCAGCATCGATTATTTCTTCGGCCGGGGCGAACTGAGCCAGGTCGTCGATCAGCAGAACCCCTTGGCGCAGTTGACGCACGAACGGCGTCTGTCGGCTCTGGGGCCTGGCGGACTCAACCGGAAGCGAGCGGGCTTCGAGGTTCGCGACGTGCATATCAGCCACTACGGCCGAATCTGCCCGATCGAGACGCCGGAAGGCAACAATATCGGGCTGATTTCGTCGATGGGCATTTACGCCGGGATCGACGAGTACGGCTTCCTGGTCACGCCGTATATCCCCGTCGAGAAGCGAAAGGTCGGCGAGAAGCCGGTCTATCTCCGTGCCGACGAGGAGATGGAGGCGATCCTGGCTCCTCCGGAAGTCCTGCGGGACGCCAAGACCCGCGGGGACGCGACCCGGCTATACGATGAGCGCGTGCTGGCCCGCGTCAACGGCGAACTGAGCACCGCCGACGCCAATGACGTGCAGTACATCGACATCTCGCCGAAACAGACGGTCGGCATCAGCGCGTCGATGATTCCCTTCCTCGAGCACGACGACGCCAACCGCGCGTTGATGGGCAGCAACATGCAGCGGCAGGCCGTGCCCCTCCTGCGGACCGAAGCGCCGATCGTCGCGACCGGCATGGAAAAGCCCGTCGTGGACAACAGCAGCTTCGTCGTCAAGGCCCGCAAGGGCGGGACGGTCACCTACGTCGACGCCGAGCGGATCATCATCGACAACTCCGAAGAATACGAACTGCGAAAGTTCGACAAACTCAACGAACGGGCCTGCCTCAACCAGCGTCCCATCGTGGGACTGGGCGAGCGGGTCAAGACCGGGCAGATCATTGCCGACGGGTCGGCCTGCGACCAGGGGCAGCTTGCTCTGGGCCGAAACGTCCTCGTCGCCTTCATGCCCTACGACGGATACAACTTCGAGGACGCGATCCTCATCAGCGAGAAACTCGTCCGCGAGGACGTCTTCACCAGTGTTCACATGGAAGAGTACGAGGTCGAAATCCGCGAGACGAAGCTCGGACGCGAGGAGTTCACGCGAGACATTCCGAACGTTTCGGAAAAGGCCCTGCGGTATCTCGACGCCAACGGCGTGGTGCATGTCGGTACGCGCGTCGAATCGGGCGACATCATGGTCGGGAAGGTCAGCCCGAAGTCCAAGAGCGAGCTGAGTCCGGAAGAGAAGCTGCTGCACGCGATCTTCGGCCGAGCCGGCGAGGACGTCAAGAACGACAGCCTCGAACTGCCTGCCGGCGAGGAAGGCGTGGTCGTCGATACCAAGCGGTTCAGCCGACGCGTCCACATGTCCGATGAGCAGAAGAAGCAGCTCAAGAAGGACATGAAAGCCTTCGAGCAGGAGATGGACGAGCGGATCTGCAAGATTTTCCGGCAGATGGTCGACGACGTCAACGATGTGCTCGGCCAGCCGATGGTCGACCCCTCGACCCGGCAGAAGGTCGGACAGTCCGACAACGACGCCGTCATCATGGAGCAGGTCGAAAGCTTCAACCCAAAGTGGTTCAAGGGCTCGGCCGCGGCGAAGGAACAGGCCCAGGCCATCCGGGAGCGGTACTGGCCCCGGCTGGCGGAGCTGCAGAAGGAAAAGGCCCGCCGTCTGGAGCACATGAAGCGCGGCGACGAGCTGCCCTCCGGCGTGCTGGAGATGGTCAAGGTCGTCGTGGCGACCAAGCGGAAGCTCGGCGTGGGCGACAAGATGGCCGGGCGGCACGGCAACAAGGGTGTCATCGCCCGCATCCTCCGCCAGGAGGACATGCCCTTCCTGCCGGACGGCACGCCGGTCGAGATCGTCCTCAATCCCCTCGGCGTGCCTGGGCGTATGAACCTCGGGCAGATCCTCGAGACGCACCTCGGGTGGGCGGCGGCGATCCTGGGCTTCCAGGCCGTCACGCCCGTCTTCGACGGGGCCTGCGAGCAGGAAATCCTCGACTGCATCCGCGATGCCAACGAGCACATCCGGGGCCGCAAAGAAGACCTCCAGGCCGTCCAGAACGCCGGGAAGACCGGCGAGATTCTCGCCGAGATGCCCGCCGAGGACGAGGAGTTCGGCAAGATTATGCTCTGCGACGGGCGGACGGGCGAGCCGTTCGAGCAGAAGACGACGGTCGGGTACATCTACATGAACAAGCTCCACCACCTGGTGGACGAGAAGATTCACGCCCGCGCGACCGGGCCGTACAGCCTGATTACCCAGCAGCCCCTGGGCGGCAAGGCGCGGACCGGCGGGCAGCGCTTCGGCGAGATGGAAGTCTGGGGCCTGGAGGCCTACGGCGCGAGCTACACGCTTCAGGAACTGCTGACCGTCAAGAGCGACGACGTCGAAGGCCGGACCAAAATTTACGAATCCATGGTCAAGGGCACGAACACCCTCGAAGCCGGCACGCCGGTGAGCTTCGACGTGCTGTGCAACGAGCTGCGAGGCCTGGGCCTGAACATTCACCTGGAAAAGAAGAAACTCATCTAAAGCAGAAAGCGAAACGGCACAATGCAAAACGCGAATTGCTTTAGAAGGAGCATATATCATGGCTGAAAGCGTATACGACCGCATTAACGACTACGGCTCGGTGAAGATTCAACTGGCCAGTCCCAACGACATTCGAAGCTGGTCGTTCGGCGAGGTCAAGAAACCCGAGACGATCAACTACCGGACCTACCGCCCGGAAAAGGACGGCCTGTTCTGCGAGCGCATCTTCGGGCCCGAGCGGGACTGGGAATGCGCCTGCGGGAAGTACAAGGGCACGAAGCACAAGGGCATCATCTGCGACCGCTGCGGCGTGAAGGTCACCCACAGCCGGGTCCGCCGAAAGCGCATGGGCCACATCAACCTCGCCGCGCCGGTCGTACACATCTGGTTCTTCAAGGCCCTGCCTAGCCGGCTTGGGACGCTGCTGGACATGCGCACCGCGGACCTAGAGAAGATCATCCTCTTCCAGGACTACGTCATCACCGACCCCGGCCAGACGCCGCTGAAGTACAAGCAGGTCCTCACCGAGGACGAGCACCGCAGCGCTCGGGAGAAGTACGGCAGCGACTTCAAGGCGGGCATGGGCGCCGAGGCGATCTTCGAACTGCTCGACGCCATGGACCTCGACTCGCTCGTGGTGGAACTGCGGGACGATTTGGGCAAGACCAACAGCAAGCAGAAGATCAAAGACCTCGCCAAACGGCTGAAGCTCGTCGAGGGCCTGCGCGGCAGCGGCAACCACCCGACGTGGATGGTCCAGGAAGTCATCCCCGTCATCCCGCCGGACCTCCGGCCGCTGGTGATGCTCGAGAGCGGCAACTTCGCCACCAGCGACCTCAACGACCTGTACCGCCGGATCATCAACCGGAACAATCGGCTCAAAAAGCTCATGGACCTCAATGCCCCGGACGTCATCATCCGCAATGAAAAGCGGATGCTGCAGCAGGCCGTCGATGCGCTGTTCGACAACAGCCGCTGCCGACGACCCGTCCAGGGCACGGCCAATCGCCCGCTGAAGTCCCTGACCGACATGATCAAGGGCAAGCAGGGGCGATTCCGCGAGAACCTGCTGGGCAAACGCGTCGACTACTCCGGGCGTAGCGTCATCGTGGTCGGGCCTGAACTGAAACTCAACCAGTGCGGGCTGCCGAAGAAAATCGCGCTGGAACTCTTCCAGCCGTTCATTATCCGCAAGCTCAAGGACCGCGGGCTGGCGGACACGATCAAATCGGCCAAGAAAATGCTCGAACGTCGCGAGCGGGAAATCTGGGACGTCCTCGAAGAGGTCATCTACCAGCACCCGGTGCTGCTGAACCGCGCGCCGACGCTTCACCGCATGGGCATCCAGGGCTTCGAGCCGGTCCTCGTCGAGGGCAACGCCATCAAAGTCCATCCGCTGGTCTGCAGGGGCTTCAACGCGGACTTCGACGGCGACCAGATGGCCGTCCACCTCCCGCTTTCCGTCGAGGCCCAGGCCGAGGCACACGTGCTGATTATGGCCACGAACAATATTTTCAGCCCCGCCAACGGCAGCCCGATGATGGCCCCGACGCAGGACATGGTGCTCGGCATCTACTACCTCACCAGCGACAAGGGCCACGAGCACGCCCACCCGGGCCTGCGAAAAGTCGAGTACAACGGCATGTCCCTGCCGGCCTTCAGCGATGAGCACGAGGCGCTGCTGGCCAACGAGAACGGGCTGATCGGCATGCACGCGCCGCTGCTGGTCCGCTGCCCGAAGGACCGCGAGGTCATCGAAGCCGATAGCAGCTACACCGCCGAGGACGGCAAGCTCGTCACGACCGTCGGTCGCATCCTTTTCAACGACATCCTCCCGAAGGGGCTGAGCTACTACAACTACCCGCTCGGCGGCAAGGGCGCGGGGCGGGTCATCAGCGACTGCTACGCCCGCCTGGGCCGGCGGGACACGCTGGACCTGCTCGACCAGATCAAGGACATCGGGTTCAAGTATTCGACGCTGGCGGCGTTGAGCTTCGGCATCACCGACGCGAAGATCCCCGACGCCAAGCCGGCGATTTTGGCCGAAGCGCAGAAGCGGGTCGACCAGATCGAGAAGGACTACCACGCCGACGCCATCACCTCCGGCGAGCGGTACAACCAGATCATCGACGTCTGGATTCACGCACGCGAGGAAGTCACCGCCAGCCTCATCAAAGCCCTCAAGGCCGACACCCGCAAGGACGACCCGGGCTACCTCAACCCGGTCTACCTGATGACCGACTCCGGCGCCCGCGGCAAGATCGACCAGATCCGCCAGCTCGCCGGGATGCGAGGGCTGATGTCCAAGCCCTCCGGCGAGATCATCGAGACGCCCATCAAGGCCAACTTCCGCGAGGGCCTGACCGTGCTGGAGTACTTCAGTTCGACGCACGGTGCCCGCAAGGGTCTGGCCGATACCGCCCTGAAGACCGCCGACTCGGGCTACCTCACGCGGAAACTCGCCGACGTCGCCCAGAACGTCATCATCAACGAGCTGGACTGCGGGACGCTTCGCGGCATCAGCAAGCGGGCGATTTACAAGGGCGAGCAGGTCGACGTGCCCCTGCGTGAGATGATCATCGGCCGGGCCGCGCGGGACACCATCACCGACCCGCGGACCGACACCGTGCTGGTGAAGGAAAACGAGGTCATCACCGACGCCATCGCCCGGTCCATCGAGGAGATGGGCCTGGAGGAAATCCGCGTCCGCAGCCCGCTGACGTGCGAAAGCCCCCTGGGCGTCTGTGCGAAATGCTACGGCCTGGATATGTCCACGGGCCGACTCGTCGAGGAAGGGCTCGCCGTCGGGATCATCGGCGCGCAGTCTATCGGCGAGCCGGGCACGCAGTTGACGATGCGGACCTTCCACACCGGCGGGACCGCGACCCGGGCGGTCATCGAGTCGGAAATCACCGCCGGCGTCGGCGGGACCGTCGAGTACCGCAACCTCAACGCCGTCGAGGACCAGCAAGCCCAGAACAAGGGCTGGGTCGCGCTGAAACGTCAGGGCGAGATCGGCATCCTCGACGAGAAGGGCCGCGAGCTCGAGAAGTACAAGGTCAGTTACGGTTCGCACCTCATCGTCGCCGACGGCGCGACGGTCAAGCCGGGCCAGCGGTTGTGCTGGTGGGACCCGCACCGCACGCCCACCCTCGCCGAGGCCGAGGGCATCGTCCGGTTCCAGGACATCAAGGAAGGCGAGACGGTCCGCATCGAGGAAGCGACCAAGGGTGCCAAGGCCCGCTACGTGGTCGTCGAGCACAAGGGCGAGATGCACCCGCGGATTGTCATCGAGGACAAGAGCGGCAAGATCCTCGACTTCCACTACCTGCCCGCCAAGGCCCGTATCGAGGTCGAGGAAGGCCAGTCCGTCCAGCCCGGCGAACTCCTCGCCCGCCAGCCCCGGGAGACCTCCGGCACGCAGGATATCACCGGCGGGCTGCCTCGCGTGACGGAAATTTTCGAGGCCCGAAAGCCGAAGGAACCCGCCGCCATGGCGGAAATCTCCGGGCGGGTTGAGCTGCGGACCGACAAACGCCGCGGCAAGATGACCATCCTCGTGCACGCCGAGAGCGGCATGGAGCGCGAACACCATGTCCCGCACGACCGGCATCTGCTGGTGCATACGGGCGACTACGTCGAGGCCGGCGATCCGCTGACCGAGGGCCCCATGGTCCCGCACGACATCCTGGACATCCGCGGCGAGGAAGCGCTGCAGAACTATCTCCTCAGCGAGGTCCAGAGCGTCTACCGCTCCCAGGGCGTGACGATCAACGACAAACACATCGAGATCATCCTCCTGCAGATGCTGCGGAAGGTGCGGATCGAGTCCGTCGGGGACAGCCAACTGCTTCCGGGCGACGTGGTCGACAAGTTTACGTTCCGCGGGGAGAACGAACGGCTGGCCAAGTCGCTGCGGGTGATCGACCCCGGCGACACGTCGTACGTCGAAGGCGACATCGTGCTCCGCGAGGAGATCGAGTCCGCCAACGCCGAGGCTGAGGCTACCGGAGGCCAGCCGGCCAAGACCAAGCGGCCCCGGCCGGCGACGGCCCGGACGCTGCTGCTGGGCATCACCAAGGCCAGCCTGCAGTCCGAAAGCTTCTTGTCGGCCGCCAGCTTCCAGGAAAGCACCAAGGTCTTTACCGAGGCGTCGCTGTCGGGCAAGATCGACGAACTCCGCGGCCTGAAGGAGAACGTGATTCTCGGCCACCTGATCCCGGCCGGTACGAGCTTCAAGCCCTACATCGAGATGCGGACCCGTAAGTCAGTCGAGGAAGACCTCGAACAGGCCATCGCCGACTCCGAGGCCATGAGCGACGCCCAGATCGCCGAAGCCGTCCAGCAGGCCCTGGGAGGCGGGACCGCGGTCAGCGAATAACCCCACACGTCACCAATACGAGAACGAGGAACGAGCATGCCCACCATCAACCAGATGATTCGCAACCCCCGGCGGGTGCAGAAAGCCAAGAAGAAAAACCCCGCTCTGGACGAATGCCCTCAGAAGCGCGGCGTCTGCCTGCTGGTCAAGACCGTTACGCCGAAAAAGCCCAACTCCGCCCTTCGGAAAGTGGCCCGCGTTCGGCTGAGCAACGGCAAAGAGGTCAACGCCTACATCCCCGGCATCGACCACAACCTCCAGGAACACAGCATCGTGCTGCTGCGCGGAGGCAGGGTCCGCGACCTGCCCGGCGTGCGGTACCACATCGTCCGCGGGACGCTGGATACCCTCGGCGTCGACGCCCGCAAACAGGGACGAAGCAAGTACGGCGCGAAACGACCGAAATAGATGAAACGCGATTAGCTTAAAGCGATTAGCTGTTCGCTCAGAAGACAAACACGGTCCTGAATTCTACGTTCTTTTCGCTTACAGAGTACACCTTTATTCCCCACTCGGCGAAGTTGCCGAGAGTACTGGACGATTCCTAAACCGCCCCTTCGGGGCCCAGGAAACGAGGACGACATGCCCCGCAAGAAATTCACCTATTCCGACGAGCAGCTCTCGCCGGACCCCAAATTCCACAGCCGACTTCTGGCGAAGTTTATCAACGTGATGATGCAGGACGGCAAAAAGTGGGCCTCGCAGCGGATTCTGTACGATGCGCTGGGGATCATCGAAAAGAAAATCCAGGACGTCCCGCCGATCGAAGTCTTCGAGAAGGCGATCGAGAACGTCAAGCCCCGGATCGAGGTCCGATCGAAGCGGGTCGGCGGGGCGAACTACCAGGTACCCATGCCGGTCAGTTCCAAGCGTGCCCAGTCGCTGGCGATGCGGTGGATTCGCGATTCGGTTCGCGGCGGCAAGGGCAGGCCAATCCACCAGCGGATGGCTGAGGAATTACTCGCGGCATATCGTGGTGAAGGCGCTGCCTGCCAGACGCGTGAGAACGTCCACCGGATGGCCGAGGCGAACAAAGCCTTCGCGCACTTCGCCTGGTAAAGACGATGGTGTTTCGTGGCACCGGCATCCTGCCGGTCAGTGGCAGGGCCATCCTGGCCCTGATGTGTTTTGTTTCGACATGGGCAAGATGCCCATGCTGCTTATGGACGGGACGCCCATGCTTGCTCATGGGCAAGATGTCCATGCTACGGTTACGAGTGTTCGCCATCGCGTGCCGAGATGCCGGCGCTGAGCGTCGGCCGGCCGGTCTGGGGAGACCGGCACGCGGAGCCGATCATCGCGGGCACGGGGCCTGCGAAAGTATTCCCGCCCGAAGCCCGAAAAAATTCTACTCGGCGGCTTGACAGGCCCGCTCGGGTGTGAGATAGTACTCCGTTCTCAACACAATCCTGGGGCGGGTCCTCCCGGCCTGCCCGAAAACGGTGACTGTTGAATCGCCGCAAGGTCCGCCTGTTCGGATGACGGGTGGAAACCGGCGAGCGATCCCGGCGGCGGGTCGGTCCTGCTGCCGGGACTCGCGATTGGCCTCCGGGCCAGAGATAAGACAACCGGGCCGACCTGCCCATCCCCGTGCCCCGGGGTCAAGGTCGGACTCGCCAGGTATGGCGGGGAAGGTGGCTCTACGGATAGATGCCCACCGGACCGCGCGGCGCGCGGAGGCGGTGTGCTGCCGGCTCCCCGCGCCAATGGAACGACCATGGCCAAGGACCTTAGGACAATCCGCAACCTGGGCATCTGTGCCCACATCGACGCCGGCAAAACGACGGTGACCGAGCGGATTCTGTTCTTTGCGGGCCGAACGTACAAGATCGGCGAGGTCCACGACGGCACGGCCGTGATGGACTATCTCGAAGAGGAGCAGCAGCGGGGGATCACGATCACCTCGGCGGCGACGACGTTCGAGTGGCTCGATCACACGATCAACCTCATCGACACGCCGGGGCACGTGGACTTCACCGTCGAGGTCGAGCGGTCGCTGCGTGTGCTGGACGGGATGGTTGCGGTGTTCTGTGCGGTCGGCGGCGTCGAGGCTCAGTCGGAGACGGTGTGGCGTCAGGCGGACCGGTATCGGGTGCCTCGCCTTTGCTTCATCAACAAGATGGACCGCACGGGGGCGGACTTCGAGATGGCGTTGCGGGACATTCGGGATCGGCTGCACGCCTCGCCCGTGCCGATTCAGTTGCCCATGGGGGCCGGGGAGGACTACCTCGGGCAGATCGACCTGATTCGCGAAAAAGCGTTGTTCTACGACGCCGACGAGGTCGCCACCCGCGTTCGGGAAGAGGCCATCCCCGCCGAGTATGCCGAGGCCGTCGCCGTCGCCCGGGCGGAGATGCTCGAACGGGCGGCGGAGTTCGACGACGCCCTAATGGAAAAGTACCTCGCCGAGGAAGCCCTCACGCCGGACGAAATCGTCGCGGGCCTGCGGGTCGGCACGCTGGCCGGCAAGTGCCAGCTCGTGCTGTGTGGCTCGGCGTTGAAGCACATGGGCATCCAGACGCTGCTCAGCGCGGCGGTGGATTTTCTGCCCAGCCCGCCGGAAGTCCCGCCCGTCCAGGGGCACAGCGAGAGCGACGGCGGGGAGGAACTCCTCCGCCATGCCGACCCGTCCGAGCCGTTTGCAGCGCTGGTCTTCAAGATCGTCTCGGACAAGCACGGCGACCTGAACTTCGCGCGGATTTACAGCGGGACCCTCAAGAGCGGCACGCGGGTGCTTAACAGCACCCAGGGGCGGAAGGAAAACATTTCCCGCATCTGGGAGATGCACGCCAAGCAGCGCAACGCCCGGGAAGAAGCCTCCGCGGGTGACATCGTCGCGCTGGTCGGGCTGCGCGAGAGCGTCACGGGCGACACGCTGTGCGACACGAAACACCCCATCGTTCTGGAGCGCTTGAAATTTCCCGACCCGGTCATCAGCATGTCCATCGAGCCGAGGACCAACGCCGACAAGCAGGCGCTCGGCGAGGCCCTCAACACGCTGCAGCGCGAGGACCCGAGCTTCAAATACAGCTATCACGATGAAACCGGCCAGACCGTCATCAGCGGCATGGGCGAGCTGCACCTGGAGATCGTCAAGCACAAGATCATGCGCGAGCAGGGGCTGGAGGTCCGCGTCGGCAAGCCGCGGGTCAGCTACAAGGAGACGATCAGCCAGCCGGCCGAGACCGAGGGCCGATTCGTCCGTCAGACCGGCGGGCGGGGGCAGTTCGCGGTGGTCAGCCTCCGCGTCGATCCGATCACGCCCGAGAAGGGCGAGGAGCCCATCCAGTTCGTCAACGCCGTCAAGGGCGGGGCGATTTCGAAGGAATACATCCAGCCCGTCGCCCAGGGCGTGCGGGACGCCTCGACGTCGGGGCCTCTTGCGGGGTATCCGATGCTGAACCTCCGCGTGACGCTCCTGGACGGCCAGGAGCACCCTGTCGACAGCAGCGAGCTGGCCTTCGAGCAGGCGGGCGTGATCGCCTTCAACCAGGCGGTCGAGGAGGCCCGGCCGGTGTTCCTCGAACCGGTGATGCGCCTGCAGGTAACGACCCCGGAAGAGTTTTTCGGTGCGGTCACGGGCGACCTGACGGCCCGGCGGGGCATCATCCGGGGCCAGGACCCCAAGGGCAGCTACCGCGTTCTGACCGCTGAGGTCCCCCTGGCTGAGTTGTTCGGATACACCACGCACCTGCGGTCCCTCACCCAGGGCCGGGCCAACAGCACCATGGAGCCGCTGACCTACGGCGTCGCCCCCCAGCAGGTGGCGGACAATATTTTGAAATACGTCTGAAAAAAAGTATCGGCCATGAGCTGTCAGCCAAGAATACAGCGACAGAAAAACACAACAGTGAGCAGCGATTGCCGGCTTTTTTGAGAGCCTGGCGAGCAAGCCAAGCAAGAAAGAAAAAAGTAACCAATATTTTTCAGATAGAGAATTGACAAGAAATTAAAAATCTGAGAGTATATGAGGCTCTGCACTTTCAGGCAGAGCAACCCGGTACCTGCGGCAAGTTTTGCGGCGGGAAAGGCTTGTCGGCGTCGGGAGCGATTTCGCCCAGCCGAGGCCGAGCCGGCATGGACCATGGATTCCAGAAGGGACCGCGATGGTGGCCAATCAGGACAGAATTCGGATTCGGATGGAAGCGTACGACCATCGTTCGCTGGACAGTTCGGCCAAGGAGATCGGCGAGCACGCCGAGCGGACCGGCGCACGTGTTTGCGGCCCGATTCCGCTGCCGACGCGGATCGAGCGGTATACCGTCCTGCGGAGTCCGCACGTGGACAAGAAGTCCCGCGAGCAGTTCGAGATGCGGACGCACAAGCGGATCATCGACATTTACGAACCGACCGTCCGGACGATCGAGGCGCTGAACCGCCTGGTCGTTCCGGCGGGCGTGTTCATCAAGATCAAGGCGTAGTGTCTTCCGGCCGGGTTTTTGGCCCCGGTTGGTTGACGGACAAGACCGGCTCTGCCCGAGCGGCAACCGGCGTGAGGTAAGGAAAGATGCTACCGGCGTTGTTGGGCAAAAAAATCGGCATGACGCAGGTCTACGACGAAACCGGCGTGCTGCACCCGGTGACGGTCGTCCAGGCCGGCCCGTGCGTGGTCACGCAGATCAAGACACCCGAGACCGACGGGTACTCGGCGTTGCAGATGGGGTTCGAGGACCTCAAGGCGCACCGCGCGGCCCAGCCGCTGATCGGTCACGTCGGCAAGGCGGGCGTCAGCCCGAAGCGGTACGTCGGCGAGGTGCGTCTCGAGACCCTGCCGGAGCAAGCCGAGCCGGGCGCGACCATTACGGTCGAGGCCTTCCAGGGCGTGGAGTTCGTGGACGTTACGGGCACGAGCAAGGGCAAAGGGTTCGCCGGCGGGATGAAGCGGCACGGATTCGGTGGCCTGCCGGCCAGCCACGGCACGGAGCGGAAGCACCGCAGCCCCGGCTCGATCGGCGGGCACGCGACGAACCTCGGGACCGGCCCGAAGCCCAAGAAGGGCAAGCGGATGGCCGGGCACATGGGCTCGGAGCGGTGCACGACGCGGAACTGCAAGCTCGTCGGCATCGACACCGAACACCACCTGCTGCTGATTCGCGGCTCGCTGCCGGGCGCCAAGGGCGGGCTGCTGAACGTGCGGAAGTCCAAGACGGCCCGGGTGAAGGCCTAGAGGTGCAGCGCGATGCTTGAGATACCAGTCTACAACACGAGCGGCCAGAAGGTCGAAAGCCTCCAGGTCGACGAACAGGAGTTCGGCGGGCGGGTCAATCCGGACCTGCTCAAGCAGGCGATGGTGGCCTACCAGGCGAACCGCCGGCAGGGATCGGCCAAGAACCGCAGCCGGGGCGAGATGGCCTACTCGACCAAGAAGATGTACCGCCAGAAGGGTACGGGCAACGCCCGTCACGGCCCGCGTGGCGTGAACCTGATGCGCGGCGGGGGGGTGGCGTTTGCGAAGCGTCCTCGCGACTTCCGGCAGAAGCTGTCGAAAAAGATGCGCCGCGCCGCGCTGAACACAGCGTTGCTGGCGAAGATCCTTGGCGAGGACCTCTGCGTGGTCGACGGGCTGGAGTTCAGCGAGCCGCGTACGAAGCAGATGGCCGACGTAATGAAGAACCTGAAGATCAACCGTTCCTGTCTGCTGGCGATCGACCAGCAGGACAGAAACCTGTTTCTGTCCTGCCGGAATCTCCCGGACGTGACGGTTCGCCCGACGGGAGAGTTGAATGCCTACGACGTGGCGGCGAGACAGAAGATGGTCCTGACGCGCCAGGCCCTGGAAAGCCTGCGGAACCGGGAGCCGGTGACATGAAAGATGAAATCTACGACGTGGTGGTCCGCCCGTTAGTGACGGAGAAGGGAACCTTCCAGTCCCGTGCTCTGAATGCGTATGCGTTCGAGGTCTCCGCCAAGGCGAACAAGGCGCAGATCAAGCACGCGATCGAAAAGCTGTACGACGTGAAGGTCAAGGACGTTCGCACGGCCAACCGCAAGGGCAAGCCCCGCCGGACCGGCCGGGTCATGAGCGCTACGAAGCACTGGAAGAAGGCTGTCGTCGTCCTGGACGGCGAGCACCACATCGACCTGTTCTGACGGTGTAGCACAGTCGCCCCGGCTGTGGAATGACGGTGAAGGACCGCACAACACGGAACGGCAACTCGGCCGAGGACGGCTGAGCCACACGGTACAAATTCATTTGGACAGGTCGGGAAGCGAGTAAGGAACCAGCCATGCCCATCAAGAAATACAAGCGAACGACGGCCGGTCGTCGGAATTCGTCGGTGCAGGTCCGCGAGGACGTCACCACGGACAAGCCGGAAAAGTCGCTGCTGCGTCCGCTGAAGAAGCACGGCGGGCGGAACCACAGCGGGAAGATCACCTCACGGCACCGCGGCGGCGGGCACAAGAGGCGGTACCGGGTGATCGACTTCCGCCGGAATCGCGACGGCGAGCCGGCCGAGGTCCTGACGATCGAGTACGATCCGAACCGTTCGTGCAACATTGCGCTGGTGCAGTACCCCGACGGCGAGAAGCGGTACATCCTCGCGCCGCTGGGTCTGAAGGTCGGCCAGAGCATTCTGAGCGGTCCGGACGCCGAGCCGAAACGCGGCAACTGCCTGCCTCTGGCGAAGATTCCCATGGGCATGGACATTCACAACATCGAGATGACGCCCGGTCGGGGCGGGCAGATGGTCCGCACGGCGGGGGGGGCGGCGAGGCTGGTCGCGCGGGAAGGCAACCGCGCAACGCTGATGCTGCCCAGCGGCGAGATGCGGGTCGTCAGCGCCACGTGCCGGGCCACCATCGGACAACTGGGCAACCTTGAGCACATGTCGGTCCGGCTGGGCAAGGCCGGTCGCAAGCGCCACCTCGGTCGGCGTCCGAAGGTGCGAGGCTCGGCGATGAACCCCGTGGACCACCCGATGGGCGGCGGGGAGGGCCGACGCGCCGGCGGGCGGCACCCGATGAGCCCGACGGGCAAGCTCTCCAAGGGCGGCAAGACCCGCAAGAAGCGGAAGTCCTCAAACAAACTGATCCTCCGCCGACGCCGTAACAAGCGTGCCGGCCAACTGGTCCTGTAACCCTGGAGCCAACGGATGACGCGAAGCACGAAAAAAGGACCGTTCGTCGACGAGAAACTCTTCGGCAAGGTGATGCGCGCCAAGGACAGCGGCGACCGCAGCCCCATCCGGACCTGGGCGCGGTCCTGCACGATCGTCCCGGAGTTCATCGGGCACACCTTTGCGGTACACAACGGCAAGACATTCAACAACGTGATGGTCACCGAGGACATGGTGGGCCACAAGCTGGGCGAGTTCAGTCCGACCCGGCTGTTCCGTGGTCACACGCTCGGCCGGGCCTGAAGCAGCAGGAGTCGACCCCGATGCCCTGGACAGCGAGACATCGATTCGCCCGCATCAGCCCGCGGAAAGTGAGGCTGATTGCGGACATGGTACGCGGCCTGGACGCCCAGGACGCGCTGAACGTGTTGAAGTTCACCCCCAACCGCGCCGCGCCGATGCTCTCGAAGGTGCTCACCAGCGCCCTGGCCAGCGCCAACGAAGCCGAGGCCGCCATGGACTCCCTCTTCATCCGCGAAGTTCGCATCGACGAGGGCCCGACCATGAAACGCTTTCGCCCCAAGGACCGCGGTCGGGCGCACGGAATACTCAAGCGGACCAGCCATATTTCCGTCACCGTTGACGAGGACTAGGAACACACGAGGACAGTATGGGCCAGAAGATCAACCCAACAGGATTCCGCACCGGCGTGACGATCGGCTGGAAAAGCCGATGGTTCGCCCCCAAGAGCAACTACGGCGAGTTCTTGGTCGAAGACGCCAGGATTCGCAAGTTTCTCGACGACCGTTTGAACCGCCAGCCCCCGTTCGGCGGTGTCAGCAGCATCGAGATCGAACGGACGCGGGAAGAGGTCAAGGTCATCCTGCGGACGGCCCGGCCGGGCATCGTCATCGGGCCCAAGGGCGCGGAGGTCGAGAACCTCAAGAGCGCCCTGGAAGACCTGACGAACCGGCGGGTGAACATCAGCATCATCGAGGTGCGGAACCCGGACCTCGACGCCCAGCTCGTCGCTGAGGGCATCAGCGAGCAGCTCAAGCGGCGGAGCAGTTTCCGCCGGGCCATGAAGCAGCGGGCTGAGTCCACCCTCCAGGCCGGCGCGAAGGGCGTGAAGATCCAGATATCCGGACGACTGGGCGGGGCGGAAATGTCCCGAACCGAGCAGACCATCCGCGGGAGCATCCCGCTGCACACCCTGGAAGCGGACGTGGATTACGGATTCGTGCATTGTTTCACGACGTACGGCGCCATCGGCGTGAAGGTGTGGGTCTATCGCGGGATGTTCGGTGAACAGACCGAAGAGGCCGCCCCCGCGCCGCGGGGTCGATCCGAGCGCCGTGGCCGGCGGAGTCGATCCGGTGGCGCTGGCGGTCGACCGCAGCGTGACGGCGGCGCCCGGAAGCCTGACTCGAAGGGATCGGCCCAGACGCAAACCCCGCCCCGGACCGTCAGCGAACCGGCGCCGAAACAAGAGACCAAGCCCCAGGCCGAGGCTCCCGACCTGCCTCAGCAGCCCGCACCGGCTCCTGCCGCGCAGCCGCAACCGGACAGCACCGAGACGAACGACGATCAGGCCTGACCTGAGACGAGGACGCAACCATGCCTTTGATGCCCAAACGAATCAAGCACCGCAAGCAGCAGCGCGGAACAATGCGCGGCAACGCGACGCGTGGGAACACGGTGGCGTTCGGCGAGTTCGGCCTGCAGGCGATGGGCGGCGGTTGGATCACGGCCCGGCAGATCGAGGCCGGCCGAGTCGCCGCGACACACTTTCTCCACCGTGAGGGGCGGGTGTACATCCGGGTGTTTCCGGACAAGCCCATCAGTGCCAAGCCTCTGGAAACCCGCATGGGCAAGGGCAAGGGCGAGACCGCGCATTGGGTGGCGTGCGTCAAGCCCGGGACGGTGCTGTTTGAAATCGGCGGCGTGGACGAAGACCTCGCCCGGGACGCGCTGCGTCGCGTCTCGCACAAGATGCCCGTGGTCTGCCGGATGATCCACCGCAAGACCACGCATTGACCGGAACCAGCCCCAACCATCGAGGCGACGGACATCATGAAGATAAGTGAAATACGCAACATGAAGGACGACGAGCTGCAGAACGAACTGGGCCGGCTGCGCCGGCACGTGTTCGATCTCCGCAGCCAGTCGGTGACCGAAAAAGTCGAAGACCCTTCGATGCTGACCAAGGCCCGCCGGGACATCGCCCGTATTCTGACGGTGATCCACGAGCGTGAGCAGCAGGCAGCGGAGCAGGCCTCCTAGCCAAGGCGGTAGCAAAGCATGACAGACGAACAGGCAATGGAACAGACGATCGATCCCCCCCAGACGGGCGACGCCCCCGCGAGCGATGTGCCACAGGCCCGGCGAGCGCGGATCGGGCAGGTCATCAGTGCCGCTCACAACAAGACCTGCCGGGTGCAGGTGGACCATCTGGCCAAGCACCCGATGTACAACAAGTATGTCCGCCGGAGCACGAAATTGCTCGTCCACGACGAGCTCGGCCAGGCGGGCGTGGGCGATACGGTGGAGATCGTACCCTGCCGTCGACTGTCGAAACACAAGGCGCATCGACTGGTGAAGATCCTTCGCCGGTCCGAAGCGAAGTAACCCCAGCCAGAGGACCAAGCCGTGATTCAGCAGGAAACGCGACTGGACGTAGCCGACAACACCGGCGCCCGCATTGTCGGGTGCATCAAGGTGCTGGGCGGTTCGACGACCCGCCGGGGCGGGAGCTTGACCCGCCGGACGGCGTCGCTGGGCGACGTGATTGTCTGCTCGGTGAAGAAGGCCATGCCGGGCGGAGAGGTCAAGGAAGGCGACATCGTCCAATGCGTGATCGTGCGGACCGCCAAGCCCGCCCGCCGCAGCGACGGCAGCTACGTGCGATTCGACCGGAACGCGGCGGTGATCATCGACAAGGACGGCAACCCGCGCGGGACGCGCATCTTCGGCGCGGTGGCCCGCGAGCTCCGCGAGAAGAATTACATGAAGATCGTTTCGCTGGCTTCGGAGGTGATCTGACGATGGCAACGCATGTGAAAAAAGGCGATACCGTGGTCGTCCTCGCCGGCGATGACAAGGGCAAGACCGGCGAGGTTCTGCGGGTCGACGCAGGCAGCGGGAAGGTCCTTGTCCAGGGGGTCAACCGGGTCTATCGGCACATGAGGCCCTCCCGGCAGCATCCCCAGGGCGGGCGGATTCAGAAGGAAATGCCCATCCACATCTCGAACGTCCTGCCGGTCGATCCGGAGACCTCCCAGCCGACGCGGGTGGGGTATCGGCTGGGTTCGGACGACAGCAAGGAACGGATCGCGCGGAAGAGCGGCAAGAGCCTCGGCATGGTCCGCAAGGCCGGTTCGTAGGCAGGAGTGACGCAGTATGCCAGTACGTTTACAGGAACAATACGCCACGCAAGTCGCCCCGTCGCTGAAGGAGCGGTTTGAGATCTCCAACGCGATGGCCGTGCCGCGGCTGAAAAAAATCGTCATCTCGATGGGCGTCGGCGACGCCCGCGAGGACAAGTCGAAGCTGGAGACGGCCCAGCAGCAGTTGACGCTGATCGCCGGGCAGAAGCCCTTGGTGAGCAAGGCGAAGAAGGCCGTCAGCAACTTCAATCTCCGCGAAGGCATGCCCGTGGGGTTGAAGGTGACCCTCCGGCGGGAACGGATGTACGAGTTCCTCGATCGGCTGGTCTCCATCGCCATCCCGCGGGTCAAGGATTTTCGCGGGCTGAACCCCTCGGGGTTCGACGGTCGGGGCAACTACAACATGGGCCTGGCCGAGCAGTCGGTCTTCCCGGAGATCGATCCGAGTACGATCACGTTTACGCAGGGCATGAACATCAATTTCCAGACCACCGCGCCGAACGACGAGCAGGCCCGGGAGTTACTCTCCCGGCTGGGCATGCCGTTCCGCGAATCGTAACCCAAGGACACCGAGCCGATGGCAACCAAAGCACTGATCGCCAAATCCAAACGCAGGCCGAAGTATTCCACGCGGATCATCCGCCGGTGCGAATTGTGCGGCCGGCCGAGAAGCGTCTACCGCAAGTTCAAGATTTGCCGAATCTGCCTGCGAAACATGGCCAATCAGGGGCTGATCCCCGGGCTCAAAAAAGCCAGCTGGTAAACGGAGAGCACGCCAGATGAGTCTATCCGATCCGATCGCCGACATGTTAACCCGCGTCCGCAACGCATTGCGGAGCCGGCACCAGACGGTCAATATCCGCGCTTCGAAGATTTGCGAAGGTATCTGCCGGGTCCTCAAGGACGAAGGGTTCATTGAGGAATACAAACGCATCGAGGACGGCCGACAGGGCATCCTGCGGGTGTACCTCAAGTACGGCCCGACGGGCGAGGACGTGGTGACGGAGCTGAAGCGCATCAGCAAGCCCGGCTGCCGGGTCTACAGCGGCGTGACGGACCTGCCTCGCCCGATCAGCGGACTGGGCATCGCGGTGGTCTCCACCAGCCGGGGCGTCCTGTCCGACCGCGAGTGCCGCCAGGAAAAGGTTGGCGGCGAAGTCCTCTGCCAGGTCAGTTGACCCCAACCAGGAAACGAACCATGTCACGAGTGGGACAAAAACCAATTCCGATTCCCAGCGGCGTGAACGTCGCCATTGACGGGACGGACGTCACCGTCGAGGGCCCGCTGGGCAAGTTGAGTTTCTCGCATCGTCCGGAGATCACCGCGACCGTCGAGGGCGACCAGGTGGTCGTGACCCGTCATGACGAGGAGCGGGAAAGCCGGGCCCTGCACGGGCTGACGCGCAGCCTGATCGCCAACATGGTCCAGGGCGTCAGCACCGGGTACAGCCGAAACCTCGAAGTGTACGGCGTGGGCTACGGCGTGGAACAGTCCGGCCAGACGCTGAGGATTACTTGCGGCAAGAGTCACCCGGAAGTCCTGACGATCCCCGCCGGGGTGACCGTCGAGATCGCCACCGCCCAGGCGCGGGGCGACAACGACCCGGCGAAGTTCACGGTCAAGGGCCCCGACAAGCAGGCCGTCGGCGAGTTCGCCGCCCGCTGCCGACGCGCCCGACCCCCCGAGCCGTACAAAGGCAAGGGTGTGCGGTACGCTGACGAGTACGTCCGCCGAAAGGTGGGCAAGGCCTTCGCAGGTGGTGCAGCCTAAATCGGCCCGGCCGATACGGGCGCCACGAACAGGTGTACATCATGAGACCCCTTCTGAAAAAGATCGAGCAACGAAAACGGCGCAAGAAACACGTCCGCCGGCGGGTGGTCGGTTCGCCCGAACGCCCCCGGCTGACGGTCTTCCGCAGCAACAAGAACATCTACGCCCAGCTGATCGACGACGAGGCGGGGCACACGCTGGCCTCGGCGTCGACGACGGAAAAGGCCCTCGGCGGAGAGCTGGACCAGACCGGCGACCAGGGAGCGGCCAAGAAGGTCGGCCAGGCCATCGCCGCCAAGGCCGCCGAGAAGGGCATCCGCAAAGTGACGTTCGACCGCAACGGCTACCACTTCCACGGGCGCGTCCGCGCCCTGGCCGAAGGGGCCCGTGAAGGCGGTCTGCAATTTTAGCCAAGCCGACAGCCAGGCAAGGAGCAACACGTGGCGCTGCAGATCAGAGATAGCCAAGGCGATTTCACCGAAGAAGGTGGGATTGAGGATAACGTCGTGCAGATTTACCGCTGCTCGAAGGTCGTCAAAGGCGGCAGGCGGTTCAGCTTTGCTGCTCTTGTCGTCGTCGGCGACCATCGGGGCAAGGTCGGTCTGGGCTACGGCAAAGCCAACGAGGTGCCCCAGGCCGTCGAAAAAGGCCGCGCCGTCGCCATCAAGAACATGTTCGATGTGGCCATGCGGGGCAGCACGATCCCGCACGAGGTCATCGGTCGATCCGGTGCCAGCCAGGTCGTCCTCGTCCCTGCTTCCGAGGGCACGGGCGTGATCGCGGGCAAGAAAATCCGTCCGCTGTTCGAGCTGGCCGGCATCGGGAATCTGCTGACCAAGGCGTACGGCTCGACGAGCCCGAAGAACCTGCTCAAGGCCGGCGTGATGGCTTTGAAAAAACTGCGAACCGCCCAGCAGGTCCAGGAACTCCGCGGCGTGGAGGTGCGACATCATGAAGGTTGACGAGATACTCGCCCTGGCGACTCCCCGAAAGGGCCGAAAACGGCTTGGGCGCGGCGACGGGTCCGGGTTGGGCAAGACCTCAGGCCGGGGCCACAAGGGCTACGGCGCCCGAAGCGGCGCGAAGAAACGTCTCGGCTACGAGGGCGGGCAAACCCCGCAAATTTCGCGTGTGCCCAAGCGCGGGTTCAACAACGCCAACTACCGCACCGTGTTCCAGGTCGTCAACCTCGACGCCCTCCAGGAGCGTTTCGACGACGGCGCGACCGTCAATGCCGAAACCCTCGTGGAGGTCGGCCTGATCCACGACGCCGACAAGCCGGTGAAAATTCTCGGCCAGGGCGAATTGAGCAAGAAGCTCACCGTCACGGCGGAGAAGCTCTCAGCCTCGGCAGCGGCGAAGATCACCGCCGCCGGCGGGACTGTCGAAGGCACGGTCTCGGAAGGGCGCGACACCCCGGCCGGGGAGGTTCCTGTTGAGGAAGCTCCCGCGAAGTCTGGAGACGCTCAGGCCGACGCGAACGACAAAGCCGACAGCGAAACGACCGAAGAGAAGGACGACAAGACGACCGACTGACGGACCGTATGAAAAGGACTGACTGACGTGGGTTATCCAATTACACGCATGGCAACCGGCCTGATCCTGATCCTCGCCGCGGTGTGGATCGGCTCGGCCGGTGTACAGGCCGACGGAACCTGGATGTCCGTCGAGGCTCTCTCGGCCCTGCCGCTGGGGTTGGTGGGCCTGGCGCTGCTGCTGCGCAAGGTCCGGGCGTTCGACCTGTTCCGCTGGGCGGTCGGCGGGGTGCTGGGCACGCTGGTCGTGCAACTCGCCGGCGGGGGCATTGCGACCCTCCTGGAGGCCCGAAGCGGAGCGGCCGAAGCCACCGGCTCCCTCGCCGGAGCCGTCACCGCCGTCGTCGGGTCGCTGATTATCCTCGGCGTCTACTACTACGCCCTCTGGTCGGCCTCGGGCATCCGACGGGTCATGGAGAACATCTTCTCCATTCCCGAACTGCTCGGCAAGCTCGTCTTCACGCTGGTCCTGCTGGCGATTTACCGTATCGGGTTCCACGTCCCTCTGCCGGGCGTCAACCAGGACGCCCTCAGCCAGCTTGCCCAATCCCAGCAGTCCGGGCTGTTCGGCCAGGCGATGGCGTACTTCAGCATGTTCACCGGCGGGAGCCTTCAGCAGAGTACGCTCTTCGGGCTGGGCATCATGCCCTACATCTCCGCGAGCATTATCTTCACGCTGTTGACACAGGTGATCCCCTCGCTGGAGAAGCTCCAGAAGGAAGGCCCGGCCGGTCAGAAGAAAATCCAGGAATACACCCGCTACGCCACCGTCGGGCTTTGCCTCGTGCAGTCCATCTTCTGGATGCGGTACATGATGACCGCCCAGATTCAGGGCGAGAGCCTGATTTACCCCGAATGGCAGGGCAGTTCGCTGGTCTTCCTGACCGGCGTGATCGGGCTGACGACGGGGACGATTTTCCTGATGTGGCTTGGCGAGCAGATCGACGAGTACGGGATCGGCAACGGCATCAGCCTGCTGATTATGGCCGGGATTGTCGTTCGGCTGCCGGCGGCGATTCGACAACTGTTCAGCAACGCGGACCTGACGCTGACCGGCGGGGAAGGGCAGATCGGCCCGGGCAAGATACTGTTCCTCGGCTTTTCGTTCGTCTTCGTCGTCGCCGGGGCCATCCTCATCACCCAGGGCCAGCGACGGATTCCCATTCAGCAGGCCAAGCAGACCCGGGGCCGGCGGGTCTACGGCGGGCAACGCCACTACATGCCCCTCCGCGTCAACCACGGCGGAGTCATGCCGATCATTTTTGCCAGTTCGCTGATGATCTTCCCGAACCTCCTGGCCGGCTGGCTGTACCAGAAGTGGGGCACCGGCGGCGGATTCCTGAGCGATTTTCTCTTCCTGATGCGCGACGGACTCGAACAGGGGGCGTTCCTGCATACCCTGTTGTACATCGGAATGATCTTTTTCTTCGCCTACTTCTGGACGACCGTCAATTTCCGCCCGAAGGACATGGCCGACCAGTTGCGGGATTACGGGCACTTCATTCCGGGCCTGCGACCGGGCAAACGGACGGCAGACTATCTCGAACGCGTCATGGAGCGGATCACCTACTGCGGTGCGGCGTTCCTGGCCGTCATCGCGGTGCTGCCGACCGTCATCGCGGTCCGGCTGAACATCCCGTTCCAGATTTCCGCGTTCCTCGGCGGGACGGGCCTGCTGATTATGGTCTCGGTCACTCTGGACCTCGTCCAGCGGATCGAGGCGAATCTGGTGATGCGAAACTACGGCGGCTTCCTCGGCGGCAGCAGCCGAATCAAAGGAGCGTACCGGTAATGCGAATTGTACTGATGGGACCGCCCGGTGCCGGCAAAGGCACGCAGGCCAAGCGGCTGGTCGACGAGTTCGGCATGACGCACCTGTCGAGCGGAGACATTTTCCGCGCTGAAAAAGCCTCCGGCAGCGAGCTGGGCCGGAAACTCGGCGAGATCATGGCCACCGGCGCGCTGGTTCCCGACGACATGGTTGTCGAGATCATGGCCAAGGCCGTCGCGAATGTCGACGGCGGACTCCTGCTGGACGGGTTTCCGCGCACCGTTGCCCAGGCCGAGGCTCTCGACGAGACGCTCCGAGAGATCGGCAAGCCCCTCGACGCGGTTCTTCTGATCACCGCCGACGACGAGGCGATCGTCGAGCGGATCACCGGTCGGCGAAGCTGCCCGGAGTGCGGCAAAGGCTTCCACGTCAAGTACATGCCCTCCGAAAAGGGCCGGCACTGCGACGAACACGACGAAGACATCCCGCTGCAGCAGCGCGAAGACGACCGCGAAGAGACGGTCCGCGAGCGCTTGGCGGCGTACAAGAAGCAGACCGAGCCGGTCATCGCCTACTACCGCGGCAAGGACGACGTGAAGGTCGTCGAGGTCGACGGCATGCAGAAGCCCGATGACGTGACGGCAGACCTGGTCAAGGCGGTCCGTGAGCTGGGTTCCCAGGCCTGCTGAAACCGTGCCGATACGTCTGAAACATCACGACCAGATCGAGGCCATGCGAGCCGCCGGGCAGATTGTCCGGGAGGTTCTGGATCGCCTGAGCGAAATGATTCGCCCGGGCCTGACAACTGAAGAAATGGATGCCGAGGCCCGGCGGATCACGGCCGACTGCGGCGCGGAGTGCCTTTTCCTGGGCGTACCCAGCCGATCCGGCGGGCAGCCGTTCCCGGGAAGCATCTGCGCGTCGATCAACGAGGAAGTGGTCCACGGGATTCCGTCGGCGGATCGCATGCTCCGCCAGGGCGATATTCTCAGCGTGGACTTCGGAGTCCGGCTGAACGGCTGGTGC
Organism: uncultured Planctomycetaceae bacterium; assembly: GCA_964388425.1. Classification (GTDB taxonomy): domain Bacteria; phylum Planctomycetota; class Phycisphaerae; order SM23-33; family SM23-33; genus CAYMAP01. The sequence continues at coordinate 34,959 of CAYMAP010000001.1, forward strand.
GGCGACGCGGCACGGACGTTCCTTGTCGGCGAGGTCGACCCGCAGGTCCACCGGCTGGTCGACACGACGCGGCACGCCCTGGAGATCGCCGTGCAACTGATCCGACCGGGCGGGCTGTGGTCCGGCGTCGCCGGTGCCATGGAACAGATGGTCCGTGACGCGGGGTTCTCGGTGATCGAGGACTTTGTGGGCCACGGCATCGGCAAGGACATGCACGAAGACCCGAAAGTACCGAACTTCGTGTCACGCGACCTGAAGAAGCGCGACATCCAGCTCAAGCCCGGGCTGGTCCTGGCGGTCGAGCCGATGGTGAACCTCGGCGGCAAGAGCGTCAAGGTCCGCAAGGACGGCTGGACGGTCGTCACCGCCGACGGCAAGCCCAGCGCCCACTGGGAACACACCATCGCGGTGACCGAGGACGGCGTGACGGTCCTGACGGCGTAGTGCGTCTGTGGATTTGTGGAGCACAGTCGCCCCGGCTGTGGATGGATGCGTCCATAAAACAGAACAGGACTCAGCCGAGGGCGGCTGAGTTCCATGGTTCCAGCCGAGGCCGGCTGAACCACGCCAACGGACGGCTTTTCGGGCGAGGCCCGACAAACGAAACGACGAACGAAAGCAACGGGAGTCATCCCATGAAGGTACGAAGCTCCGTCAAACAGATTTGCGAACATTGCAGGATCATCCGGCGCAAAGGCGTGGTACGGGTGATCTGCACGAACCCCAAGCATAAGCAGCGCCAGGGCTGACCGGCTGCGGGCCGGTCGGACGACAACGTCCGCCCGCTTCCGCAAGCCGCCCGGCAAGGAGAATTCAGATGCCACGTGTAGCGGGTGTCGACATTCCGGACAACAAACCCACGCGGATCGCCCTGACGTACATTTACGGGATCGGCCCGAAGTACGCCGGCGACATCTGCGAGCAGCTTGGGCTGGACGGGCAGGTCCGCGCCAAGGACCTCACCGAGGACCAGCTCAGCCGAATCGCCAGCACGCTGTCCAGCGATTACACCGTCGAGGGGCAGTTGCGTCGGCAGCATCAGCAGAATATCGCCCGGCTGCGTGACATCAACAGCTACCGCGGGCTGCGTCACCGTCGGGGCCTGCCCGCCCATGGGCAGCGGACCAAGACCAACGCCCGTACGCGGAAGGGCCCGCGGAAGACCGTCGCCGGCAAGCGCTCGGTCAAGGAAATGCGCTAACCGGAAACCGACAGCGGGTCGATCATACGATCGGCCGGGAGACAGCACGAGATGGCCCAGTCCAAAGGCAAGAAAGTCAAGAAGCACGTCACGCGGGGCATCGTCCACGTCCGCGCGACGTTCAACAACACGCGCATCACGATTACCGACACGAACGGCGACGTGCTGAGCAGCGAGTCCGCCGGTTCGGTCGGCGGGTTCAAGGGCTCGCGCAAGAGCACGCCCTTCGCCGCCGGTCGCGCCGCTGAAGCCGCCGCCCAGAAGGCCCGTAAAATGGGCCTGGTCGAGGTCGAGGTCAAGGTCAAGGGCCCCGGCAGCGGGCGGGAGCAGGCGATCATGGCCCTGCAGTCCGCCGGCCTGAAGGTGCTCAGCATCGAGGACATCACGCCCATCCCCCACAACGGATGCAGGCCCAGAAAGAAACGGCGCGTCTGAGGACGCCCAGCTTACCAGCCAAGGAGCTACGATGGGACGGTATATCGGCCCGACAGATCGACTCAGCCGACGCGAAGGCGTCAACCTCATGCTCAAGGGATCCCGTGCGCTGAGCGGCAAGAGCGAGCGGCGACTCCAGGTCCCCCCCGGCATGCATAACTGGCGGCGGGGACGGATCAGCGACTACGGCCTGAGGCTTCGCGAGAAGCAGAAGCTCAAACGCTACTACGGCGTGCGGGACAGGCAGTTCATGAACCTTTTCCACAAGGCCAACCGCACCAAGGGCGCGACCGGAACGGTCCTGCTGGGCCTGCTGGAACGCCGCCTCGATAACGTCGTCTACAAGCTGGGCATGGCCCAGTCCCGCCCCGAGGCCCGGCAGACGGTCGTCCACGGACACATCCACGTCAACGGCCGACGGGTCAACGTCCCAAGCTACCAGGTCTCCCTGGGCGACAAGATCACCGTCAAGCCGTCGGATAAATCCCAGAAGCTCATTCGGGCCCGCCTGGAAGAACTCGGCGAGCCCCGCCTGCAGAACTGGCTGACGCTGGACATGAGCCAACTCGTCGGCGAAGTCGTCGCCCTGCCCACGCGGGACGATGTCATGATCCCTGTCGAAGAAAACCTAATCATCGAGTTCTGCAGCCGATAACACACAAACGAACGAACCTTTACCCAGCAGTCCGATACGGACGGAGGCACGATATATGCGAATCCGATGGCGCGGCCTGGAATTGCCGACACGCGTGGTCAACGATCAGGCGGTCTCGACGCCCACTTACGGGAAATTCACCATCGAACCTTTCGAACGCGGGTTCGGAACCACGGTGGGCAACTCGCTGCGACGCATCCTGCTGTCCAGCCTGGAAGGTGCTGCCGTCACGAGCGTCAAAATCGCCAATGCCGGCCACGAATTCACCTCGATCCCGGGCGTCATGGAGGATGTCACCGACATCATCCTGAACGTCAAGGGATTGACCCTCAAGGCCCATACCGAAGAACCCCGCACCCTGCACGTCCGAAGCAACGTCAAGGGCCTCGTCACCGCTGACATGATCGACCCCGACCCGTCCATCGAAATCATCAACGGCGAACTGGTCCTGGCGACGCTGACCGACAACGTCCCGTTCGAGATGGAACTCGAGATCGAAACCGGACGCGGGTACATCCCCGTCGAGGAAAAGATCGATCCCGAAGACGATCAGGAACTCGGGCGGATCGACGTCGACGCCTACTACTCCCCGGTCACCCGTGTTCGCTACGCCACCGAGGACACCCGCGTCGGGCAGAAGGTCAATTACGATCGGCTGCAACTGGAGATCTGGACCAACGGCACGATCACGCCGGAAATGGCCATGGTCGAAGCGGCCAAGATTCTCCGCAAGCACCTCAACCCCTTCGTGCAGTACTTCGAGATGGGCGAGCAGATCATCGAGACCGGCACGCCCGAACCGGGCCAGGAGTTTGACAGCGAACTGCAGCGCAAACTCTCCTTGCCCATCCAGGAACTGGAACTCAGCGTTCGGGCCGCCAACTGCCTCGAATCGGCCAAGATCGAAACCGTCGGCCATCTGGTCAACATGAACGAGGCCGAACTGCTGAAAATCCGCAGCTTCGGCAAGACCTCCCTCCGCGAGGTCAAGCGGAAGCTCTCGGACATGGGCATGAGCCTCGGCATGGGCGTACCCCTGCCCGAACCCCTCGTCCCGGAAGACGAAGAGGACGAGGAAGACATCGAGGACATCGAAGAATAACCCGTTGCCGGTCTACCACCGGCAGCCCAGAGACACCCGTTCCCCGCGGGCGTTACGCGAGCGATACCATGCGTCATCGAGTTGCAGGAAAACAGCTTTCACGGACCGGCAGCCATCGAAGGGCGATGCGGCGGAACATGGCCGCCAGCCTCTTCCAGCACGGCGCGATCCGCACCACCGAAACCAAGGCCAAGGAGCTTCGCGGCTATGTCGAGAAGCTCATCACCACCGCCAAGAAGGGCACACTTACGGCGCGCCGGGAGGTCCTCAAGGAACTCCGCAATCGCGAGCTGTTCGTCTTTGACGAGACCGAGGGCGACTACGTCCCGGACGAGAAGACCATCGTCCAGAAGCTCTTCGAGGACATTGCCCCCCGCTACGCCGACCGACCGGGCGGGTACACGCGGATCATCAGGCTGGCGGACCGCCGCATCGGCGACGCGGGCGTGCAGGTCGTCCTCCAGCTCGTCGAGGAAGACGCTCAGGGCGAAGGCGGCGGCTCGGGCCGACGCAAACGCCGCGCCCAGAAACGGCATGAGGCCGCAAAAAATGCGCGCACCGCATCCTCGACCGCATCCGCCGAGGTACCGGCGGAGGAATCCGTCGGAGCCGAACTGGCCGAAGAGCCCCAGATCGACTCGGCCGATGAGGCCCAGGCCCACGAGAACGAGAAAACCGAATGACGCCCGCCGGGAACGGCGCCTCGCACGGAGGGGGTCGTTGTTCTTCTCCGACGCAATCCTCGCCTCAACAGGGAGATCGGTCATGCACACCGACCCGAACTGCATTTTCTGCAAGATCGTCGCCGGCAAGGTACCCTGCGCGAAACTCCTCGAAGACGACCACGCCCTGGCATTCGTGGACATCGGCCCGCTGACCGAGGGCCATTCCCTGCTGATCCCCAAGGAGCACGTCGAGACGCTTGACGCGCTGTCGGCGGAGTCTGCCGGAGCGGTGCTGCGGCACCTGCCCGCTCTGGGCCGGGCCGTCCGGCAGGCTGTCGGGGCCGAGGGCCTCAACATCCTCCAGAACAACGGCAAGGTCGCCGGGCAACTCGTCCCCCACGTCCACTTTCACCTGATCCCCCGCACGACCGGCGATGCGTTCCAGTTCAACTGGCCGGCCGGGGAATATCCCCAGGGCCGTCTCGACGAACTCGCCGAGGCCATACGGAAGGCATTATGACCTTCCGTTCCCGGCATGTTCTCCACGTCCTGGCCTGCGGTTTCGCCCTGGGCCTGCCCTGGGCCTGCGACCGCACGCCGAACGCCGCCTCCACCGATCAATCCATCCCACCTCAACACGGAAACGAGAAGCACGTGACGGAAACCCACGACACCCCTCAAACGAACGACACCGACCTTCCCGTCATTCTCCTGGAAACCTCCCTGGGGACCCTTACAGTCGAACTGGCGGCTGACAAAGCCCCGGAAACGACCGCCAACTTCCTGCGCTACGTCGACGAGGGACTCTACGAGGGAACGATCTTCCACCGCGTGATCCCCGGCTTCATGATCCAGGGCGGCGGATTCACCCCGCAGATGGAGCAGAGACCCACCGGCCAGCCCATCCAGAACGAAGCCGCCAACGGCCTGCGAAACAAACGCGGTACACTCGCGATGGCGCGAACCTCCGACCCGCACTCAGCCACCTCGCAATTCTTCATCAACCACAAGAACAACGATTTTCTTGACCACCGCGAACCCACCCC
>CAYMAP010000002.1:0-39053 GCA_964388425.1 uncultured Planctomycetaceae bacterium
GCGTTGACGAATCGCCCTGCTTTTTCGTTCCGTCGACGTTTGAGGGGCGCATCAATGGGAAAATCGCGCCCGGCGGGAGGCTTGGGAGACAGGTCTCCCGCCGAGCGATGCGATCCGGTATTTCGGTCAGGCGTTGAGGACGACGGCGGCGGCGGGGTCGATAACGCGGAATGTGAAGGATTCGGTCAGGAACAATTCGACGTTGTGCCGGTCGTGGTCGGTATAGCCGATGGAGAAATCCGTGCCGACAGCGAGTTCGGCATCGCCTCCTCGGGTCGAGGCGAGCAGCCCGCCGGTGAAGGCTTCGCTGACGTGGATGTCCCCGCCGATCATTTCCGCGACGATGCGCTGGGGTGGATAGCCGCTGCGGGCGGCGCCCATCAGGTCGTAGTAGGCGTCGGGTCCGAGGACGAGATCATAGGGCCCGTCCACCGATGCCGATCGAAGGGCTTTGAGCCCTGCGGAGACGGCGGCGGGATACTCGTTGGGATCGGCCGGCAGGGCGACGGGGTCGTGTTCGGAGGCCTGGGCCAGGCCCGTGATGCCCCCGCCCTCGAAGCCATTGAAGACGGCTGCGTCCTCGAAGCGGGCGGCCTCGACGGTTGCTTTCTGGAGGGGTTCGAGGTCGACATCCGGCTTGCCGCGGGTGAGGTTGTCGATCTCGAACTGGCCGAGCGTGAAGAACGTGCGGATTTCCGTTAGGGGCTTAACCTCGCGGACGCCCCAGTGGATCTGGCCCTGCTGTTCGGTGTTGCGGAGTCGCCCGAGGTTCAGCGCGCCGAATTCCCAGCCGTTCGGGCCGGTGAAGTCCACGAGTTTCCGCGCGGTGAGGTTGGCCCGGAGGAAGCGGGCGGCCTCTTCGTCGAGGGCGGCCCAGGCTTCGTCGCTGACGGGGGCGAATTCGCGTTTGAGGATGGAGGCCATGGTTACTGTCCTTTCTTCTTCATCGAACCGATGTTCAGGCTGCCGTCGGAGGAAGATTTCGAGGCCGGGCTTTGTTCGCCCTCGCCGGCTTCTTCGATTTCGGTGATGGGCGCGGTGGTGAACAGGTAGGTTTTCAGTTGTTCCTCGAAGCCGGGAAAGTTCCGGCGGAGCCATTCCAGAAGCATGCAGGCGTGTTCGATTTCTTCGTCGCGATTGTGTTCGAGGACGGCCCGGATGGTGGCGTCCTGCGTGACCGAGGCCCGTTCCTGGTACCAGGCGACGGCTTCGAGTTCTTCGATCAGGCTCGCCAGGGCGCGTTTCTGGTCCTTGACGGGCGGGGGGACGAGGTCGGGGGATTCATGCTGAGGCAGTGGCATGAGAATTCCTTTCCGGTTGGAGTCTGGTGAGTTTCGTCAGCGTGCTTCGTATTATAGGCGCGAGCGGAGCGGCGAAAAAACGAACTGTTTTCCTGCGGGTTCCGGCGGCTCAATCCGGCCGGGCGCCAAGGCGGTTGTATTTTGTCGAACAGGACATTTACAATGCCCCGGAAGGAGACGCCCATGCGAACCAACCTGATTGTTGCGGTATGTCTTGTGAGTGGGTTGCTGGTCGGCTGCAATGGCCGAAGCGATTCGCCCGAGCCGGCCCCTGCGGACGCCGAGCGCCGACCGGCGTTGCCCGAATCGAGCGATCCGACGGTGGAAACCCTCCAGCCTGGCACCCAGCCGACCGGGCCGGAAGACCCGGCCGTGGCGGGCATGGGGCTGGAGGCCAGACGAATCTACTGGCGGATCAACGAGGCGAGGCGCAAGCGCGGACTGGAGATGCTCGAGGTTCGCGGCGACCTCAAAGCCCTCGCGCGGGAGCACAACCGCGGCATGCTGCGGACTCGCGTGCTGTCCCACCGCAGCGGGGCGGGGGACGTCGGGCAGCGTCTCTCGGCCGTCGGCATCGCGTGGAACTACGTCGCCGAGACCGTCGCGCGGTTCGGAGCGACGGACGACCCGGCGAGGCGGGCCTTGGAACTCTGGCAGGCCTCCGATGCCGACCGGAAGAACCTGCTCGACAACGTCTACCGCGAGATTGGCGTCTCGGCCCGGAAGGACCCGAAGACCGGGTTGTGGTACGTCACCGCCATCCTCTGCCGACGGAATCTCCGTTACCAGGACGACCCGCCGGCCGAGGCGTCCGGCCCGCCGGGGCGGTAGCGTTTACGACCCGACCGGCCGGGGCCAGTTTTTCCCGGCGGTGATCTCCCGCCCGCGACGGATGAAGTAGGCCAGCGAATCGTACTCCACGTCCGGGGGGATCGAGTGGTCGCTGTGGAGGATGTATCCCACGCCCATCTCCAGAAGCGGGGGCAGACGACGTTGGAGTTCGGCTTCGATGCGGTCGGGATCATTGGAGATGATCTCCCTCGCATCCATGCCGCCGAAGAAGGCGATCCGGTCGCCGAACTGTTCGGCGAGCTTCACGACGTCCATGCCGGCTTTGACTTCCATGGCCTGGAGACAGTCCATGCCCGCCTCGATGAGCCCCGGCACGAGCGGTTCGACAAACCCGCACGAGTGGACGATCACCTTGCAGCCGATCTGGTGGGCGTAGTCGAAGAGCTTCGCGTGGGCGGGCTGGATGATCTCGGCGTACATCGCGGGCGACATGAACGGCTTGCCCTTGAAGCCCATGTCCTCGTAGAAGAACAGTCCGTCGGGTTTGCCCTCGTCGGCGAAGAGTTTCTCCAGGTGCATGAGGGTGAAGTCCGCGTATGTCAGGGCCATGTCGCGCACCCAGTCCGGGTCGGTGACCATGCCCATGAGCATGTACTCGTGCCCGCAGACGGGGTGCATCTGCTCGAACGGCGCGACGCCGGACCAGTGGAAGTATTGCCCGTGCTCTTCGGCGAGGGCCTTGGCGTTGCGATAGTTCTCGGTGTTCAGCCGGCGGTCGTCGACGGTCAGCAGGTGGGGCTTGATCTTCTCTTCCCAGGCTGTGCGTTCCTTGACGGCGAAGTCGACGTGCTCCGGCGTGGTGTCGTGAACCTTGTGCCGCCGCAGCGTCGCGCCGTTACCGTCGATCTTGACGACCGTCTCTTCGGTTTCCTCGACGACGACCTCCTCGAAGTCGAGGTCGGCCAGGCTGACCAACCACCCCCCGCCTCGGAGGTCGAGCTGGAAATGGTCGATGAAATTTTCGTCTTCCTGGAGGTAGCCCTTCTCCAGCCAGACTCTCCCGGTCTCGGACCAGAACGATTCGCTGGCGGGGCATTGGTCGACGGGTTGGCGGTTCAGGACGTGTTCGACTCGCTGCTTGCCAGTCATGGAGGCTCCTTTGCAGTGGTGGTGTATTCCGTTGCAGCGGCATCTTGCCGGTGTGTAGCAGGGTCATCCTGGCCCTGATGGTTTTTTTGTTTTTGTTCTTTGATGGCGATTCCCTCAGAACTACCCAGGACGCGGTTGTAGGACCCTTTGGGGGACGTAACTCGATTGTTTTCGTTGACGAATCGCTCTGATGTTTCGTCCCGTCAAATTTTGAGGGAGACGTCTTTGATTGGGCCATGGGCGGGACGCCCATGCTACGCCGGGGCGAGACGCTCGTGCCATGTGTTTCAGACGAGGCGGAACGGATCGCGGTCTGTTGCGGACAGGGCGGTCTGCAGGCCGGGCAGGGCATGGGCGAGTTGTTCGGTCAGTCGGCTGAGGGTGGTGCGTTCGGTGTTGGAGTGTCCGGCGCAGACCACGCAGAGACCGGCGGCGGCAGCGGCGAGGGCGTCGTGGTGCTTCATCTCGCCGGTGAGATACAGCGACGCCCCGGCGTCGGCGGCAGACTGCCACATCGGCCCGCAGGCTCCGGCGGCGACGGCGACCGTGCCGATCATCCGCTCGGGGTCGTCGCCCCCGGCCACCAGCAGTCGGCTGACGCCCAGGCCCTTGCGGATGCGGTTCAGCAGCGCCCCGAGTTTGACGGGACGGGGCAGTCTCCCGGCCCGGCCCAGCCCGAGTTGCCCGGGCATCTCCCGCAGAGGGTAGACGTCGATGGGCGGCTCCTCGTAGCTGTGCGCCAGACGGATCGCCTCGCAGACGCCTGCGACGCGGTGGCTGGGGGCGATGAGTTCCAGCCGGAGTTCCTCGACGGCCTCGAATTGGCCCGGCTGCCCGACTGTCGGGTGCGACCGTTCGTTGCCGCGGAACGTCCCCAGTCCGCGGGCGGCGAAGCTGCAGGAATCATACTCGCCGATGCGACCGGCACCGGCGGCGAAGGCGGCCTGGGCGACGGGTTCCTGGTCGGACTCGGGAACGAAGGCCACGATTTTGCACGAACCGCCCCCGCTGGACGGCTCGAGAGGCCGGCGGTCCTGCAGGCCCAGCAGATCGGCCAGGACGTCGTTGGTCCCCCCCACGGCCGAGTCCAGCGCGGTGTGCGGACAGTAGACGGCCAGGCCCGAGCGGATGGCCTCGTAGACCACCGGCGCACGGTCGGCCGTCAGGCGGGGAAGTGGCTTGAAGATCACCGGGTGATAGGCCAGGACCATCTCGGCCTTGGTGGCCCGGGCTTCCTCAAGGACCTCGCGTGTCAGGTCGATGCACAACAGTAGCCGGCGGACTTCGGCAGGTCCCTCGCCGATAAGCAGCCCGACGTTATCCCAGTCTTCGGCCAGTTCGGGCGGGGCGAGGTCGTCCAGGGCCCGGCAGACGTCCGTGACGGTCAGATCGCTCATGATTCGCTCTCCGCGGGGTTGACGGTGAGCCGCTGGGCGCACTCGGCGTCCAGCAGGTCGGCGTAGGCCTGCATGAATCGGCGAGTCACCTCGCCGGGCGTTTCGTCGCCGACGGCGTGACGTTCGATGCGGACGACCGGGCGGATGCCCATGCACGAACTGGTCAGGAACATCTCTTCAGCCGTCAGCATGTCGTTGACGGTCAGCGATCGGGAGTCGTCGTGCTCGATGCCGAGATGTTCAGCCAGTTCGAGAACCGCTTGGCGGACCACGCCGGGCAGGACCGGCGTGTCGCGAGGCGGGGTCAGCAGCGTTCCGTCCAGCACGAGGAAGACGTTGGCGAAGCAGGACTCGGCCAGCCGATTGTCGGTGGTGAACCACAGGGCATCGGAGGCTCCTTTGGCGGCGGCTTCTTGACGGGCGAGCATTCGCGGCAGGTAGCAGCCGGTCTTGGTCCCGAACGTCGGATCGCCCGAGGCTTGCTTCAGCGCGGTGACGACGACGGTGATGCCCGTGTCGTACCACTCGGCGGGGTAGTCCGGCAGGGGTTCGGCGGTGAGGAGGGTGGTCGGCTCGCCCCCGACCGGGCCGGGGGTGAGGGTGATCCGACAGCGGGCTTCGGCGAGTTCGTTGGCATCGAGGACCGCGTGCATGCCGTCGACGAGTGCGCCCGTCGTCGGGCCGGTCTGCAGGCCCAGCAGGCGGAGGGTCTCGGCCAGTCGCTGGAGGTGGCGGTCGAACCGGAAGACCGCGCCGCGGTGCGCCCGCATGGTCGTGAACGTGCTCGCGCCGTGGAGGAACCCGGGGTCGGCGATGCTGATCGTCGCCTCGCCGGCGGGCAGGAGCCGGCCATTGAGTTGTACCGTCCTGTCGCTCATGGGCGCATGATAGCTCCCGGCACCTGAAAATCAACAGCGGACGCCTTTGGGCTGAACGTTACCGCACGGTGAGGAAGAATTCCATGAGGTCGCAGCCGCGGGCGATGTGGAGGTCGCTGCCGGCGGCGGTGTCTTCGTCGAACGGGCCGGTGTAGACAGGGACCATGTGTTTGCCGGCGATGACGAAGGGCACGGGCGTGCGGGTGTGGGTGCGGACGGTGCAGGGCGTGGGGTGGTCGGGCAGGACGAGCAACCGCCAGTCCTCGCCTTCCTGCCGGAGGCGTTCGAGGAGGGGTTTGACGACGAGTTGGTCGATGCGCTCGAGCCCGAGGATTTTCGCGTGGGCGTCGCCCTGGTGACCGGCTTCGTCCGTGCCTTCGAGATGGACCAGGGCGATGTCGTGGTCTTCCAGGGCGGCGATGGCGGCTTCGGTTTTGCCCTGATAATTCGTGTCGACCAGCCCGGTCGCGCCCTCGACGTGCAGGACGTCCCAGCCGATGAGCTTGGCCAGGCCGCGAACGAGGTCGACGGCGGAGACAGCCGCGCCGCGGAGTCCGAAACGGTCGGTGAAGTGCGTCAGCCGGGGCATCTTGCCCTGCCCCCACAGCCAGATGTCCGTGGCGGGGTTCTCGCCGAGGTCCCGGCGGACGTTGTTGATCTCGTGGTCGACGAAGATCGGGCGGGCGTCGAGCATGAGGTCGATGAGCGTCTTGGCGCCTTTGCCCCTGGGCAGGTGGGCGTCGGCGGGCTGGGCGAGGATGTCGTGCGGCGGGGTGCAGGTGACGTCGAGATCGGCGTCGGTGATCAGCAGGTGGCGATAGCTGACGCCGGGATGGAACCTCGCCGATTCGCTGCCGAGGGCGGCCTGGAGGTCGGCGATGAGCCGGCGGGCCTCGGTATCGGTGATATGCCCGGCCGAGTGATCCTGCATGACGCCCTCGAGGATCGTCACGAGGTTGCAGCGGAAGATCCACTCGTCGTCGCGCGTTCGGATGTCCTGGGCGGCGGCTTCGAGGGGCGCCCGGCCGGTGTAGCAGTCAGCGGGGTCGTAGCCGAGCACCGAGAGGGTGGCGACGTCCGAACCGGCGGGCAGGCCCTCGGGAAGGTTGGCGACCGTCCCGATCCGCCCGGTTCGGGCCAGGGCGTCGAAGGTGGGCAGGTCGGCGGCCTGGAAGGGCGTCCGCCCGTCCAACTCGTCCAACGCGACGTCGGCAGCGCCGTCGGGGACGACTATCGCGTACTTCATGATCGCGTTTCTCCTGTGGTTGCCTGCAACGGGCGTGTCAGTCGGACTGTCCGAAGAGCGAGCCGGTCTGCGTTTCGTCGTCGAGGTCGGCCAGCGGACGCGTGCGCTTGTACAGCCTCGTCTCCAACTGCCGGATGTACGGCGTGAAGTCGGAGGCCTCGTCGTGGTCCTCGTCGATGGCGTGGGCGAGCATCCACATCTTGGCGTCGAGGTTGTCGAGGTAGTGGATGAAGAAGGCCTCGGGAATGGCAGGGAGCTTCGGGCTGCCGAAGTCGTGCTGGCCGTGATGGCTGAGGATGAGATGCTGCAGGAGCGTGATGGTCTTGTGCGGGAAGGGCTGGCCCAGCTCAGCTTCCAGGGCGCGGGCCTTTTCCTGGACCCAGATGCAGGCGATGGCGAGGTGCCCGACGAGCATCCCGCGGTCGGTGTAGTGGATGGCCAGACCGCCGGAGAGCTCCGCGCTCTTGCCGAGGTCGTGTAGGAAGATGCCCGCACGGACGAGGTCGGCATCGAGCTGAGGATAGAGCGGCAGGAGGGCCTCGGCCGACCGGGCGATGTTGAGAGTATGTTCGATGAGACCGCCCTGGAAGGCGTGATGCATCTGCGCGGCGGCGGGGGATTTCTTGACGGCTGCGACGAGTTTGCGGTCCTCGGTGAATTTCTTGACCAGAAGTTTGAGCGGGCGATTCCTGATTTTGCGGAGAAAGGCGGTCAGTTCGGACCACATCTCCTCGACGTCATATTCGCTGGCGGGGAGGAAGTCGGCGGTCTGGACCTGGTCGGGCGGGACGGGTCGACAGGCGTCGAAGACGATCTGCGGCTGGCCGCGGTAGTCCTCGACTCGCCCTTTGACGCGGAGGAACCCCTCGGGCGGGATGCCCTGGAAGATGCTCTCGGTGGCCTGCCACATCCTCGCCGGAATGCCGCCAGTGCGGTCCCCGAGGGTCGCGGAGATGTAGTACTCGCCCTTTTTCGTGGTGCGGAGGTCCTTGTCTCGCACGACGAAGATCTGGTCGACCGGCTGGCCGGTCTGGAGCTCGTTCACCCATGTACGCTCGGTGTCCATGGGCGGGAGTCTACCGCGCCGCCGGTCCCGCCGCCACGAAGAATCCGTCACCCTTTTCTCATCAATACTCGACTGGCAGCTTCTGCACTTCCGCCAGGCTGAAGACCGGCCCGTCGATGCAGACGTACTTACTGCCGATGTTGCACCGGCCGCACTTACCGATACCGCATTTCATCCGCATCTCGAAACTCACGTAGACGTCCTCGGGGGAAAAGCCCAGCTCCTCCAGGACGGGGATGGTGAACTTCAGCATCACCGGCGGCCCGCAGAGCAGGCAGATTGCATTCTCCGCCGCCGGCTCGACCTGCTCGAGCACCTGCGGGACGAACCCGACGTTTCGTTCCCAACCCTCCTCGGCCTGGTCGATCGTCAGGTGTACGTCGATGTCGTCCCGGCCTTCCCAGTCGAGGAACTCCTCGCGGTAGCACAGCTCCCCGCTGCTCCGCGCGCCGTACACGGTGACGATATCGCCCACCGTCGGGCGGACGGTCTCGTCCAGCAGGTAGCGGATCGTCGAACGCAGCGTCGTCACCGCGAACCCGCCGGAGACCAGCAGCAGGTTCTTCCCCGCGAACCGTTCGATCGGATAGCCGTTGCCCAGCGGCCCGCGCAGCCCCATCTGCCGGCCCGGCTCGGAGCTGTGCAGAGCGTTGGTCACCACGCCCGAGGCGTAACGCTTGACCGTGAACTCCACGTAGTCCTCGTCGAGCGGGCTGGAGGCGATGCCGATCGGACTCTCGCCGTAGCCCAGCAGGCTGAGCTCGGCGAACTGGCCGACGCGGAAGTCGAAGGCTCGGCGATCCTCGGGGTTGCGGAACGTCAGCCGAAACGTCCGCAGATCGCGGGCGTCGTTTTCCGGGCGGATCTGGTCGATGACGACCGGGTAAGGAATGTACGGGTTGGCCTGGTGGGCTTCGGTCACGTTCCGTCTCCGGGGGGCTCGGGGCGGGTCTGCTCGATCCGAGTCAGGATGTCGCGCAGGTCGTTGTTGGCCGGGCAGGCGTTGACGCACCGCCCGCAACCGACGCAGAAAGGCCTCTGGAAGTTGCGGTAGCCGTAGTTGAACTTGTGCATGATCCGCTGCCGGCAGCGCGGGTAGCGGTCGTCTCGCGGGTTGTGCCCGCTGGCGTGCTGCGTGAAGCCCTGGAACTGGCAGGTGTCCCAGTTCCGCACCCGAGCGCCGGTTTGTCCGCGGGTCTCCTCGGAAATGTCGAAGCAGTGGCAGGTCGGGCAGAGGAACGCACACGCCCCACAGGAAACGCACTTGTGGGCGATTTCACGCCAGTAGTCGTCATCGAACATCGCGTCGAGTTTGTCCGCCAGCACCGCCGGATCGAACCCCGCGTCGATGTGCCCCGCCGCTTCGTCGCGCAGTCGTTTCAGGGTTGCAAGGTCCTCGGCGGTCGCTTCGCCAAAGGCGTCGCAGGCGTCGATCAGCTCCGCGCCGGTCTCCGTGAGCACCTCCGCGAGGTACCGCCCCGGGGCGACCTCCGCGAGGAACACGTCCGCGCCGTCGTTCGACAGCGGGCCGATGCCCACGAGGTGACAGAAGCAGGACTCCGGGTTCTGCTCGAACGGCACGCCGACGGCCACGATGGCCGTCATCGCCCGCCGGTCGAGATACGGCTTGTCGGGGTACGGCTCGGCGGAGAAGACCGCGTCCAGCACCCCCACCGCCGCGACGTCCGCCGGGTGCAATCCGAAGAGCACCTGCGACTGCGGGGGCTTGGGGGGGATAACCTCCTCGCTGTCCCGCCCCAGCCGATAATAAAACAGCACCTCGGTCCGCGGCAGGAGGGCTTCCTTGGGGCTGTTCCGCGGGACATCACCGATCGGCGAGACCGACGAGCCTTCGGTGACCCACTGGAACTTCCGCAGCCCGTCCGTGACGACCGGCGCGAAGACCTTCCGCAGCTGGAGAATCGAATTGACGAACAATCCCAGCTTCTCGGCCTCAATCGTTTTTGTCTGCAACACGTCGCTCATGTTTTCTCACAGATGCTGTTCGTGTTCTTCCTGCCTTCGGTCTCCTGCCTTCTGACTACTTAAAAATATCATTCACGTCTTCGAACGTGAAACAGCCCAGCGGCGCCTGTGTTTCCGGATCCATCCCCGCCTCGAAGCCGTCGAAGAGATTCTTGACGTCCTTGCGGAGCTTGTCGTTGTAGACCCGCAGGTCCACGCCTACCGGGCAGGCCCGCACGCAGGCTCCGCAGCCGGTGCATCGCCCGGCGAGGTGGTGCAGCCGGGTCATGTGGAAGAACATCGCGTCGGCGGGGTCGTCGGTCTTGCTCATCCACTTGGGGTTCGTCGAGTCCGCGAAGCACTCTCCGCAATAGCAGGCCGGGCAGACGTTCCGACAGGCCAGGCACAGCACGCACTTGCCCATCTCGGCCCGGAAGGCTTCCCAGCGGGCGGCGCTGTCGGCGGACTCGAGTTCCCCGACGCGCGGTGAGAGTTCCGTGAGCATCCCCTCGCCGGTCGGCTCGGCAAGGAGGTAATCGGCGAATCGCGGGTCCTCGCGGAACTCCGGGTAGATCACGTCCGCCAGCGCCAGCCGACGCTCCTTCCCGCAGGCCTGCACGACGACGGTCTCTTCCTCGACCGAAGCGCCGGTAAAACTCTCGGTTCCCACGGCCCGGGCGACGCGGCGGCGGTCGATCACGC
Organism: uncultured Planctomycetaceae bacterium; assembly: GCA_964388425.1. GTDB lineage: Bacteria > Planctomycetota > Phycisphaerae > SM23-33 > SM23-33 > CAYMAP01. The sequence continues at coordinate 10,497 of CAYMAP010000002.1, forward strand.
CGTCGCACGGAGCGCCGAGGATCACCACCTCTTCGCGCTTGACCTGCCGCTCCTGAATCAGCCCGACGATGGACCGCTCGTCGCAGCCTTTCGCGACGATCGCGACCTTCTGCCCGCGGAACTGGTGGAGGTAGTTGGCAAGGTTGTACTCGCACGTCCGGTCAAAAATCAGCCGCTCGGCCTCCTCCGGCGTGCGCGCGAACAAAGGCGTGGCCGTCAGCGGTCGGTGCCCGGCCTCGTAGCCGATCACCACCGAGACCTCGCCGTCGGCGAGCAGTTGCTTTGCGATCCGTTTGAGGTCCACCACGTCGGCCACGTTCATGCTCCCTGCTTTGCGGTTTCGTCGGCCAGCTCGGCCGGGAGGTCCCACAGCCGTTTGACCATACGATTCGCCGGGCCCAACGAACGGATGCTCTCGGTCACCTCGCGGATGACGTCGGCGAACTTCTGGCCCTCCGAGGCACTGACCCAACTGAACTGCACGCGCCCCGGCTCGAGCCCGCAGAACTCCAGCATCCGCTGGAGGACGAGGAACCGTCGGCGGGCGTAGTAGTTGCCCGTGAGGTAGTGGCAGTCGCCCGGGTGACAGCCGCTGACCAGCACGCCGTCGACGCCCTGCTGCAGCGCCCGCAGGATGAACATCGGGTTCACCCGCCCGCTGCACGGCACGCGGATGACGCGGACGTTCGGCGGGTACTGAATCCGCGAGACGCCCGCGAGGTCCGCCCCGGCGTAGCTGCACCAGTTGCACAGAAACGCCAAAATCCGCGGCTGAAACGCAGTGTCTTTCGCGTCGTGTTGTTTGCTGTTTTCTGTCATGTCACACGAGTCCGGCCATTTCGCACTCCGCTTTCCACACGTCGCATTTGTCTACAGTTGCAGGATTTCCGCGAGGATCTGCTGGTTTGTAAAACCCCGCAGGTCCAGTGCCCCGGAGCGGCAGGCGGCGACGCACGCGCCGCAGCCCTTGCAGACGGCCGGGTTTACCTGGGCGCATTGCTTCTCATCCCGGCCGAGGCGGACTTTTTCCATCGTGATCGCCGAGTACGGGCAGATGCTCTCGCAGAGCCCGCAGGTTGCGCACTTCTCGGGGCTGCACTCGGCGATGGTGCCTTGGGTCTCGATTTCGCTTTTCTCCAGGACCGTACACGCCCGCCCGGCCGCGGCGAGGGCCTGGGCGACGGACTCGCCGGCGTTCTTGGGGTTGTGGGCCAACCCGCAGACGAACACGCCGTCCGTGGCGAACTCCACCGGCCTGAGCTTGACGTGGGCTTCCAGGAAGAAACCGTCGTCGTTGACGGGGACCTTCAGCAACTTGCCCATCGCATCATTGGCGGGGACGTCCGGCTGAACGCCCGTGGAAAGCACCACCCAGTCGGCCGGTAACCTCACCGACCCTCCCAGCAGATCGGAGGTGACGGAAACCGCCAGCGGAAGTCCGTTCGACACGGACGGGACGTCCGTGCCACGAACAACATCCGGGAGCTGGTCATCCTCGAAGCGGATGAACGTCACGCCCAGTTCCCGTGCGCGCTGGTAGTGTTGCTCGGCCAGGCCGTAGGTGCGGATGTCGCGGTAGAGGACCGTCACGTCCGTTTCGGGGCAACGTTCTTTCAGGGAGACGGCGTTCTGCACCGCCCGCGTGCAGCAGATTCGGCTGCACCAGGGGTGCTCGTCGCTCCGCGAGCCGACGCACTGGATCATGACCACGCGCGATGGCGCTTCGTCGAAGGGTTCGGTTTCCTGGAGCCTCGCCAGCAGATCGACCTGCGTGATGACGCGCTCGTGGGAGGCGGCGTACTCGTCCTCGGCCGGCTCGTAGGGCTTGGCGCCCGTGGCGACGACGACAGCTCCGCAGGGCAGTTCCGTCCCGTCGGACAATTGCAGCGTGAAGTTCCCGACGAACCCGTGGACGTCCGTGACGCTCGTCGCGGTGTGGACGGTGACGTTGGGATGGTTCCGCAGGGCCTGTTCCCATTCGGCGAGTTTCTGGCGGTAGTCCTGGCCCTCGAAGCCGCGGGGGACGTGGCGGAGGTTCCCGCCGAGCCGGTCCTCGCGTTCGATCAGGTGGACGGGGTAGCCGCGGTCGGCGATCGCCAGGGCCGCGTGCATGCCCGCGACGCCCCCACCGAGGACCGCGCCCTGCTGCTGGACGGCGACGCGCTCCGGGTGCAGCGCCTGGAGGTGCCTCGCCTTGGCGACGATCATCCGCAGCAGGTCCCGGGCTTTTTCCGTCGCGGCCTCGGGTTCGTTCATGTGCGCCCAGGAGCACTGGTCGCGGATGTTGGCCATCACGAAGAGGTTCGGGTTCAGCCCCGCCTCGCGCAGCGTCTGCTGGAAAAGCGGCTCGTGCGTCCGCGGCGTACACGACGCGACGACCACGCGGTTGAGGTCGTGCTCGACGATCATGTCGCGGATGTGGACCTGCGTGTCCTGGCTGCAGGTGTAGAGGTTGTCCTCGGCGTGGACGACGTTCGGCAGGGCCTTGACGTACTCGGCGACGCTGGGGACGTCGACGATCCCGCCGATGTTGATCCCGCAGTGGCAGACGAACACGCCGATTCGCGGCGGCTCGGCCGAGAGGTCCTTCTCCGGCGGGTACTCCGCCTGCCGCGTCAGCGTCCCCGTCGACTCGGCCAGCAGCCGGCCGGACTGGCACGCCGCCGCCGAGGCCTGCACGACCGTCTCGGGAATGTCCTTCGGGCCCTCGGCGACGCCGATGGCGAACACGCCCTTCCGCGAGGTCTCCATCGGCACGTCCGGGTCCGTCGCGACGAAACCGAACTCATTGACCCGGATGCCGAGCGTCCGGCAGAGGGCGCGAACCTCCGGCGGGGCCTGGAAGCCGACGCTCAGGACGACCATATCGAAGCTCTCGTGCTGCACGCCGTCGGCGGTTGCGAAGGTCAGCACGAGTTGCCCGCTCGCTTCGTCACGTTCGACGTTGCTGACCCGCGAGCGGACGAATCGCACGCCGTACTCCCGCTTGGCCCGGAGGCAGTATTTGTCGAAGTCCTTGCCGTACGCCCGCAGGTCCATCAGGAACACCGTCGGCTGGACGCGTTTCTCGTGTTCGTGGGCGATGACGGCTTCCTTGACGGCGTACATGCAGCAGACGCTCGAGCAGTACCCGTCGCGGCAGGAGAGGTCCCGCGAGCCGACGCACTGCAGGAAGGCGACTTTCTCGGGGACCTTGTGGTCGCTGGGGCGGACGACGTGCCCGCCCGTCGGCCCGGAGGCCGAGAGAATCCGCTCGAACTCCATGCTCGTGACGACGTCCGGCAGGCGGTTGCCGCCGAGGTCGAAGCAGGCCTGTTTTTCGTAGAGCCGCCCGCCGGGCGCGAGGATGACCGAGCCGACCTCGATGTCGCTGAACGTGGCGGTCTGGGAGTGGTCGACGGCGCGGGCCTGGCAGGCGCGGACGCACGCGCCGCAGTTGCTGCAGATGCCGCACTGCATGCAGCGGTCGGCTTCGGCGAGGGCGTCGGCTTCGCTGTAGCCCAACTCGACCTCCTCGAAACTGTCCGTCCGGCGATCCATCGGAAGCGTGGGAATGATCTGGCGGGCGGCTTCCTTCTCCTTCCGGCCGGTCATATCCGGGTGGGCGACGCGCAGCGGGCTGACCGCCCGGGCGTGGGTCGGTTCTTCGGCGAGGTGGTGGGCGAGGTTGTCCGCGGCGTGTCGGCCGGCCGCGATCGCCTCGATGACGCTCGCCGGGCCCGTCACGGCGTCCCCGGCGGCGAAGACGCCCGGCATGGACGTCTCCAGCGTTTCGTCGTCAACGTCCAGCGTTCCCCAGCGGGTGGTGGCCAGCTCCTCGCCGAGCCAGTCCAGGCCCGGCTTCTGGCCGATAGCGGGAATCAGCGCATCGCAGTCGAGGTCGAACGTCTCGCCCTCGATGGGCACGGGCCTGCGCCGACCGGAGTCGTCCGCCGGGCCCAGCTTCATCTTCTGGCAGGTGATTTTGACAAGTTTTCCGTCGGCGGCGTGGATCGCGCAGGGATTGGCGAGGAAGAGGAACTCCACGCCTTCTTCGATGGCGTCGTGGACTTCGTGGGCGTCGGCGGGCATCTCGGCCTGGGTGCGACGGTAGACGACGGTGACATCCTTGCCCAGCCGGACGGAGGTGCGGGCGGCGTCGATGGCGGCATTGCCTCCGCCGACCACCACGACCCGCCGGCCGGTCGTGTCGGACTTGCCCGACGCGAGGTTCCGCAGGAACTCCACCGCGTCCAGGACGCCCTCGGTGGTGTCCTCGCCGTCCAGCCGGAGCTTGCTGCCGACGTGCGCGCCGACGGCCAGCAGAACCCCGGCGAACTCCTTGCGGAGCTCGGCGAGTTTGCTCTCGCGTCCGACGGCCTGGTGCGTGCGAATCTCCACGCCGAGCCTGCGGATGCAGTCGATCTCGAAGTCGAGCTGGTCCTTGGGGAGCCGATAGTCCGGTATGCCGTAGCGCATCATCCCGCCGGGTTCGGCGAGCTCCTCGAAGACCGTCACGGGGTGGCCGGCCCGGGCGAGGTCGGCGGCGGCCTGCAGCCCGGCAGGTCCCGCGCCGATGACCGCGACCTTCTGTTCGGGGAAGGTCACCTCCGCCGGAGCGATCTGCACCTCCTCGGCGTGCTCGCGTTCCCAGTCGCAGATGAACCGCTTCAGGTGCATGATGTCCACGGGCTGCTCGACCTGTCCGCGGGTGCAGTGAGTCTCGCAGAACCGCACGCAGACCCGGCCACAGACGGCGGGGAAGGCGATCTTGTCGCGGACGATCTCCAGGGCTTCGGCGTACTTCTTCTGGCGGATCAGCGCGACGAAGCCCTGCACGGGCACGTCCGCGGGGCAGGCGTGCTGGCAGGGCGGTTCGCCGGCCTTCTGGATGGTGTAGACGTTCGGCACGCCCTGGGCGTAGGGGCGGAAGATGGCCTTGCGTGCGGTCTGGCCTTCCTCGTATTCGTTGGGCAGGCTTACCGGGCAGACCTCTTCGCAGTCGCCGCAGCCGGTGCAGGCCTCGGGGTCGACGTAGCGGGGCTTGTGGCGGATCCGCGCGGTGAAGTGCCCGGCCGAGCCAGTCACGGACTCGACCTCGCAGTAGGTCAGCAGTTCGATGTTCAGGTGCCTCCCGGCCTCGACGAGCTTCGGCGAGAGGATGCACATCGAGCAGTCATTCGTGGGGAAGGTCTTGTCCAGCCGGGCCATGTGCCCGCCGATGGAGGGGTCCGATTCCACGAGGTAGACCTTCTGGCCGGAGTCGGCGAGGTCCAGGGCCGCCTGGATGCCGCCGATGCCGCCTCCGACGACCAGCACCGCCCCGATGTTCGGTTTGCCGCTGTCTGCGTTTCGGATCATGTCTGCGTTTCCTTCCGGATCGCTTCGATGGTCGTTTCGCAGGTCGCGGGGTTGTCGATGAGCTGTTGGACGAGCGCGCGGCGGGTCTGCTGGGCGAATTCGTCGAGCCGGCGGACGTTCTCCCATCGGTCGGCGGGGACGAAGCCCTCCGCGATCGCCATTTCTCGCAGGGCGCGCATCACGTCGCGGAACTTGACGTTCTGGGGGCACTGGCTGGTGCAGGCGTAGCACTGCACGCACCGCCAGAGGACCGGGTCGGAGAGGACTTCTTTGCGCATGCCCAGGAGGACCTGGCGGATGATTTTGCGGGGGTTGAACTCGCTGTCGATGGCGGCGACGGGGCAGGCCGCGGTGCACGTGCCGCAGGAGAAGCAGAGCGTGACGTTCTGCCCGCCGGGGTGGGCGGCGACGTCGTATTTGAACTGCGGGTCGAGCTGTGTCGGGTCGATCGGATCGGCGGTCGGGGGGCTCGGCGTTGTCGGAGTCATGCTACAGCCTTTCCGTCTTTGTCGGGGGCGTCGGGTGCGGGCAGGTCGGGTCGCGGGAGCAGGCCGGCGCGGTCGAGGATTTCCGGCACGCGTTTTTCCCATTCGATGGCCATCAGGTGGATACCCGCGACACCCTCGGTGTTGCGGAGGCGGTCGATCTGTTCGAGGCAGATCGTGATGCCTTCTTCCGCGCCGTCCTCGGCGGCGTCGAGGCGTTTGAGATATTCCTCCGGCACGGTGATGCCGGCGACGTGGCTGGCCATGTACTGGGCCATGCGGGCGCCCTTGAACGGCGTGAGCCCGGCCATGATGTAGCACTGCTCGTGCAGCCCGAGGTTGCGGACCTCGGCCATCCAGGCGTCGAAGCGCTCCATGTCGTAGATGCACTGGGTCTGGATGAAGTCCGCGCCGGCTTCGACCTTGCGAGCGAGTCGCTGGGCGCGGTAGTCCAGGGGCGTGGCGAAGGGGTTGGCGGCGGCGCCGATGAACAGGCGGATGGGCACGACGTCGGATTTTTTGGTGTTGCGGAGTTCCTCGCCGTTGATGAACTTCCCCTCGCGCATCGCCGCGGCGGTGCGGAGGAGTTGGATGGAGTCGAGGTCGTAGACGTGGCGGGCGGTGGGGTGGTTGCCGAAGCACTGGTGGTCGCCGGTCAGGCAGAGCAGGTTGCGGACGCCGAGGCAGTGGGCGCCGAGGAGGTCGGCCTGGATGGCCAGGCGGTTGCGGTCGCGGCAGGTCATCTGCATGACCGGTTCGAGCCCGCGGTCGACGAGCAACTTGCTGACGCCGACGGAACTGATGCGGACGATGGCGGTCTGGTTGTCGGTGACGTTGACGGCGTCGACGGCTCCACGGAGGTACTCGGATTTCTTGTCGACGACCGAGATGTCGGCGGACTTCGGCGGGCCGAGTTCCGCGGTGACGGCGAAGCGGCCGGCCGCGAGAGTGCGTTCGAGATTGCTGCCTGATTTCAGTTCGCTCATGGAAAGTTCCTGGTGCTATTCGTCCAATACCGCGATGTCTTCGCGCGTGAGTTTTCGGGGTCGTCCGTCGTGCATTTTCGACCAGTCACGTGGGTCCTGGGCGGCGGTGAGGATGTCGAGCTGGTCGAGGGCGGTCAGGCGGTCGATGATCTTCGCCCAGCCGCACTCGATGTCGTCGGTGTCGACTTCGCACATGCCGTCGGCGGACCCGCCGCAGGGGCCGTTGCAGAGGCTCTTGCTGCACTGGCTGACGGGGCAGACCCCGCCGAAGATCCCGAGCTTGCAGTCCCCGCAGCCGAGGCAGGCTTCCGACCAGAGGCCGGCCCCTTCGTTGATGCCCATCATCTGCGTGTTCAGGGCGGGGTAGACGGGGAGGTTCTCGAAGCGGCGTGCGGCGAGTTGAACGCCCACGCCGCAGGCGGTGGAGACGATGGCGTCGGCCGGGCCGGGGAGGTCCTCGCCGGCGTCGAAAAATTCCACGTCGCACTGGCGTTCGAGGGTCTGTTCGGCGACGTTTTCGAAGTCTCCGCTGAGTCGCAGCAGGGAGGCGAGTGTGGCGACTTCGCGTTGTCCGCCGGCGTTGCAGACGCTGACGCAGGTCTCGCAGCCGAGCACGAGGATGTTCTTGTGGCCGTGGTCGGTGAGATATCCGCGGACTTCGTCGATCGGTTTTTGTGTGGCTACGATCATGGTGTGGTGCTTTCGGCGTTCGGCTCTCGGCCATCGGCGGAGAGCAGGTCGATGAGGCGGTGTGTTTCGGTGGCGATGAGGCTGCCCCAGGCGAGGCGGCTGGCGTCGAAACCGGCGGCGGTTAATTGCCGTTTCAGGCGGACGAGGCGTTTTTCCGCCCGCGTGGGGCCGTCGAGGTACTGGCAGGCGTCTTCGTTGCAGGTCAGGACCAGTACGCGGTCTGCGCCGGCTTCGAAGGCGGCCAGGACATTGCGGGGGTCGACCTGCGAGGCGCAGGGGACGCGGACGAGGTGGGTGTTTTTCGGGAGCCCCAGGCCCTGCTCGGCAGCGGCTTCGGCGGCGGGGTGGGCGGAGTTTTCGCAGGCGAAGACGACGGTCCGGCCGGGCTGGAAGTCGGCGCGGAGCTGCGGGTCGTCGTAGCCGGGGAGGGTGATGGCCTGGGCGGGGCACTCCGCGGCGCAGAGGCCGCAACGCTGGCAGGCGACGGGTGCGATACGGGCGGCCTGGTCGGCGGGGTCGAAGTCGATGGCGGCATGCGGACAGAGCCGCAGGCAGGTCAGGCAGGCCACGCAGGTCTCAGCGTCGACTTCGGCGGCTCCGCCGGGCAGTGTCCAGGTTTCCCCGACCAGCAGGTCCGCGACGTGGCCCGCGGTCAGGGCTGACTCGCGTCGTACGGCTTCGAGGTCGGCGTTGAGGTTCTCGGCCCCGAGGGCGAAGACGCCGGGGCGGGAGGTTTCCGTCGGGAGTTGCCAGACGTTCTCGCCCCGGCCGGTGGCTTTTCGGCAGCGGAAGATCGCCAGCAGGTCGTCCAGGGCGGTCGCCGGCAGGAGGTCGGCGGCGACGAACAGGTCGAACGTGCCCCGCAGGACCCGGCCGAGTTCGAGGTCATGTGCGGCGAGGGCGACGCCGTCGGATTCTTCGCCGACTGTGGGCAGGCCGTCGTATCGGCAGAGTTCCACGCCGGCGGCGCGGGCGGCGCGGTAGACGCGCTCCAGCCCGGGCGAGCTGACGCGGACGTGCTTGCAATAGATGCGGATGCGCTGCGAGCCGCGCATTGCGAGGTAGCGGGCGGCGGCGAAGACGGTGGCGGTGGTCATCCGCCCCTGCTGGGCGACGGCGTCGGTGAGCAGGGCGACCGAGCGGGGGATGTAGCCCTTGCGGACGTTGAGCATCAGCCCGGGCAGGGTGGTGGCCCGGCGGGAGGTGTCCAGCCCGACGTCCTCCGGACGGGCGGGGGTGAACGGCTCGGGGGCGAGGACGACGGCCCCGGCAGGCAGTTCGATGGAGTTTTCTTCGCTGCGGAGCGTGACGCGGAAGTTCCCGGCCTGGCCGGTGACGCGGATGACGGCGGTGCCGGTCAGCACGTCGACGCGGTCGGATTGTTCCAGCCGTCGGGCGAGGTTCGCCAGGGAGTCGTCGAAGTCGGCGGGAACTTCGGCGTCGACGGCGGCGAGTTCGGCGAGGAAGCCCACCATCGCGCCGGTCAGGTCGTCGAGGGGCTTGTCCGCCGGGCAGGCGAGCGTGACGGCGGTGCCGCGGTCGGCCAGTTGCAGGGCGGTCAGGACCGCCGAGACGCCCGAGCCCACCACCAGTGCCCGCTGCGTGACGGGGATGGTGATCTCCGGGGGAGTCGACTGGGAGGCGGGTTGGATCATGCGGGCACCTCGCGGAGGTCGGCGGCGATGGCGCCTGCGGCGGCGCGGGCCTGGGCGATGGCCTGGGCGAGGTCCATGGGTCCCCTGCAGGCACCGGCGAGGTAGACGCCGTCGCGGTCGGAGAGTCCCGCGAGGTTGGCGAGCCTGGGCTGGAAGAAGCCCTGCGGGTCGGTCGCGATGCCGAGGCGTGCGGCGAGTTCGGCGGCGTCGGGGTTGCAACGCATGCCGATGGACAGCACGACGAGGTCGAACGTCTCGGTCTGGTCGGCGGTGGTCTGCTGGTCTTCGTAGAAGACGGTGACGCGGTCTTCGGGGGCGGCTTCGAGGCGGTACGGGCGGGCCTTGAGGAAGCGGACGGCCTGGCGGGTCTCGGCGAGGAAGGTTTCGAAGTCCCGCCCGAAGCGCTGGAGGTCCATGTAGAAGACGGTCAGGTCGGTTTCGTCGCGGAGGTGTTTCAGCAGGCGTGCCTGTCGGAGGGCGTAGGCGCAGCAGACGGTCGAGCAGTAGTCGGTCTGCTGGGGGCCGCGGTGGGTCTGTTCGGTTCGCGAGCCGACGCACTGGATAAAGGCCAGTCGGTCGGGGGCCTTGCCGTCGGAAGGGCGCAGGATCGGCTTGCGATCGCCGAGCATGGCCGCTTCGAGGTCGGCGGCGGTCAGGACGTTGGGCAGCCGGCCGTAGTTCCATGCGCGGTCGGTGGCGGCGTCGTAGGGCTCGAAGCCGGTGGCGAGCAGGACGGCGTCGGCGTCGAGCGCGTCCGGTGCGTTGTCGGGGGAGTCCAGTTCGACGGTGAATCGCCGGCCGTTACTGCCCGGCCGGAGGGCGCGGAGTTCCGTGTGGGTGTGGACGGTGATGCCGTCGGTCTGCCGGAAGGCCCGTCGGAGGAGGTTCTGGGCGAGGCAGACGTTGCAGCGAAGGCAGTGGTCGGTGGCCTTGCAGGAGAAGCGTGCCGCCCTGCCGCCGGGACATTCGCTGCGTTCGGCGAGGTGGACTTCGCACCCGGCGTCACGGAGCGACAAGGCCGCTGCGGCACCGGCAGGACCCGCACCCAAAATGAACACCCTCCCGAAAACCTCGTCGAGGGGGCGTTGACAGATGTCGATGGATCGAAGGTACATCGCTGTTTGGAGGATTGTAGCAGGATGGGTCTCACAGACAAAACGGAATCGGGGAAATCAGGGCCATTTTTGTGAAGACGCCGGCGACGAACATGACGCAGTGCGGTGGATTTCCCTTGGCAGGATGTCGGCCTCCGTGGTACACCCCGTCTTTCCGATGCGACGCCGCGAGGAGACCACGATGAAAAACCGCTGGATGATCGCTGCCTGTGCCGTGGGGATTCACATTTCGATCGGCTCGGTCTACGCCTGGAGCGTGATGAAGGACCCGCTGCAGGCCCTGACGGGCTGGTCGCTGGGCCAGATCACGCTGACGTTCAGCGTGGCGATCTTTTTTCTGGGCCTGTCGGCTGCGACGATGGGGCACTTCGTGGAGAAGCGCGGGCCTCGCTGGGCGGGCTCGGTTGCGGCGGTGTTTTTCGGCGCGGGGCTGGTCACGGCGGGGCTGGCGGTGTCGCTCAAACAGCTCTGGCTGCTGTGGGTCGGCTACGGGGCGATCGGCGGGATCGGGCTGGGCATCGGCTACATCGCCCCGGTCTCGACGCTGGTGAAATGGTTCCCTGACCGGCGGGGTCTGGCGACGGGTCTGGCGATCATGGGCTTCGGCTTTGCCTCGCTGATCGCCGGGCGGGTCATGCATCTGATCAACACCACGCTCGGCCCGGCGGAGACGTTTTATCTCCTCGGCGGGGCCTACTTCTTCCTGATGTTCCTCAGCAGCCAGTACCTCGCCCCGCCGCCGGAGGGCTGGCTTCCGGCGGGCTACGAGGCGAAGCTCAACGCCGGAAAAACGAAGGTCCGGGCGGACCTCTCGCAACTCTCAGCCAACCAGGCGGTGCGGACGAGGCGGTTTTATTTTCTCTGGCTGATGCTGTTCATCAACGTCACCTGCGGGATCGCGGTGATTTCCGTCGCCTCGCCGATGGGCCAGGAGATCGCGGGCATGACCCCCGCAGCCGCGGCGACGATGGTCGCCCTGATGGGGCTGTTCAACGGCGGCGGGCGGATCGTCTGGGCGAGCTTCAGCGACGTCATCGGCAGGCCGATGACCTACACGCTGTTTTTTGCGCTGCAGATCGGGGCCTTCCTGCTCCTGCCGATCAGCATGGAAGCCTGGCTGCTGCAACTGCTGATCTTCCTGATCATGACCTGCTATGGCGGGGGATTCTCTTGCATTCCGGCGTATATCGGAGACCTGTTCGGCACGAAGCAACTGGCGGCGATTCACGGATATGTGCTGACGGCGTGGGCGGCGGCGGGACTGGTCGGGCCGACGCTGGCGGCGTTCGTCCGGCAGACGACGGCGAGCTACACGGCCACGCTGTACATCTTCGCGGGGTTTTTCGGCATCGCACTGGTCGTCAGTCTCCTGACAATGCTCGATATTCGGCGAATTCGCGCGGGAACTACCGGTGCCGCCACCGCCGAAGCCGTCATCGCTGAGGAAACTTTCGTTGTCGAGTGAGATCCCCGGCACCCTCCCCCACGTTGACGTTGTACTGCTGTCGCCAGAAGCCCTGCCAGCCTCTGGAGGTTGGTTTTGCGAGTCGGGAAATGGCCACTCCTGCGGCGCAGCTACCCGAAGGCGGATGACAGGAAACACCGTGGATGCAACATGCTTTGCTCTGCGAGGCGGTGATCATGGCTGGGCTGTGAGGGGCTCACGCCACCCCGCCGAAATCGACATCGGATAGCTCAAAGCCGACGGGTTGTTCAGTGCGACAGCGCGTAGGCCAGGAGGTTTACGCCGATGCGGAGGGCGTCGAGGTCGCTGTAGCCGCGGTTGTAGGCGAATCCGAGCTGTTCCCACCCGGCGGCGAGTCCGAAGGGCGAGTAGATGACGGCGAGCTGGCCGTTGACCTCGATGCCTTCGAGGACGGGGACGTTCAGGCGGGGCTGCTGGGCCTTGACCAGAGGCGTGTAGTCGACGCTGCCGATCGTATAGGGCAGTTGGTAGAGGCTGTGGTCGGTGGGGAGAGGTTTGAACCCGGCGTCGGGCAGGACACGCTGGAGTTCGCGCCGGAAGGCGGCGTCGAAGGCGGCTCGACCGGCAGCGGCATCGGCGATCAGCAGCCCGCCGTGTCGCAGGTACGCCCGAAGCCGGCTGACCTCGCGGTCCGAGAGCGTGAAATCCCGCAGGCCGGTCATGTGCAGGACCGGGTGTTCGACGACGTCCGGGTCAGTGAGCCGGAGCAGCTCGCGCTTGAACTGGACGTTGAGGGTGGTCTCCTCCTGGACGTATTTCATGAGGTTCGGCAGGGCGTGGGGCGTGGGGTCCCAGTGGCCTTCGTGGACGACCTGGGCGAGAACGAGTTGATCCCGGCTGGGGTCGTCCTGCTCGGGGTAGCGCTTGCCGGTCCCGAAGGCGCGGGCGTACTGGAAGTTCGCCAGGACCGTCGTGACGATGTTCATGCCCAGGGCGAGTCCGTCGTGTCGATGATAGAGCAGGCCTCCGCGGATGGGATGATTGACGATATCCCATGAACAGTTCAGGTCGATGGGCGAGAGGATGACGGCCGGCCGGCAGCCGAGATAGACCGCTTCGAGGTACGGCGGGTTGTGCTGGATGGGTTCGGTTCCCTTCCGGAAGCGGACGGTCTTGACGGGCGTGTAGGCGTGAAACAGCGGGCTGTCGGGGTCGATGACGTCGAGCTTGCGTTTGGGAAACAGTCTCGCAATGAGTTCCCGTGCGGACTGGTGAAATTCCGGTCGCCCGCACTGGGCGTGCAGGACGAGCGTCCCGCCGTCGTAGAGGTAGCGTTGAAGCTTGGCCAGCAGGTCGCCAGGGATTTTCGGCAGGGGGGTCCACCCGGTGATGTAGAGCAGGGGCAGTTCGGTGGGGTCCCAGGAGAATTTCCGGAACGTGGTGGTCATGTATCGGTACCGCAGGCCGAGGTGTTTGTTGGCCTGATTCATGAGCGGTTCGATGTCGACCTGGGTGGTGGGGAAGGCCCGGACCTTCTGCCGCTTTCCGTCGACGATGCGGTGGGTCTCGCCCTCGAACTGGATGAGTCCGACCAGCGCGGGCGGGGCGGGCTGGCGTTTGCGTTCGCTTCGACGGAGCGGTGTGGCGGGCAGAGGCAGGGGGGGCAGACTCTCGGCGGCGGCACGGCGGTGCGGTTTGGCTCGCGGGGGCCTGAGCTTGGGGTTGACGAACGGCTCAGCCGGGCAGAGCGAAACCCACAGCAGGCCGCCTAGCAGAAGGATCGCAAGGGGTCGGGCGTAATGCGTCATGTCGGGTCTCCGGATTGGGCCCCGCGGGCAGAACGGTCACCAGCCAGTATAACGCATGGCGAGGCGATGGCTTGCCCAAGGGCAAAAAAACTTGCCGATCGACCTTCGGACAAGGGGGGGCGAAGCGGTCACCCACTCGGGTGAGCCTGGACCGGCAGCAGCGGGGCGAGGGTTTCCTCGAGCTGCTGAATCTGGAAGGGCTTGCGGAGGATGGCGTCAGGCGTCACCCCTTCGAGCCGGGTCTGGGCGTCGGCTTCGCTGAGCCCGGTGCAGATGACGACGGGCAGGTCGGGGCGGACAGCTTTGATCTGGTCGTAGACTTCCGCTCCAGGCAGGCCGGGCAGGCCCAGGTCGAGCATGACCAGATCGCAGGCCTGGGGGTTGGCACGAAACAGTTCCAGAGCTTCGGGCCCGTCAGAGGCCGACAGAGCCTCCAGGCCGCAACGCTGGAGCATGCGTTCGGTGACCTTGCGGACGGGTTCCTGGTCGTCGACGAGGAGGATGGTGGCGGGGGTGAAACATCGGGGGCAGGCATGGTGGGCGCTGCCTCGAGGGACGGGTTGGACGGCGGGGGTCAGGAGCAGACGGAGGCTGGTGCGGTCCCCGGAGGTTGTGCGAATCTGCATCGCTCCGCCCAGTGAGGCCAGGGCATCGGCGAGTCGGCGGAGATCGGACTGGTCGCGATGGGGCCGCTCTGAAGGGATCTCCGTCAGATCGAACGGATCGAACGCCGTTTCCAGCAACGGGGATTCCGTTTGGGGCGGCGTGTTCGTAATGTCCAGGCAGAGATACTCACCGGCAGGCAGGTTCTGGCCGGAAAGGCACGGGGCGAGTTCGTCGCGTGTGAGATTCCGTCGATGGGCCTGAAGCATCACGCCTCCGCCTCGACCATCCATCCTGCGGATCGTGTGGCGGAGCAGGTGGAGAAGGATGTGCCTCAGGCGATTGGGGTCGACCTGACAGGCGGGCAGGGGCGTATCGCATTCGATCTGCAGCTGGATCCGGGTCGGGAGGATGCGCTGGAGGAATCGCCGGAGTTCCTCCAGGATTTCGGACAGTTGGACGGGGGCCTGTGCGGGGGTATCCCGAACGATCAGGTTGCGGAGATTGCGAACCATGTCGCACATCAGGGCCGTCGCACGCTCGATGTTCTCGAAGTACGTCTCCTCGTTGAGGGGCTTGACGTTCTCGACCCGGGCCAGTTCGACATTGCCCAGAATGGAAATCATCACGGCATTGAGGTCGCTGAGAACCGTCTGGAGGAAATCGGGCGAGTGCAGCGGCATGTTGCGGGCCGACTTTTCACGGTCGGGCGGTACAGACAGTTCCTCCGGGGGCAGGCAGAGGAGCAGGCCCACGTCCTGGTTGGACCATCGGCCGGGCGTGAGCCGGCAGCGAAGGCGGCGCGGAGGTTTTCCGACCGGCTGGAAGGTTAGAATCCCGCCGAACGGCTCGCCGTCGACGAGTTTCATTCGCAGTTGTTCAATTTTCCGGGGGAATTCGGCGTTGAGCAGGTCCTGAATGGACCGCCCGACGATCTCTTCCCGTGTTACTTCAAGTCGTGTCCAGCAGGCGGGGTTCGCCTGGAGCACCTCGCCGTCGCGGTCCAGGATGAAAATCATCTCCTCCAGTTGCATCATGAGGTTCTGGAGGTTGCATTG
This sequence comes from uncultured Planctomycetaceae bacterium, assembly GCA_964388425.1. Lineage (GTDB taxonomy): Bacteria > Planctomycetota > Phycisphaerae > SM23-33 > SM23-33 > CAYMAP01. The sequence continues at coordinate 25,663 of CAYMAP010000002.1, forward strand.
GCTTTCTTCCAAGGCCCGCTGGGTCTGCTTGAGTTCGGTGATGTCGGTGATGACCCCGACCAGCCCAGCGACCTGGCCGTGGATGTCGCGGAAAGCCGCCTTGTTGAAGAGGACATCCCAGAGGTTCGCGTCCGGCGCCTTGACATGGGATTCGTAGGTCTGGTTGCCGCCGCGCTTGATCAGCTCCTGATCGTGTTCGTCGTAGGTTTTTGCCACTGATTCGCCCGCGATGTCGTAGACGGTCTTGCCGACAATCTGCTCCTGCGGCATATCGAGCAATTCCTCGAAGGCCCGATTGCAGCCGACGTAGCGGAGATTGCGGTCCTTGTAAAAAATCGGACTGGGGATGGTGTTCAGCAGGGCCTGCATGAGGTCGACCTGCTCCTGAAGTTCGCGCTCGGCCCGGACGCGCCGGGAGATGTCCCTCGCGATGGCGAGGAGGAGTTCCTCGCCTCCCTGCCTGACGAAGGTCGAGGTGATCTCCATCGGGATTTTGCTGCCGTCGCATCGGGTGTGCTCGGTGCGGAAGGTTTCCGATCCCCGGCGCTGGATGCGATTCCACTGCGAGGCCCATCGCTCGTAATGGGCCGGGTCGATGTGTTCGATCGTCCGGGCGAGCAGTTGCTCCCGCGTGTACCCCAGCATTCGGCCGGCCGATTCGTTGACATACGCGAACGAGCCATCGGGACGAATCCAGTAAATCGCGTCGGATGAGTGGTCCAGAGCAAAGCGCAGCCGTTCCGGCGATATGTGCTCCGGACAGGAATCGTCGGGCTTGTCAGCCATGAATGGATCTCGCGGCCTGGTACGGGATACCGGACGGCCTTGGGGCAATCACCGTATAGTCCTATGTTTTGTACAACAACATCGTCTCTCTGTCAATGCGCCAATGCGAAGCAAGCGACATCTTACCATGTTGTTGACCATCCAGTTATCCAACACATACTGTTTTCGTGAGGAAGCTTCATCGGCGATCAAAATCTAAATTCATATTATTTCCAATATTATATCACATTCTGGAGTTCTGCCTCCTCAAAAATTCATTTTGTTGATTCGCACATGCCTCTATGGGCTTGCTGAAGTTCAGTGACCTGGGATCGGGTCTTCCCCTCTCAGCCGGTGTGGCGTTTGGAATGTTGACCGCAGCGACTGCCGGATTTTCGAGGAGTTATCGGCATTACATTCCCGTAGTTTCCATCAGGAAACCTGATCTGGCTGGGGGGATCGAATACCGAAGGCTGTAATTGCCAATCGGATGCAGGCCGTGCAAGAGCCTGTATGAACACCGTTCTTTTTCGTAGCACCGGCCTCTTGCCGGGCCGTTGCAGGGCCCTCCTGGCCCTGCGCCGCCGGCCCGCTGAACGGGCAGGTTGCCCGTCAAACGCATGGCCGAGACGGCCATGCCACGTCCTCATACAGGTTCTAAGACTGACGCGACAGGCCTTGTCGGATCACGGGTATTTCATTTTGGATAAGGACGGAGACGTGAAGGTAGCTTTCCCTACAGTTCGAACTCCATGCCCTCGGGGTGGACGATGAACCCTTCCCGCAGGAGTCCGTCGGCGGGGTCGTAGGACAGGTCCCGCCCGTTCAGGTCGATGATCCGGCAGCCGGCTTCGAGAGCGACGGCGGCCCCCGCGCCGGTATCCCAGATATTCGTCGGGCCGTGACGGGGATAGATGTGGGCGGCTCCTTCGGCGACGGCGCAGAGTTTCAGGCTGCTGCCGCGGCTGGTGGTCTCGGAGATGTCGTTGCGTTGCAGAAAGGCTTCGGTCTCGGGGGAGAGGTGGCTTCGGCTGGCGACGGCGGAGCGGGGACGCGGGGCGGAGGTCGCCTGGAGCGGCACGGGCGGCGCCTGCCCCTCTTGGCGGTACGCCCCGCCGCCGAGGACCGCATACCAACTCGTCGCCAGGGCCGGTGCATGGACCACGCCCAGAACCGGGCGGGCCTGTCGGACCAGGGCGACGTTGACCGTATACTCCGAAATCCCTTTGACGAACTCTTTCGTGCCGTCCAGCGGGTCGATCAGCCAATAGGTTTTCGGCGATTCGTCGAGAAACGCCTCGACATCCCCTTCTTCGGACAGGACGGGCAGGGGTGGCGCAAGCCCGGCCAGTCCCGCGGTGAGACAGTCGTGGCTGGCGCGGTCGGCGCGGGTCAGGGGCGAACCGTCGGCTTTGTCCTGGACGTCCAGGGATTCGCGGGCGACGGCGAGGATCGCCATCCCGGCCGATCGGGCCAGCTCCAGGCAGGGGCCCAGCAGGGCCTCCAACGTCGTGTCATCGGGAGTGTTCATGCCCGCATGATACCCCCGCCTCGAGGATTTGTCACCCGCCCGACGTTGCCTGATCCCTCCGGGTGAGGAACCAGTCGATGGTCCGCCGCAAGCCGATCTCGAACGGGACCTCAGCCTGGAAGCCGAAGCGATCATTCGCGCGGGTCACGTCGAGGCAGCGTCTCGGCTGGCCGTCGGGTTTGGAGGGGTCCCAGACGATCTCGCCCTCGTAACCGGTCATGTCACGGATGAGTTCAGCTAGGTCGCGGATGGCGATTTCAAACCCCGCCCCGAGATTGACCGGGGCCGGGTCGTCGTAGCGTTCCGTCGCCAGGGCCAGCCCACGGGCGCAGTCCTCGACGTAAAAAAACTCCCGGCTGGCGCTGCCCGTGCCCCAGACCTCGACGGTCGGCTCGCTGCGCTGTTTGGCCTCGACGAACTTGCGGATCAGCGCGGGGATGACGTGGCTGGTTTCGAGGTCGAAATTGTCGCCCGGCCCGAACAGGTTGACCGGCAGGAGATAAATCCCGGGGAACCCGTACTGCTGCCGGTAGGCCTGGAGCTGGACCAGCAGGGCCTTCTTCGCCACGCCGTACGGCGCGTTGGTTTCCTCCGGATAGCCGTTCCAGAGGTCGTCTTCCCGGAACGGGACGGGGGTGAACTTGGGGTAGGCGCAGATCGTGCCGACCTGCACGAATTTCGCGAGTTTGCCGCAGCGTCTGCCCTGCTCGATCAGATGCAGCCCCATCGCCATGTTGGCGAAAAAAAAACGTCCCGGGTTCGCCCGGTTCGCCCCGATCCCGCCGACCTCCGCAGCCAGATGCAGGACAACGGTCGGCTGGAGGTCCTCATACATCCGCGCGACGTCGGTTTCGCGCGTCAGGTCATACTCCGCCGACCGGGGGACAAGCAGATGGCTCCCGTCGACGCCTCGGCTGCGAAGTTCCCGCAGCAGGTGCTGTCCCAGAAATCCTGCCCCGCCGGTGATCACGATGCGCTGTTTTGTCAGATCCACGGCTTCGTTCCTTTTCAGTACGACCGGTGGTGTAGCTCATAGCCCGGGCATGCCCGAAGCCGATTCTCGCCCCAACGCCGGCTCTACGCCTTCGACTTGCGATGTTCAGCCAGGATGCGTTCTTCTTTGGCCAGCGCCCAGTCGTGATCGACCATCATGTGGATGAGGTCCTTGAACAGGACCGCCGGTTCCCACCCGAGCTTTTCGCGTGCCTTGGCGGGGTTGCCCATCAGGAGGTCGACTTCACTGGGGCGGATGTATCGCGGGTCGATTTCGACGTAGTTCTTCCAGTCCAGGTCGACCAGCCCGAAGGCCTCGTCGAGCAGGTCGCTGATGCTGTGGGTCTGGCCGGTGGCGATGACGAAATCCTCGGGTTCGTTCTGCTGGAGCATCCGCCACATCGCCTCGACGTAGTCTCCGGCAAATCCCCAGTCGCGTTTGGCGTGGAGGTTGCCTAGGTACAGCTTGTCCTGGAGACCTTCGCGGATGCGCGTCGCGGCGCGGGTGATTTTGCGGGTGACGAACGTTTCGCTTCGGCGGGGGCTTTCGTGGTTGAACAGGATGCCATTGACGGCGAAGAGGTCGTAGGCCTCGCGGTAGTTGACGGTCTGCCAGTAGCTGTAGACTTTCGCGCAGGCGTAGGGGCTGCGGGGGTGGAAGGGGGTGGTTTCGCTCTGGGGGGTCTCGACGACCTTGCCGTACATCTCGGAGGACGAAGCCTGGTAGAACCGGGTGATGAGTCCGAGGTCGCGGATGGCTTCGAGCAGGCGGAGCGTGCCGACGGCGTCGACCTGGGCGGTGTAGACGGGCTGGTCGAAACTCACCCGCACGTGCGACTGGGCGGCGAGGTTGTAGATTTCATGCGGGGTGCATTTGCTGAGCACCTGCCGAAGCCCAGCCCCGTCCGTTAGGTCGCCGTAGTGCAGGAACAGGCGGTCGGCGTCCTGGGGCTTGGCGTAGAGGTGGTCGATCCGTTCCGTGCCGAACGTGCTCGACCTGCGGATCAGGCCGTGCACCTCGTAGCCCTTGCCCAGCAGCAGTTCCGTGAGGTAACTGCCGTCCTGCCCGGTAATGCCTGTGATTAATGCCCGTTTGGCCATTGATGACTCCTTTCGGGATATCCTTACTATCGGACGAAGGTCGGGCGGTGTCTACAGTCTCTGCAACATCGGCGGTGCAGAACCATCCCGGCTGGTGCGGAGGTTGTCGCCCGGAGCGGATTGGGGTATGATGGTCAGCGTCCTATTTCGGGAAAACACCATGACTGATCCCCCATGCCCATCCGGCTCGGACCGCAACCTGACCTGGCACGCAGGCGAGGTCACCGCCGATGACCGCCACCGCCTGTTGCGCCAGCGGGGCTGTGTGGTCTGGCTGACGGGACTGAGCGGGTCGGGCAAAAGCACGATCTCGCGTCGGCTGGAGCGGAAGCTCATCGAGGCCGGCCGGCTCGCCTACGTTCTGGACGGCGACAACCTCCGGCACGGGCTGTGTGCGGACCTGGGATTTTCGCCGGACGACCGCACGGAAAACATCCGCCGGATCGCCGAGTTGGCGCATCTTTTCGCCGATGCCGGCGTCGTGACGGTCACCGCGTTCATCTCCCCCTACGCCGAAGACCGCGACCGGGCGAGGCAGCTCGTTCCGGATGGAACTTTCGTCGAGGTCTTCCTCGATACGCCCCTGGAGGTCTGCCAGAGCCGGGATCCCAAGGGTCTCTACGCCAGGGCCCGGGCCGGGGAAATCCAGGAATTCACGGGCATTGACGCGCCGTACGAGCCCCCGCCGAATCCCGAGTTGCATCTGCCGACCGCCGAGACCTCCGTCGATGCATGCGCCGAGGTTATTTTCCGATACCTTTACCAGGCGGGTCTGATCGAACCTCCCGCCTCGGACACCACGTCATGAACTACAACCTAACCCACCTCCGACAACTTGAAGCCGAGAGCATCCACATCCTCCGTGAGGTCGTCGCCGAGTGCGAAAACCCCGTCATGCTGTACTCGATCGGCAAGGACAGTTCCGTGCTGCTGCATCTGGCGGTCAAGGCCTTCGCCCCGGGGAAGCTGCCCTTCCCCCTGATGCACATCGACACGACCTTCAAGTTTCCCGAGATGATCGCCTTCCGCGACCGGACGGCGAAGGAACTGGGCGTGAAGCTCATCGTCAAGACCAACCACAACGCGCTGGAGGAGATCGGCGCGTACGAAAACTGGACTTGCACCCTGTGCGCCACTGTCCTCAAGACGCAGGCCCTCGTCGAGGGACTCCAGGAGGGCGGTTTCGACGCAGCCTTCGGCGGGGCGCGACGCGACGAGGAACAGTCCCGCGCCAAGGAACGCATCCTCAGCTTCCGCGACGGGAACATGCAGTGGGACCCCAAAAACCAGCGCCCCGAACTGTGGAACCTCTACAACACCCGCCACCAGCCTAACGAAAGCTTCCGGGCGTTTCCGATCAGCAACTGGACGGAACTGGACATCTGGAACTACATCTACCTCGAGAAGATTCCGATCGTCCCGCTGTACTTCGCCGCCGAGCGCCCCGTCATCGCTCGCGACGGCATGCTGGTCTACGCCGGGGACCTCGAAAAAGCCGGCCCGGGGGAGACCGTCGAGCATCGCTGGGTCCGTTTCCGCACCCTGGGTTGCCAGAAATGCACCGGGGCCGTCGAGTCCCGCGCGACGACGCTCGAGGCGATCATCGAGGAAACCATGCTCGCCCGGCAGTCCGAACGACAGAACCGCGCCGTCGACCAGGATCGCGAAGGATCAATGGAAGAAAAGAAAAAAGAAGGCTATTTCTGAGGCGGAAAGGCAACCGGCAACAGGAAAAAGAGACAGAAACAAGAACATGCTGGGTTCCGGAGGCTTGATGCTACAAACGGAGCCCGGGATGTCCGTGTACTGTTTCCAGCATCCAACACCCAGGAACGATATTCATGGACGTCACCCAACTGCTCAAAGACAACGAGGAAAAGGACCTGCTTCGGTTCGTCACGGCCGGGAGTGTCGACGACGGCAAGAGTACGCTGATCGGTCGGCTGCTGTACGAATCGAAAGGGATTTTCGAAGACCAACTCGCCAGCATCCAGCAGCGTTCCGCACGGGCAGGCTCGGCCGGGGAAGACCTCGACCTCTCGCTGGTGACCGACGGTCTGCGGGCCGAGCGAGAGCAGGGCATCACCATCGACGTGGCCTACCGCTACTTCGCGACGCCCCGGCGGAAGTTCATCATCGCCGACACTCCCGGTCACGAGCAGTACACCCGCAACACCGCCACGGGCGCCTCGACGGCGAGCCTGATGGTCATCCTCATCGACGCCGAGCAGGGCATCCTCACCCAGTCCCGCCGGCACGCCTTCATCGCCTCGCTGCTGGGCATCCGGCACCTCGTTGTCGCAGTCAACAAGATGGACCTTGTCGCCTACAGCGAGCGGGTCTATCGGCAGATCGAGCGGGAGTTCAGCGAATTCCTGACCAAGCTGGAAATCCCGGACGTGGCGTTCATCCCCGTCAGCGCGCTGAAGGGCGACAACGTCGTCCATCGCAGCCGAAGCATGGAATGGTACCAGGGCAGCACGCTGATGAATTATCTCGAGACGGTTCAGGTCGCCTCGGACCGCAACCTTATCGACCTCCGCCTACCCGTCCAGTACGTCTGCCGGCCCGACCGGACGTTCCGCGGGTACATGGGCACGATGGCCGGCGGCGTGCTGCGCCCGGGCGACGACGTGCTCATCCTCCCGTCGGGGACGGCCAACCGCGTCGAGAGCGTCCGCGACCACGACGGGGAATGTGCGGAGGTGTTCCCGCCACTGTCGGTGACCGTTACGCTCGAGAAGGAAACCGACGTCAGCCGGGGCGACATGATCGTCCACCCCAAAAACATGCCTCACGTGGGCAACACGTTCGAGGCGATGGTCGTCTGGATGGCCGAGCAGCCCCTGAAACTCAACCAGCGGTACTTCATCAAACACGCCACCCGCATGGTCGGCGGGCAGGTTTCGGCCCTGCGATACCGCATGGACGTCAACGCCCTGCACCGCCTGGACGCCGAGACGCTCGATCTCAACGAGATCGGGCGTGTGTCGATGGCGCTGGCGGCTCCGATCGCCTACGACCCCTACAGCCGAAACCACCAGACCGGCTCGTTCATTGTCATTGACCGCGTGACGAACAACACCGTCGGGGCGGGGATGATCCTCGACCGCAGTTCCAACGAGCTGTACACCGAACCGCAGCAGCGGATCAGCCAGCCCCGCAGCAGCCACGTCCATGTTCAAACCGACTCCGTCACCCGCGACCAGAGGGCCGAACGCCTCGGGCAGAAGCCCGCGACCGTCTGGCTGACGGGACTGGTCGGCGCGGGCAAGACAACCTCGGCCTATCTGCTGGAGCGCAAGCTCTTCGACGCCGGCTGCCACGCCGTTGTCCTCGACGGCGAGAACCTTCGGCTGGGCGTGAACAAGGACCTCGGGTTCGAGTCGACCGACCGCAGTGAGAACATCCGCCGGGCCGGCGAGATCGCCAAGCTCCTCAACAGCGCCGGGCAGATCTGCATCTGCGCCCTGCTGAGCCCCCTGGCCGAGGATCGGCAAATCGCCCGCGAGATCGTCGGCGAGGACAGGTTCATCGAGGTCTACCTCTCAGCCCCGGCGGAGGTCTGCCGGCAGCGGGCCAGCGAACTCTACCAACAGGCCGACCGCGGCGAGGTCGAGCGGTTCCCCGGCGTCACCGCGCCCTACCAGCCCCCTGACGCCCCGGAACTGATCCTGCCGACCCACGAGCTGCCCCCTGAGGCGTGCGTCGAGAAACTGCTGGCCCTGCTGGCCGACCGCGGGTTCATCAAAGGGTGACAATGGGGTCCTGTTCCCGGGGCTGACGCCCCCGGCTATCCCTCTGACGCCGCTTCTCGACTGAACAACCCCCATTGTCTCCGGCGTTGCGTGGGAACCGTGCGCGGGTCGAACGTCAGTCCCGTTTGCTCAGCACGTCGCGTTCGTACTGCCTGACGTCGTCGAGCCAGTCCAGTCCGGCCGGGACGTCGTGGCGGAGGCAGCAGGCGTCCCAGACGGCGGCGAGGGGGAAGGTCTTGAGGTCTTCAGCCATCGCCAGCCGACCGGTGAAGTCGCCTTCGAGTTCCATCGTCCGCAGGCGATCGGCCGGTTCCAGCAGGGCCGCCAGCAGGGCCTTGAGCATCGCCCGCGTTCCGATGACCCAAGCGGCGACGCGGTTGATGCTGGCGTCGAAGAAGTCCAGCCCGATGTGCGTCCGCTTGAGGAAGTTGCCCCGCACCAGTTCCCGCGCGATGGCGTGGAGTTCGTCGCCGAGCGTCACGACGTGGTCGCTGTCCCAACGGACGCCCCGGCTGACGTGCAGGAGCAGTTCGGGCACGTACAGCAGGACGGCTGAAAGCTTCTCGGAGATGACCTCGGTCGGATGGAAGTGCCCGCTGTCCAGCGTCAGCAGGGTTCCTCGCGAGGCGGCATAGCCGAGGTAGAACTCGTGCGAGCCGACGACGTAGGACTCGCTGCCGATGCCGAAGAGCTTGCTCTCGACGGCGTCGAGGTTGCAGGCCGGGTCGAGCTTCTCGGCAAAAACGGCATCGAGACTCTCCATCAGTCGCTGTCTAGGTCCAAGCCGATCCGCGGGGGTGTCCTTCATGCCGTCGGGAATCCAGATGTTCGTCACGCAAGGCGAGCCGAGGGTTCGCCCGACATGATCGCCGATCTTTCGACAAGCGCTGCAGTGCTCGATCCAGAATTGTCTGACCTCGTCCCTGGGGCTGCTGAGCGTCAGGCCTTCCTCGGCCATGGGGTGCGAGAAACACGTCGGGTTGAAGTCCATGCCCATGCGGTTGGCTTTGGCCCAGTCGACCCAGGCGGCGTAGTGCTCGGGGGCGATTTCGTTGCGGTCGACCTTCTTGCCACCGAATTCGCCGTAGATTGCGTGAAGGTTCAGCCGATGCCTCCCGGGAATCAGCCCCAGCGCGCGGTCGAGGTCGGCCCGGAGTTGCTCTGGCGTTCGCGCTTTGCCGGGGTAGTTGCCCGTCGCATGAATGCCCCCGCCGGACAGTTCGGCGTCGGGGCTTTCGAACCCGCCCACGTCGTCTCCCTGCCAGCAGTGCAGGCTGATCGGGATTTCGGAAAGTCGCTGCAGGGCGGCTTCGGTATCGACGCCGATCTCGGCGTAGCGGTCGCGGGCGAGGTCATAAGCGGCTTCGATCTGCTGGCGGTTGGGCATGGGAAACTCCGGGATGTGGTGAGAATTCAAGAGTCAGAATACAGGAGTCAGGAGTCAGAATACAGAAGTCGAATGCCAGGATTCGCAAGTAGGAATTCACAGGCAGACAGTATCAAGTTGTGGAAAACAGTGTGTCTCGCACGCTTTCTGGCTTTTTGATTTGGTCTGAGGCGGCTCCGTCACTGCATCTGTTTTCGGCGATAGGCTTCGACTTCCCAGTTGTCGATGAATTCGCGTTGCTTGTCGGAGATGTAGTGGATGCCGCCGAAGGCTTCGGCGAGTTGTTTGACCAGGGCGCCGTCCTGGGCGAACTCCAGTGCGAGGTCGGCGACGTTCTGTGTCGGCCCGATTCCGAAGACGCCTGCCGAGCAGGCGACAACCCGTGGCGGGTAGCCGTACTTCTTCCGGAAGGCGTCGAGGTTGGCTTGCGTGGGTTCGCCCAGGAGGGGGTAGCTGCGGGCGTAGACGATGTGGTCGGGCGAGATGGGCCCGTCGGCTACCGGGAAGTGTCCGCCAGCGGCGATGCAGGCGGCGTCGGCCAGGCCGAGGTCGTCGTGCAGCGTCCGCCGAAGGTCCTCGGTTTTCTCGGCCGAGGGGGCTGGGGAGGTCGGGGACAGTTCCGTCGGGATGCCCGCCCGTTCGTATTCGCCCGCCAGGGCGGTGAGCATATCCTCATAGGCGTGGCGGATGAGTTGCGGGGCGTCGCCGGCGACGAACACGCCGTGGTTCTGGAGAAACACGACGAGCGGTTCGTCTTCCCCGTTCCGCCGGGCCTGGACCAGGCGATCGCGGACGACCATGCTCAGCGTGTATCCGGGGTCGGTGTACTCGACCCACAGGGCCTTGGGGCAGACCTCCCGGCAGACGGCCTCGCCGTCTTTGGCGCAGGTCATACCGTTGACCAGCGTGGGGTGGGTGTGGACCACGAAGGTCGCCTCGAAGGAGTCGTGCAGGGGGGCCTCGACGCTGGGCCGACCGCCCGATCCTTCGCGCACGGCTGCGAGCATCATGTCCTTGACCATCGCCTCGCGGGCCGTGGAGTCGGCGGGCGGCTCGGCGTGGTACAGCTCGGCGAGCTTCGCACGGTCCAGCGCGACGAAGTCGCCCGGCTGGATGCCCGCCAGGCTCGTCCCCGACGGTTTGACCAGCAGTGTATCGGGGTCCTTGGCGGAGGTGTTGCCCCCGCCGCCGCGGACGAAATTGCTCGTGCCGAATTCGTGACTCAGGACCGTAACGGTCTGTCGAAGGTTCATGGCGGTCTTCCTCGGGAAGTCTATCCTGGTTCTACTCTGCGATGGTTGGTGGCGGTCCGTACGGGAATGACGGTATTCACAGCCGGGGGCGGCTGTGGCGCCCGTTGGATGTCTCATGCGTATCGCTGGACGGTGTTTTTCATTTCGTCGTATCGGTCTTCCATCATGCGGACCATTTTGAACTGGGTTCGGCAGCGGTCGAGGTTGTGGTTCTCTCGGTGGACTTTGAAGTAGGTATCGCCAGCGAGGTGGTCGGTGATGAACCGCAGGCCGATGGTGAAGGTGATCAGGCGTGCGGCGAAGGCGAGGTGGCCGGCCTCGAGGGGGGTGAGAAAGTCGCGGGCGGCTTCGAGGTAGCCCTTGGCGAGCAACTCGAAGCGGTCGAAGTTCACACCGACCTTGTCGAGGTCCTGTTCGTCTTCCAGTGCGGTGGCCGCGCCGAGGCGGACGGAGTCTCCGAAGTCGTACATCGCCAGGCCCGGCATGACGGTGTCGAGGTCGATCACGCAGATGCCACGCCCGGTGGCGTCGTCGATCATGACGTTGTTGAACTTGGTGTCGTTGTGGGTGGTGCGTTCGGGGACTTTGCCTTCGGCGAGGAGGTCGACGAGGACGGAGGCGGTGTCCTCGCGCTGGAGGGCGAAGTCGATTTCCTCGCGGGCGGACTCGGCCCGGCCGGCAACGTCCTTGTCCAGGGCGTCCCGGAAGGCGTCGAAGCGCTTGGAGGTATCATGAAATCCGGGGATGATTTCGTGCAGACGACCGCCGGGCAGGTCGGCGAGGTCTCGCTGGAAGTTGCCGAACGCCTTGGCGGCGTGGTAGACGTGCTCGTCCTTCTCGACGAGGTCGTAGGTCTGCGCACCCTCGATGAAGACGTAGGTCCGCCAATAGTTGCCCTCGCCGTCGCGGGCAAAGCAGCGTTCGTCGTGGGCGGGAATGAGCGTGAGGGTTTCTCGCAGCGGCTCGCCGCCTCGCTGGAGGACCTTGCCGCGTAGATGTTCGGTGACGCGGCGGATGTTGTCCATGAGTTGTTCCGGCTGGGTGAAAATGGTGTGGTTGATCCGCTGGTGGATGTAGCGGACGTCGCCGGCGGGGGTGCGGAAGGCGCTGGCGTAGGTGTCGTTAATGTGCCCGCTGCCGTAGGGGCGGGCGTCAAGGAACTCGCCGTCGATCTGGAACAGGTCGCTGATGGCTTTGATGTCATGCTGCATGAACGTCTTTCCCATGAGTCGTGTGGCACAGCCGCCCTCGGCTGTGGTTTTGGTATATCGGGTTCTCTCAGCCGGGGCCGACTGAGCTACACGGTGGGGTCTTGTCTCTTACTGTGTTTTCCAGAGGGGGCTGGGGTATTCGCCGGCCTCGACCAGTTGAGCGATGGCGGACTGGACGCGGGGTTTGTCTTCGGGGTAGGTCACGCCCAGCCAGGCGGAGGGGGTCGGCAGGACGTTCACGCGGGCCTTGCCCTCGTCGAGGAGGTCGTTGACGACGGAGGGGATGAAGAACTCGGCCTTGGGGTTGTCGATGTTGTTGCGGAGGAAATCGGCGAAACGGGCGTCGGCTTCGGCGAGGAAGGAGGGCGTCAAGCCCCACATGTTCATCGAGACGATGCTGTTGGGGTCGATATCCTGCCAGGTCTGGCCGTCGTCGTCGCTGAACTGAATTCGCCCGTGGTTGCGGGTTTCGACGCGGGTACGTTCGACGATGGACTCGAGGTGTCCGTCGGCGGTGGTGGTGCAGACGCCGCGGGCGACGTGGCCGTGCTCCGTGACGGTGTTGACCAGTACGAAGCCGACCATGGCGTATTCCTGGACGCCGGGGCGGTCGGTTGCGGCCGCGAGGAACTTACCGAGTACGGCGAAGGACTCCCGGCCGTAGAAGTCGTCGGCGTTGATGGCGGCGAAGGGTTCGGCGACGGCGTCTTTGGCCGAGAGCAGCGCGTGGGCGGTGCCCCAGGGTTTTTTGCGGTCGGAGGGAACCTCGAAGCCCGCCGGCAGGGCCTCGAGTTCCTGGTAGACATAGCGGGTGTCGATCTGCGGCTCGATGGTCCTGCCGATCTTCTCGCGGAAGAGATCTTCGATGTCTCGGCGGATGATGAAGACGACCTTGCCGAAGCCGGCTCGCAGGGCGTCGAAGATGGCGTAGTCGATGACGCCCTCGCCGCTGGGTCCGAACGAGTCGACCTGCTTGAGTCCGCCGTATCGGCTGCCGATACCGGCGGCCATGACGACCAGGGTGGGCTTGCTCATGGTGTGTCTCCCTTGGCTGCCCGAGCGGCTTGGACCGCCTGGCGGGCGTGGTGGGTGATCGCGTCGAAGTTCCCGGCGGCGATGTCGTCCTTTTTCGCCAGCCAACTCCCGCCGACGGCGAGGACGCTGGGCAGGGCGAGATAGTCGGCGAGGTTGTCGGCCTTGATGCCGCCGGTGGGGATGAAGCGGACGCCGGCGTAGGGTGCTGAGACGGCTTTGAGTGTGCCCGGGCCGCCCATCGCGCCGGCGGGGAAGAATTTCAACGTCGTGCAGCCCAGGCTCATCGCCAGTTCGATGTCCGTCGGCGTCGCGACGCCGGGGCAGACGGCGATGCCCTTGCTCAGGGCGTGTTCGACG
>CAYMAP010000003.1:0-15013 GCA_964388425.1 uncultured Planctomycetaceae bacterium
CCCCTTGCGAAAACAGTCCTTGATTCTTTCCCGGCAGATGCTATACTCCTCTGTCTGCCCCGGGCTTGGCCCCGGGGCCTCCACGACCCGCGATGCGGGTCCTTGCGACTCCCTGTTGATGGATACTGGCGAGGAGGGGGAAGCCGACGCCGGCTTGCCTGTTCCTCCGCTGCCATCGAGGGGTCCTCGTCGCCGCCGACAGGCGGTATCGGAAAGGATCGGTCGTTTCGGACGCAGCAAGACTGGCCGTTTGATGTGCCATGCTGTTCCCGGAGCGGATTTGGAAGTATAAGCAATTTCTGGAAGGAGACGTACAAACATGCAAGCATCAGCCGACACCGCCCAGCGTCAGGGCATCCTCGTCCGCCCTGAGCAGCGATTGAGCGAAGAGCAGATCCGCCTTGTCGACGGCATCAGCCGGGAACTGCTCAAGGACCCCGGGCTGCTGAGCTACAACGAGAAGACCACGGACCTGTTCCGCAAGGCCGGGGCGACCGTTGAAGACGCCGTGGACTGCCATCGCATCCGCGTGCCGGACAACATCCTCGACGAGGCCCTCGCGTCGGCACCGTCGAAGATCACGCTCGGCGCGCGCAACCCCGACAACCGGCTGATCCTCGACGCCGACGAACCGCGCGTCCGCTTCGGCAGCGGCAGCGAGACGAACATCTGGCTGGACGTGGACTTCGACGGTGAACACCCGACCTTCACCCGCCAGCCCGGCAGCATCGAACGGCTCACCCGGGCCGCCCACCTTTGCGACCACCTCGAACACCTCGACTTCTTCATCCGCTGCGTGAACATCCAGGACAAGGACGTCACCGAGGCCAACAAGGACGTCAACAAGTTCCTCGCCAGCCTGAACAACATCACCAAGCACGTCCAGGCGGGGCTGACCAGCCTCGAGGCGCTCGACGACGTCGTGAAGCTCGGCCAGCTCGTCGCCGGCGGGGAACAGGCCTTCGTCGAAAACCCGGTCCTGTCGTTCATCACCTGCGTGATCAAGAGCCCCTTCCAGATCGTCGAAGACACCGCCGAGAAGCTCATGGCCATCGCCGAACGGCGTGTCCCCGTGGTCATCTCCTCCTGCCCGATGGGCGGAGCGACCGGCCCGTTCGACGAGTTCAGCATGGTCGCCCAGATCAACGCCGAACTCCTCGCCGGGGTCATGATTACCCAACTCGTCAGCCCCGGTGCGCCCGTGCTCTACGGGGCCGTGCCCGTCCGCACCCGGCTGGACAACCTCAACGACATGTACGGTGCGCCGGAATTCATCCACTACAACGTCGACTGCGCGCAGATGGCCCGCCATTACCACCTGCCGTGCTACTCGACCTGCGGCGTGGCCGACACCGACAAGCCCGGTATCCAGGCGACGGTCGAAAAACTCATGACCTACTTCACCGTCCCCCGCAGCGGGGCCCAGTACATCCACTACGCCTTCGGGCTCCTCGAACGGACCAACGTCTTCTGTCCCGAGCAGGCCGTCATGGACAACGCCCACATCGACATCGCCAAGCGCACCTTCGTCGAACCCGATGTCACCGAATCCCGCCGCGACGAGATCCTCTCCACCGTTCGCGAGATCATGCAGACCGACCACAAGACCTACATCTACCACCTGCCCATCCCCACGCAGGAAGATGTCTACCTCCGCTACCCCCTCGAAGACCCAGACGGTGGAGCCCTCAAGGCCGCCCACAAACGCTACCACGAAATCCTCGAACAACCCCGCAACCCGATGAGTAAGGACCTGCTGGACGACATCCGCAGCAACGTCCCGGGCGTCCTCGAAGCCACGCTGAAGTAACCGCACCACGTAGCCATGGGCATCCTGCCCATGGGTTTGCACTGTACAGATGACACAACAGGGCCAGGATGGCCCTGCTACTCACCGGCAAGATGCCGGTGCCACGGAAACAACCACATCGCCCCGTACTGCGAAACAATCAGCGAGTAAGCCCACGACTGAAAGGAACGTACTCTCATGAGCAAAGCCAACGACCAGATGGGCGCCTACACCGAGGCTGTCCAGAGCGGTCTGTACAACAAAAAGACCGGCCTGACGGGCAAGTACGACAACGTCCGGAAATACTGGGAAGACGAGATCACCCGCATCCACCTCCGCGGGCCGCTGGAAAAGCTCGTCGCCCGTAACCGTGCCGACATGCGCCGCCTCCACATTCTCGACCTGGGCTGCGGCAGCGCGGACGGCTACGAACTGCTCACCGGCATCCGCCAGCGCGACGCCGACCTCCAGCAGCGCGAAGTCGACCTGCTCACCCCCGAAGTCCTCGGGCTCTATACCGGCTCGGACCTCAACGAGGACCTGCTCCACCAGGCCCGGGAACTCTACGGCAACAACCCGAAGATGACCTTCTGTCAGGGCGACTTTACCCAGGGCCTGCCCGCACCGGAAGGCAACGAGTACGACCTGTACTTCACCTCCTTCGGCACCTTCTCCCACCACAACAACGACGAAACCGCCATCGAACTGCTCGCCGAAATCGCCCGCCGGACCAAAAAGTATTCCACCGTCGTCTGCGACTGGCTCGGGCGGTACTCCTACGAATGGCAGGAACTCTGGACCAACAATCCCGAGGAACTCCTGAACATGGACTACGTCGTCTCCTACATCTACGAGCCGGAGGAGCGCGAAGCCCGGCGGGCGGAACTCCAGCACCTCACCCTCCGCCTGATGAGCAGGCCCGAGGCCGACCGCATCATCGCCGAAGCCTCCGCACGCAGCGGCGTGGAGATCAAACCGCTGACCTTCTTCGACCGCTCGGTCTTCATCGGCCGACACCTCGACACCCGCGAGTACAATCGTCACGCCCAGCCCCTCCGCGCCGCCGTCAACAGCCTCCACGAAGTCAACGTCCGCACCGATCTGGAGACCCTCATCATCGACTACGCCCCCAGGGAAGGCTTCGATTTCCTCAACGACTACTTCGAGCACGTCCAGATGTGCTGGAATACCCTCGTCCGCTACGTCGAGACCCTCCTGGCTGAGTACGACCCGCAGAGCCGGGCCTTCCGGGAGAACATCCCCGCCGTCCCGGCCAGCTATCCCAAAATCCTGCAGGACCTCATGCACCGGATGCGCGACCTCGTCGCAGGCGTGGGCAACCTGAGTTACGGCCTGCCCCGGGAGAACATCATCGAGCCGCAGCTCGGCTACGCCTTGCGAAATCTCGTGATGACCCTGCAGAACGGCCAGGGCGCAGCCCACGGCCTCGTCGCCGTCCTCGAAATCGACAAGCAATCGTAGGCAAAACGTAGCATGGGTATTTTGCCCATGAGTTGTGACATACAATAACCTCAGCACCATCTCAGCCGAGACGGCTGAGCTGCACGCTGAAATCAAATGTTCACCCCTCAATCACGAAACGCGAGAAGACCATGGCTGGAATCGTCGGAATCCTCAAACCCAACGAAACCGAAACCGTCACAAAAATGCTCGAAACCGTCCGCCACCGCGGCGAGGACCACCAGCACGTCCGCACCGCCGGCGACCTGACCGCCGGGGTCTGCTCGGCCGACCTCTCCGAGGCCCGCGGCTCGGGACTGGCCGAGAAGGACGGGGCGGTCCTGCTGCTCGACGGCGAGATCTACAACGAACGCAAGCCCGGACAGCCCGACGCCGACGTCGCCCTCGAACTCTACCGCAAGCACGGCCGGACGTTCCCGCGATACCTCGAAGGCGTCTTCGCCCTGGCCCTGTACGTCGATGGCGAACTGATCCTCGCTCGCGACGGCGTGGGCGTCCGCCCGCTGTACTGGGCAGCGACCGCTGAGGGGACGCTCTGCTTCGGCTCGGAGGTCAAAAGCCTCGTCGGTCTCGCCGAGGACATCGAAGACCTCCCGCCGGCCTCGAGCTATTCCAGCGTCTCGGGCCTGGCCGGTTATCTGCCTGTGTACCCCGACGCCAAGGTCCCCGCGGACTTCGCCCAGGCCGTCACCGAGGTTCGCGACACCCTCATCGCAGCCATCCAGCGGCGACTCGACGACGGGGCCGTCGGCGCCTGCCTGCTGTCCGGCGGGCTGGACAGCTCCATCATTGCCTGCGTCGCCCACCACCTCGGCACGCGCGACATTCCGCTGATCACCGTCGGCATGGAGGGCGCTGCCGACGTCGTCAACGCCAAAATCGTCGCCGAACATCTCGGCATGGAACACCACACCCGCCTCTACGAAGCCGACGAAATCGCCGACTCCGTCCCCCGGGCCGTCCGCACCCTCGAAAGCTTCGACGAAGACTGCGTCAGCGGGACCATCTCCAACCTCTTCGCCTCCGGCAAGGCCCGGGAGTTCACCAACTGCATCCTCTCCGGCGAGGGCGGCGACGAGCTGTTCGGCGGGTACCACCTGCTCAAGGACCTGCCCACCGAAGGCGGTCGACTCAAGATGATGCACCGCCTCATCGAGGTCGCCTTCAACACCGCCCTGCAGAGGCTCGACCGCGCGATGATGGGCAACGGCATCACCTATCGCACGCCGTTCATCGACACCCACGTCATCAGTCTCGCCCAGCAACTGCCCGTCCGCTGGAAAATCCATCAGACCGGCGAGAACACCTGGGTTGAAAAGCACATCCTCCGCGAGGCCTTCAAGGATCTCCTGCCGGAGACAATCTACAAGCGCGTCAAGCTCCGCTTCGCCGCCGGAACGGGTACGGACGACCTCATGGACCGGATCGCCGAGAACATCGAAGACGCCGCGGCGTTCAGCGAACAGACCCGCAACACTCCCGGCGGGTACCGGCTGAACACACCCAAAGAGCTGTGGTACTACAACCTGTTCAAAAAGGAATTCCCCGGCCTGCAGTTCGAGAAACTTGTCGGCCGATGGGACCCGGGAAAGTAACCCGCCCCTGCGGGTTGCCCCGCATCCAGAAGCAAGAACCCAGCATCTCCCATCAACGAGGCAACTTTCATTCACGCCGGAAAGGCAGCGTAACACCATGTGCGGCATTGCAGGACTCTGGGGACGAGAAGACAAAGCCACCATCGCCGAGATGATGCGGCGACTCGTCCATCGCGGACCTGACGCCAAGGGCATGCACTCCGACGACCGCGGCACCCTCGGCCATCAGCGGCTGAGCATCATGGACCCCACCGGCGGGGACCAGCCGATCTACTCCGGCGACGGGCAGCGCGTCATCCTCGGCAACGGCGAGATCTACAACTTCCCCGGTCTGCGGAAGCAATACGAGTCGAAGCACACCTTCCGCACCCGCAGCGACACCGAGATCGCGCTGCATCTCTGGGAAGACCTCGCCACCTCCGCAGCCGGCCGGCTCGACGGCATGTTCGCCTTGGCCATCGCCGACGGCCCGGACCTCTACCTCGCCCGCGACCCCATCGGCATCAAGCCGTTGTACGTCGGGACCTCCGACGACGGGCTGGTCTTCGGCTCGGAACTCAAGGCCATGGTCGGACACGCCGAGAACGTCGAGGAATTCCCCGCCGGCCACTGGTTCCACCCGAAGCACGGCTACCGGAAGTTCTACGGCGTCCCCGACCGCTGGGTCGAAGAACGCAGCGTCGAGGAGCACCGTCGGCTGCTGCGAGACACCCTCGAACGGGCCGTCGAAAAACGCATGATGTCCGACGTGCCGGTCGGTTCGTTCCTCTCCGGCGGGCTGGACAGTTCGGTCATCGCCGCCATGATCCGCCGACAGGTCGACGAACTGCACACGTTCTCCGTCGGCATCGAAGGCAGCGACGACCTCGCCGCAGCCCGGCTCGTCGCCGACCACATCGACTCGATCCACCACGAGTACGTCTTCACTATGGACGAGGTCATCGAGAAGCTGCCCGAGATCGTCTACCACCTCGAAAGTTTCGACCAGGACCTCGTCCGCAGCGCCATCCCCTGCTACTTCACCTCCCGCCTCGCCGCCCGGTACGTCAAGGTGATCCACACCGGCGAGGGTGCCGACGAACTCTTCGCCGGCTACACCTACTACAAGGGCGTGCCCGACGAGAAAGTCCTCCACGACGAACTCCGCCGGAGCGTCGCTTCGCTGCACAATGTCAACCTCCAGCGGGTGGATCGGCTGACTATGGCCCACAGCCTCGAAGGCCGGGTCCCTTTCCTCGACACCGAACTGATCGAACTAGCCATGACCATCCCGGCCGACCTGAAGCTGCTTCGCGGCGACAACGGACAACTCGTCGAAAAATGGATCCTGCGCAAGGCCTGCGAGGACCTGCTGCCCGACGAAATCGTTTGGCGGAAGAAGGCGCAGTTCGACGAGGGCAGCGGGACGGTCGACCTGGTTTCCGGCGGGCTGGAGAAGTACCAGCCGGCCGAGGGCCATGCCGCCTACGCCGCCCGCTACCCCCGGGCAAACCTCCGCTCGGCCGAGGAATGCGCCTACCACGCCCTGCTGATGGACGCCTACGACGGTTCGCCCGTCGTGATGGACAACGTCGGCCGATGGGCGGACCGCCCCGACCACATTGAACCCGCCGACGCCTGAGACGCCCGATTGTTTCAGAATGTGACCGGCGGCAGGGGCATCGCGGTGTATCCTCCGAAGCCCCAAAGGGCGAAGGAGGACGCGTGACCATGAACTGTATCCTTGACGAATCGCTCTGATGTTCCGTTCCCTCGACTTTTGAGGGGTGCGTCAATTCAGGGATCTAGATACAATCAAATCCTGCACACCATTCAGCCGATATTAAGATTTGGCCAAGGATAGGACCTTTCTTGATTTTTGGCGACTTGGGGGATATTATCGAAATGCGTGGTTTTGTTCGGACGGTGACAGGACGGTGAAAGTGTGTGTGCCTGTTTCAGTCGATGGATTGTTTCCTGCGGCAGGAGGAAGCCAGAATCCATTCCTCGGCTATTGCTGTAAAAGCCGGTCGGGCTTTGCGAAACGAACAGTTTGAGAGTACAAAGGACGCCTCCCATGACAGTTTCCTCCATGCAGAAGCTTCTCCAGGAGTGCCTTACCCTTCCGCGGGTCCCTGCCGATGCGGTCTTGGCGTACGAGAACAAAACGGGAGTGCTTACCGAGTCGGTCGATGAGCAGCTCAGGGCGCATCCGGCGTTGAATGAGCTGATCGGCGGGGGCAGGCTGGCGATGATGGAGGACAACCATCGCAATCACGCCGCATTCATGAAAACGGTGATGAAACTGCATTTGCCGGAGTTGCTGGCCCGTCTACTGCCGTGGATTTTCCGGACGTATTCCCATCACGGCTTTTCCTATGCTTATTTCCCTGCCGAATTGGTCGCCTGGAAGGAATCGGTGAATCGTCATCTCCCGGCGGAGCACGCCGGGGAGATTCAGCCCTGGTACGACTGGCTTTGCGAGCAGGCCGAGCAGGCCGAAGCCATTGCGGCCATTCCGGTCGAGATCGCTTCGGAGCAGCCCAATCCGCTGGCGGAGGTGCTCGAGCGGTTTCTCTCGGTGCTGCTGGCGGGGGATTACCAGGCGTGTCTGTCGATTGCGCGTGAGCATACCGGGACGGTGGAGGACCGGGTGGCGTTTTACATGTCGGTGCTTCAGCCGACGATGTACCGGATCGGGACGCTGTGGGAGCAGGGCGAGATTTCGGTGGCCCAGGAGCATCTCTGCGCGTCGATGGTGGGTCGAATCATGGCGGTGATTTACGAGCCCCGCCAGGCGGATCGGAACGGCCAGGCGCATGCGGTGGTGACCTGTGCATGGAACGAGCACCACGAGCTGGGGGCGTGGATGCTGGCGGACATGCTGGCGATGGACGGCTGGGAGGTGCGGTATCTCGGGGCCAATACGCCCAACCGGGATCTGCTGGATATGGTGACCGATTCGCGTCCTTCGCTCCTGGCCGTCTCGGTGTCCATGCCATACAACCTCGATAGGGTCAAGGCGTTGATTGACGAGATTCGCGAGGTCGACGCCTTGCAGGACCTGGTCATCATGGTGGGGGGCCAGGCGTTCGGGTGGATGCCGAATCTCTGGAAGCGTCTCGGCGCGGATGCGTTGGCGGTATCGGCTGCGGAGGCGACCGTCAAAGCCCGCAGACTGGTGCCGGTATCCTGACGCGAGGGGGCCATGTTCAACGCCGAGGCTGTATCCCGCTTCTTCGATGAATGTCAGACCGTGCTGATGGTCCGCACGGACGGGCAGGGCCGGATTACGGACGGCAACTCGGCGTTCTGTCGGTTACTGTCCATGACGGACCTGCCACTCGGGCGGAAACTGGAGGATTTTCTGCTTCCCGAGTCGGCCCCGGCGCTTCATCAGGCGGCGCAGAAAGGCCACCCCGGGTGCCGGGTGGGGCTGGTGGCGGTCAATAATCTCATTCACACCGTGCAGTGCCGGTTGTTTCCGGACGAGGAGGGGCTGCTGATCATCGGAGAAAAACCGGTCTTCTCGGGGGCGGACATTTTCTCCGAGATGTCCTCGATGAACGACGATCTGGTGAACCTGACGCGGGAGCTGAAGGAAAAGAACGCTCTGCTCGAGGAGACGACCGAGAAACTCCAGACGCTTTTTTCCGCCGCTCCGCTGGGGGTGGTGGTCTGGGACCGAAAGCATCGCATCCGGGTCTGGAATCCGGCGGCGGAGCGGATTTTCGGCTGGACTGCCGAGGAACTGCAGGGCCAGTCCATCCCCTACACCGACGAGGCGATGCGGCAGCAACTGAAAACCATGATCGAAGGGGCCTTTCAAGGCGAGGTGATCGACGACATCGAACTGGCGCGTCATGACAAGGAGGGTCGCAAACTGGAACTGGTCGGTGCCCTCTCGCCGGTGCGTCGTTCGGACGGATCGATCACGGAAGTGATCGAGATCGTCGCCGACGTCACCGAGCGCCGCCAGGCCGAGCGCCGCCAGAGGCAGTGGGAACAGCAGATGCAGGAGTTGCAGAAGCTCGAGAGTCTCAGCGCTCTGGCCGGGGGCGTCGCCCACGATTTCAACAACCTGCTGATGATTATTTCCGGCAACGCGGACCTCGGTCTGATGGACGCGCGTCTCAGCGACGACCTTCGGGAACTGCTTCAAGAAATCAAGGATGCCTCGACGCGTGCGGCGACGTTGAGCAACCAGATGCGCGCCTATTCCGGGCGGGGGCATGCGGCCGTCGAGCCGCTGAACCTCAACGACGTCATCGGTGCGATGGAGCCGCTGCTGCGGGCGTTGGCGGGGCACCGGATCACGCTGGACCTGGACCTCGCGGAGAACCTTCCGGAGTTACACGCCGATCGCACGCAGATGGACCAGTTGGCGGTGAACCTGGTCACGAACGCAGCCGAGGCCGTCGCCGGGCAGGGTGGTCGGATCGTGGTCCGCACGGCTCGGGAAGACTGGTCGCGTCCGACCCCTCCGGACCATGCCACGGGCGAGGAGTTGCCCGCCGGCAGCTATGTCGTGCTGGAAGTCAGCGATACGGGCTGCGGGATTTCCGACCAGGAGGTCCGCCGGGTCTTCGAGCCGTTCTTCTCGACGAAGTTCATCGGTCGCGGGCTGGGTCTGGCGGCGGTGCAGGGTATCGTTCGGGGCCATCAAGGCGGGGTGTTCGTGAGGTCGCAGTCCGGAGAGGGGACGGCGTTCCGCGTCTTGCTGCCTCTGCCGGCTTCGGCTGGAAGGCCGGGCCTCCAACAGCCGGGCGCAGAGGCGTCCTGGCGGGGTCGGGGGCGGATTCTGCTGGCCGACGACGAGCAGGCTGTCCGCATGGTCGCCCAGCGGCTGCTGGAGCGTCTGGGCTTCGAGGTCCAATCCGTCGCCGACGGGCACGAAGCGCTGCAGGCCTTTCAGGTCGATCCGTCGGCCATCCAGTGCCTCATGCTCGACTGGTCCATGCCGGGCATGCAGGGGCCTGAGACGCTCGATCGGTTCCGTCACGTTCGGCCGGACCTGCCGATCATCCTGTGCAGCGGCTACGGTGAGGCGCGGGCCAAGGACTTTCTCCAGGGCAAGCAGCGGACCGCGTTTCTCGAAAAACCCTTCGAACTGCATGTGTTGACGGACGTGCTGAAAAAGCTCCTCGGGCAGGAAACCCCAGCCGCTTCGGGCCGGGACGCATCAGCCTGATATTTCATCCAGCAACCCCGCGAGTTTCTTCACCCAGCCCTCGGCGAGGTAGTCCCGCAGTTCCGGCAGGTCGTGAAAGACTTCCAGCATGAGAATGCCGCCGTAACGGGCCTCCCGCAGGGCTTGTGCGACAGCCGACCAAGGCGTGCTGCCGAGAAACGGCAGGAGGTGGTCGTCCTTGAGTCCGTGGTTGTCACAGAGGTGGAGGTAGCGGATGTTTTCGCCGGCCTGGTGGATGGCGGCGAGTTCGTCCCCGGCCAGTCGGGCGTGGGCGACGTCGAAGCACAGCCCGATCTGAGGATGGCCGAACTCCTCGACGAGTGCCGCGAGGCGCCCGACGTCCCAGCCGATCCAGTGGTAGGGCGGGAGGTTCTCGAGGGCGTAGACCACGCCGAGGTCCTCCCCGGCGCGGGCGAGGGTTTCCACGCTGCGTCGGAGCTGGTCCCAGCGTTCTCGGCGGTGGGATTCCGTACAGGTCGCCGTGTCGGGAATGCGTCCGGAGCAGTGGACGACGACGAGTGGCCCACCGAGTTGAATCGCCAGTTCCCCCTCCCGCCGGAGGGCGTCGAGGGTTTTCCGTCGGGCCTGTTCGTCCGGGTCGGAGGGGTCCAGGGCGTTGCCGTAGACTCCGTGGAGGCTGTCGCAGGGCAGGTCGGCTTCGGCGAGGTAGTCCAGCATCTGCTGCGTGGTGACCGGCCCGTCGTGGCTGGCGTCGTTGCCTCGCTGGTTGCGATAGAGCTGCGCGCTGCTGCAGCCGAGCCGTTTCATGCATCGCAGCCAGTCGGGGTCGGCAAAGTCCTCGAAGCCCACCGGGGCGACGGTACTCCAGGTCGGTGGCATGGGCAGGTCCCTTCCGTGGGTTTATCCGCGCCCGAGCCGCTGGCGGATCAGGGTCGCGCGGACTTCGGCGCGTTGTTTCTCGTCGAGCGTCTTGCCGTGCAGTTTCTGGAGGTGTCCCGGCTGGGCGAGGAGAAACAGTTCGTTGACGGTTTTGAAGTCGATCCCTCGGACCTGCTCCGTCGCCACGCCCAGGCGGACCATCGACAGGAGGAACATGGCCTCCTCGGCGCGGATGGTTCGGGCGGCAGAGAGCACCGCCAGAGCGCGGTAGACCTTGTCCTCGACGTCGACGCGGTTGTGTTTCAGCAGGGCCTGTCGGGCCGTCCGCTCGTATCGCAGCAGTTCCGGAACGATGACATTGAGAAATTCCTCGACAATCTGCTCCTCGCTCCGCCCGAGTGTGACCTGGTTGGAGACCTGGAAGAAGTCGCCCGTCGCCTCGGTACCCTCGCCGTAGAGCCCGCGGATCGCCAGCCGCATGTCCCTCGCGGCACGAAGGGCTTTTTCCAACTCGCCGGTGAGTTTCAGCCCGGGCAGGTGCAGCATGACGCTGACGCGCAGGCCCGTGCCGACGTTCGTCGGACAGGCCGTCAGGAACCCCCAGCGGTTCGAGAAGGCGAAGTCCAGCCGCTCCTGAAGAGTCTCGTCCAGCCGGTTGATCTGGTCGAAGGCCTCGTTGAGCTGCATGCCGCTGCGGAGAACCTGCATGCGGAGGTGGTCTTCCTCGTTGATCATCATCGAGACCGTTTCGTTTTCGCTGACGATGGCCCCGCGGGGGTAGTCGGCGCGGGCGTGCTGGCGGGAGATGAGGTGGCGTTCGACGAGGAGCTGCCTGTCGAGGTCGCCTGCGGCGGCGACGTCGACGAAAAAGGTTCCCCCCGCGATGGTGGGGTCCATGGCGTGCTGCTTGAGATTCTCGACGATCTCCGCCTTCTGCTCGTCGGTGCAGCGACTCAGAAACGGCAGGCCGACGAGGTTCCGCGCCAGCCGGCACCGCGAGGAGATGACCACGTCGTGCATAGGCCCGGTTCCACGAAGCCATTGGCTCGCCCGTTGTGTCATGTTGGCGAGGGTCATTCGGCCTCCACCTGGCGGATGCGATCCCGAATCTGGGCCGCCCGTTCGTAGTCCTCGGCGGCGACGGCCTGCTTGAGCTCGCCGCGAAGTCGGAGCATCTCGTTCTGGCGTTTCTGGGCCTGGCCCGCGCGGTGGGGGACCTTTCCGACGTGCTGACTGGCGCCCTCGTGCATCTGCATCAGCATCGGCACGAGAGCCTTGGAAAACACCTCGTAGTCGTTCGGGCAGCCGAACTGCCCTTCCTCGCGGAATTCCGACCAGCTCTGCCCGCAGGCCTCGCAGACCGGCTGGTCCTCGGCCGGGCCCGCGTCTTCCCCGGACGTCTGCAGTACGAAGTCCTCCAGCAACTGGCTGATGGGGATGTTGGCCTTGATCGTGATGCCCTCAGCCGAAGCGCAGTCCTCGCAGAGATGCTTCTCGATCTTCTCGCCGCCGACGATCTCCGTTAGGTGAATCGTCGCCGGCTTATCGCATTTGTCACACTTCTTTTTCATGACGATCCGCCCATGTTCATCATAGTTCCCCCATGCCTGCGGGTCAAGTTTTCCGCGGCGTTCGGATTGCTTCCCGAAGGGCCGCACGGTACGATGACCGCAGAACCCGCCCGCGATACGCCCTTCGGGCAAGGAGGTCGGCGATGTTCTGGGACCGCATCAGCAACAGTGGGGAATTCGCGTCATGAAAGGCGATTCCCTCAGAACTACCAAGGACGCGGTTGTAGGACCCCTTGGGGGACGTAACTCGATTGTTTTCGTTGACGAATCGCTCTGATGTTTCGTTCCGTCAAATTTTGAGGGAGGCGTCATGAACAGGCTTTCGGGCGCCCGGTCGAAAAGCCCAGGCATTGTGCCCTTGCGATCCTGACGGCGAGGAGTGCATAATTTCGGGTGGGACTGGACGAAGCCGGGGTCGGCCTGCTATAAAAAAACAAGTCAATCCGAACTTCGTGACGCGTTGTTTCGTATCCGATAGGGTTGCATCCATGCGCTGGACTCGCCGCCGCTGCGATTCGTCGAGTTCTGCAGCCGATTTTTGGGAGAAACGCTTCATGGCTCACGACATTCTGCCGTTGACCGATCCCGAGGACCATTCGGTCAAGGCTCAGACCGGTCGCGCGACGCTGCTGATCGTCGGCATCCTCGTCGGCGGGGTCTTCCTCCTGCTGAGCTATCTCGCCGACTGGTTCTTCGCCGGCTATGCCGAACTGGACGGCCGAAACCCCTACGCCGACGGACTCGCCCTGCTCGGGGCCCTGCTGCTGGGCATTCCGATCGTCATTCACGGCCTGAAGGAGCTGATCCACGGCCACGCGCACATGGACGAGCTGGTGGCCCTGGCCGTCGTCGCCGCGATCAGTTCGATCGACTACAAGGCCGCCGGCGTCGTCGCGTTCTTCCTGCTGCTGGCGAACCTCATCGAGACCCGCACTGCGCTGGGCGCGCGGGCGAGCATCGAAAGCCTCCTCCGGCTGTCCCCGAAAAAAGCCCGTCGGCTCCGCCCTGACGGCAGCGAGGAGGATGTCGACCCCAAGGAACTGGCCGAGGGCGACCGCGTCCGCGTCCGTCCAGGCGACAACATCCCCGCCGACGGCGTGGTCGAAAGCGGCACGAGCAGCGTCAACCAGGCCAACGTCACCGGCGAGAGTCTGCCCGTCGACAAATCCGAGGGCGACGAGGTCTTCAGCGGCACGAGCAACGTCGCCGGGTCGCTCGACATCCGCGTCACCCGCGCCGGGGAGGACACCACGCTGGGCAAGGTCAAGAAGCTCATCCTCCAGGCCGAGGATACCCACCACCCGATTATGAGGCTGGTCGACCGCTACGCCGGGTTCTACACCCCGCTGGTCCTCATCATCGCCGCGACGGTGCTCTACTTCACCCGCGAACCCAGCCGGGCTGTGACCATGCTCGTCGTCGCCTGTCCGTGTGCGCTGGTCCTGGCCGTGCCGACCGCCATGGTCGCCGCCCTGAGCTGCGCCGCCCGGCTCGGCATCCTCGTCAAGGACGTCTCCATGCTCGAGGTCGCCAAGGACCTGACCGCCTTCGTCGTGGACAAAACCGGAACGATGACGACCGGCGAGTTGAGCGTCACGGCGATGCGACCGGCCGAAGGCGTCGACGGGGCGGAACTGTTGGCTTCCGCAGCCAGCCTTGAGCAGAATTCCCGACACCCCGTCGCCCAGGCCGTCGTCGCCATGGCCCGCAAGGCCAACGTCCCCCTCGCCAAGCCGGGCGAGTTCGAGGAATTCTCCGGCCTGGGCGTGGCCGGTATGGTCGATGGCTCGACCGTCCGCGTTGGAAGGCGGAACTGGCTGGCCGAACAGAACCCGCAACTGGACTTCGGCACGATGGCCGGGGAGAAATACGCCGAGCCCGAAGGCCTCAGCACGCTCTACGTCGTCCGCGACGGGAAGGTGCTCGGGTGGATCGGGCTGGAGGACCGTACGCGCGACGAGGCCCGCGAGGCCGTCGACAATCTCCGCGAGCTGGGCATCCGCGAGGTGGCGATGATCACTGGCGACCGCTGGAGCGTTGCCCGCCGGGTCGCGCGGGAGATGGGCTGCACCGAAGTCCAGGCCGAGGCCCTCCCCGCCGACAAGCTCGAACTCGTCGGCGCGATGCGTCAGCAGGGCCACCGCGTCGCCGTCGTCGGCGACGGCGTCAACGACGCCCCTGCCCTCGCCGCCGGCGACCTCTCCATCGCCATGGGCGCCGCCGGCAGCGACGTGGCCATCAACTCCGCCAACATCGCGCTGCTCAACAACGACCTCCGCCGGCTGCCTTTCCTGCTGGAACTGTCCCGCCGGACCAGCGCGGTCATCCACCAGAACCTGCTGTTCGGCATCGTGTTCATCGTTGCCTTCATGGTCATGGCCGGGCTGGGCACGATCCCGCCGGTCTGGGGCGCCATCTTGCACACCGTCGGAGCGACGTTTGTGATCTTCAACAGCGCCCGGCTTGTCCGCCTCGGAGAGCATCTCCATGTCGGCCAGACGCAGACCGGGCCGACCTTCAAACCCAAGGTCGAACACGTACCGGCGACGTGAAAGCGCAAGGGAAA
>CAYMAP010000003.1:15113-36379 GCA_964388425.1 uncultured Planctomycetaceae bacterium
CGACCTTCAAACCCAAGGTCGAACACGTACCGGCGACGTGAAAGCGCAAGGGAAAAGGGAACAGGCAATGGGCAACAGTACGATGATGCATTCGCACGGTCTTGAGCGAAGTAAAAAGCCGGGACCGTTACCGACCAGATCATCGAACCAGGCCCAGCACGGGTACTCGCGGAAAGAGAGAAAGAGGCATCAGACGGATTTGAAATGACGACGCGTTTTGGGCAACAACACCGAGACCAGCACACAACCGGCGAGGACGCTGCCCAGCAGCACTGTCGAGCGGGGCAGGTCTGCCCGCAGTCCGACCGCGCCGGGCAGGTCGCCCAGAATCCATCCGCCCCAGACCACCACTCCCGCCGCCAGCATCAGCGTCGTCCAGTACGCCCATCGCTTCCCCAGCCCGAAGCAGCGGAACAGCACCCACAGCCCGGCCGAGACGAGGACCATCAGCCCGCAGGCCAGCAGGTTGCCCCCGGTCAGGCCGCCGGGGCGTGCCAGCAGAACCAGGGCCCCCAGCAGGAGCACTCCCCCGGCGATTCGGCCACCTCCCGACAGCAGGTTCACCAGCCCAGGCAGGCTCGAACTGCTCACGTCGGCTTGGAGGTTCCGGCCTTGGAACAGCGCGACGCCCACGGCCAGGACGGCTCCGACGTAGCCCACCGCGTACAGCAATCCCATTCCCAGCAGGCTCCACGGGACGGCGACCTCCGCCGCCAGTCGGTCCTGGGGGTAGAAGACGGTCAGGTTCGGCAGGCACCAGCCGAGCACCGTCACCGCCGGGTTCCCCTCGCCCGTGCGGTCGGCCAGTTGCGACATCAGCCAGGGGTGCATCGACCCGACGGCCAGGAACCCCAGGCACAGCAGCAGCGTCAACACCTGCCCCAGCCGGGTACTGCCCGCCACGGCCACCCCCGTCAGGACCCAGACCGCCAGGAACATCAACAGCAGCGCCACCATCAGGCTTGCGCGGATCACCCGCGCCGGATAGACGCGAGAAACGCTCGCCACCCCGGGCAGTTGCCGGGCGATCCGTTCGGCGTCGTTCATCTCCATGTCGTCGACGTCGACGATCACGCGATCCTCGCCGGGGCGGGTCGGTTGGGGCAGGAAGCCCCGCTCCCGCGCCCGCTGGCGGACGGTATCGGCCTGGCCGGGCTGGGGCGTCAGTTCCAGCCGATCCCGCTCGGGCGTGGGCGGCTGGTCGTACCCGGGCGGGACGACCGTCCAGCCCTTGCCCACGAACAGGACCACCACCAGCGCGATCGACAGGGCGACCGTCATCCCCACCACCGCCGCCGACATGGTCTGCCAGCCGAACAGGTAGTTGCCCCCGCCCGCAACCAGCAGCGCCAGCACAAACGCCGTCACCCCGATGACAATCACCGGCCAGTCGATCGGCGAACTCGCCGCCGAGACCACCTGGTGGCGCACCGTCAACAGGAACGCCAGGCTCATCAGGTAATACGCCAACCCCACCGCCAGCGACACCCCGGCGAATTTGCCCAGCAGGAACACCGGTCGGCTGACGGGTTTGGAGATCACCGTCAGGGCGGTCTTGTCCTGGATTTCCCGGCTGATGGTCGCCGACGCGCTGAACGCCGCCACCAGCAACCCGCCGAACAGGATTGTGCTCAGGCCGATCGTCTCCAGCATCCGCTGGTCGGAGGTTTCGTAGTCGGTGCTCATCGTCCAACCGCTCAGCGGGACACTGACCACCAGTGCGACGAAGATGCCGAACGTCACCAGACCGAAGATCGGCTGGCGGATCGTCTGGAGAAACGTGTTCTTGGCGATGGAAACGAACGATTGCATGGTATTGCGAAATCTCCCGGCCGCGGACAACGCGGCGATTGGAGGCGGACCATGATTGTAAAAACCTGCCGGTGCAAAGTAAACGTCGGCGACGCGAAGAGGATCGCATGAAGAATCAACGACGCGGCAAGAACGTGGCCCTCGTGGGACTGGGCCTGCAGGTGCTGGGCACCGTCCTGGTCGTGGTGCTTTGGCAGTGGACGAATTCGCGGGCTCTGCTGACGCTGCTCTGGCTGCTGCTGGCCGGCGTGCCGCTCTGGCTGATGACGACCCTGCTGTTCTACGTCCAGCAGCTTCACCGCCAGGAGGAACTCGAACTGGAAGAACTCGCCGGGCGTTCG
Source organism: uncultured Planctomycetaceae bacterium (assembly GCA_964388425.1). Classification (GTDB taxonomy): domain Bacteria; phylum Planctomycetota; class Phycisphaerae; order SM23-33; family SM23-33; genus CAYMAP01. The sequence goes on from CAYMAP010000003.1 coordinate 17,267, forward strand.
GGCGGATCGACGATTTTCGACGAGGACGCCCGCGAACAGCTTCACGCCGCCCAACGCCGCCTGCGAACCTTCCGCCGGTGGATCGTCCCGCTGTTCACCCTGCTGCTGGCCGGTTATCACGCCGCCCTGGGCCTGCTTCTGCTGCGGGTTCTGGGGACCGGCTCGGGCCTGGAGTTGACCGCCACGGGGCCGGCGGCGCTGTTTCTGCTGCTGGCGTTCGTTCTGATGATCCTCTTTAGCCGATACTGCACCGGCATGGGCACGCGGAGCGACTGGCGGCCGCTTCGGACGACGGGCAGCTACACGCTGCTGTGTTCACTGGCCATGCTCGCCGTCGTCGTCGCTCTGGGCTTCGACAGCCAGGGCTACCTCGGTGTCGAGCCCGTCATCGCCTACCTTCTGCCGATCGTCCAACTCCTGCTGGCCGTCGAACTCCTGCTGAATCTCGTGCTGGACATCTACCGCCCCCGCCAGCCCGACGAGGAGTACCGACCCAGCTACGACAGCCGGATTCTCAACCTCTTGGCCGAACCCTCCCGCGTGGGGCACGGCATCGCCGAGACCATCAATTACCAGTTCGGGTTCGAGGTCTCCAGCACATGGTTCTACCAGCTTGTCAGCCGGGCCATCGTCCCGTTGATCCTCTTCGGGGTGGTGGTGATGTTTTTGCTCAGCGGCGTGGTGGTCGTCACGGATGGCCAGCAGTGCATCCTCAAACGCTGGGGCGTCTACCAGCGCACCGTCGGGCCGGGCGTGCATGTCAAATGGCCCTGGCCGATCGCGACGGCTGAACGCTACAAAACCGAGGAAATCCAGGAACTCGTCATCGGCGTCGGCGAGGAACGCGAGCAGAAACGGACTCGCGACGGCCAGACCATGCTCTTGTGGACCGAAGAGCACGGCTACCAGGGCAGGCTCGAGCGAGACTTCCTCATCGCCGTGCCCCCGCGCGAACGGTCCCGGCAGGACGCATTGGCCTCCGCCGGGCCGATCGGAGCGCCACCTTCGGTGAGTATCATCAAACTTGTTCTGACCATGCAGTACCGCGTGACCGACCCGTACAAGTACGCCTACACCTACACGGACCCGCTCGAACTGATCCGCTGCGTCACCGACCAGGAAATGGTCCGGTACTGCGCGTCGGCGACGTTGGACGAGATCACCGACGAGGAGGATACCGACCGCCCGCAGGCGCTGCTGACGCTCGGGCGGGACCGGGCGGCGGCCGAGCTGCAGCGGAGGGTCCAGCAGAGGCTGAACCAACTGGATCTCGGCGTGAACGTGGTGTTCCTGGGGATCGTCTCGGCCCATCCCCCGGCCGAGGCTGTCCCCGATTTCGAGGCCGTCCTCGAAGCCGAACGACTCCAGGACAAGCAGCGCTACGAAGCCCAGGCCCAGGCCAATCAAATCCTCGCCGCCGTCGCCGGTGATCCCGACGACGCGCTGCAACTCTACCTCGCCCTGAGGCGGGAGGAGGTGTTCGAGGGTCTCGCCAAGCGAATCGACGACCCGGCCGGGTTCAAACCCGTCGTCGAGGAATATATCCGCCGGGCCATGAGCCAGATCGACGCATTGGAGTTGGAACTCCGGCGGGAACGCCTTCTCGGCAAAGACGCCGACACGCTGCAGTCCCGGACCCGGCTGCTGGAGGGGTATCGGGCCTTCGTGGCAGACCTGGAACGTGCCGGCGGGAATCCGAAGACGTTCGATTACGCCACCACCATCGCATCGGCAAGGCGAGATGTCGAAAGCCTCTTCGACCGGCTTGAGGGCGAGCCGGCCGTCATGCTCGCCGAAGCCCGCGCAGACCGCTGGGAAACCGAACTCCGGGCCCTGACCGCCGTCCTGGAATACCATCGCAAGCTTCTGCCCTTCCAGGCCGCCCCCCGCGTCTACCTGTTCAACCAGTACATGGATGTCCTCGACGAGACTCTCCCGAATCTCATGAAGTACGTGATCGGGGTCGACCGCGACCGCCTGGAGGTCCGTGTGAATCTCGAACAGCAACGCGACCTCCTCGGAGAGGCGACGCAGATCATCGAGGAAGCCGAATAACGCTGAAACAACCAACAGGCAAAGGGCAATGATCAAAGAAGGTGAGCCTTGTTCTTTGAGATTTCGTGGAAACCGTGGAATCCCGGCAACATCGCTTTTGCAATAACCCTGGAAAAAGGTTAGAGAACATGAAACGACACGCAGGCATTATTATTCTGGCATTGGCGGCGTTTGTGGCGCTGCTGCTGAACACCGTCAGTTTCGTCGTCGACCAGACCCGGGACATCTACGTCGTGACCCGGCTGGGCAAGATCAACCGGGTCATTGAAGGCGAGGACGCCCCCGGGCTGCACTGGAAATGGCCCTATCCGATCGAACGGCTGGTGCGATACGAATCGCCCAACCACGTCCTGACGAGTTCGTTCCGGCAGGTGCAGATCGCCGACAAGTCCAACGTCACGGCCACGCTGTTCGTGACCTGGCGGATCGTCGACGCCGCGAAGTTCTTTCGCACCGTCAAGACCACCGAGACGGCCAACCAGCGGCTGGAGGCGCTGCTCAGCAGCGAGATGACCAGCGTCATGGGCAGCATACGAATGGACCAATTGGTCAACACGGATCCGGACAAAATGATCCTGCCGAATCTCGAACAGGACATCCGCCAGCGCGTCGCCCGGCGGGCCATGGACGAGTACGGGTTAACTCTCTCGGACCTGGGATTCAAGAATCTCGGCCTGCCGGAAACCATCTCCAAGGCCGTCGTCAATGCCATGAAGCAGGAACGGCAGAAGGTGGCGACGGACTACAAGGCCGCCGGTGCCGCCACCGCCGCCGCCATCAAGGGCCGAGCCGAAGCCGCCAAGAAGAAAATCCTCGAATTCGCCCGACGCAAGGCCGGCGACATCCGCACCCAGGGCGAATCCAAGGCCGCCGAGGCCTACGCCACCTTCCGCGAACACCCCGAGTTCAGCATGTTCCTCCGTTCGCTGGATACCCTTCGCAGCAGCCTGGCCGAACGTACCGTGATCCTGTTGGACAGCGACACGCTGCCGATCCTCCAATGGCTGCGGACGCCGCCAGAACTGGAAACGTTCAACGAGGACCGCGGGGCGGGTGGCAGCAGGCAGAACTAGCACCCATTCAGAATCAGTCCCACGAGGCACATGATGAACGACAACCCTCCAGAACAAACTCCCGCCCCTCCGCCGGATACGCAGGACCCGGCGATGAAGAGCCTCGCCGACGCCCTGCGCGTCAGCTTCAGGCTGCTGTCGGTGCTCATGGTGCTCTTCGTCGTGCTGTTTATCGCAACGGGTTTCAAGAGCATCCAGCCCCAGGAGGCGGGGATCATCAAAGTGTTCGGCCGCGTGGTGGACGTGGCCCGGCCGGGGTTCGTGTACAACTGGCCCTTCCCCATCGGAGAAATCCAGATCGTCCCCACGCAGGAGCAGCGCATCGTGGTCGATTCGTTCTGGATGGACGAGACGCCGCAGGACAAGCTCAAGTCTCTCTCGGAGCGAAGGCCCCGCGGGGAGGGACTCCGCCCGGGGTGGGATGGATACCTGCTGACCGGCGACCGGAATCTCATCCACGTCAAGATCGACTGCACCTATCGCGTGCAGGACGCCCTGGCCGTGGCGCGGAACATCCAGGGCCGAACCGCCGCCGATCTCCAGGAGCGGGTCAGGCAGCTCATGCGGACGATGCTCTGCCAGGCCGCGATCCACGCCGCAGCCACCCGTACCGCCGACGCCATGCAGGTCGACCCGCTGGGCTTCCGCGAGGACGTCCACGTCGAGGCCCAGCAGTTGATCGACGGGCTGCTCGGGGTCGAGCCCGGCCAGCCGCACGGCATCCGGATCACGCAGGTGCTGGTCCCCGCGGACGGGAAAATCTGGCCGCTGGCGGCGTACCAGGCCTACGAAGCCGCCCAAAGCGCCAAGTCCGAAAAGCAGGAAATCGTCAACAAGGCCATCGCCGAAGCGAAAGAGACGCTCATCGGTGCGATCGGCGGGGAAAACTACCGCCAACTCGTCGGCGAGCCGTGGAACCCCCAGCCCGTCGAGGAGCGGCGGACGCGGGCGGGCACCTGGCAGGACGAGCCGTACAATCTCATCGGCCGGTACGCCGATGCCCAGGCTGCCGCCGACGCCGCGAAGCAGCGCGGCGTGGAGGGCGAGGAACTCGCCCGACGGCGTAAAACAGCCCGGCAACTGCGGGAGCAGATCGACATCGTCCTGACCCGCGCGACCACGGGCGGAGAGGCCAGTACCATCCTTGCCGACGCCGAGGTCGCCAAAACCCGAACCGTCCAGCGTGTCGAGCGTCAGGCCAACCAGTTCGCCCGACTGCTGGGCGAGTACCGCAAACTGCCCGAGGTTTTTCTGCAAAACCACTGGGCGCGGGCGCTGGACGAGGTGCTCAGTCAGCCCACCAACATCAAGTGGGTCCTGCACCCCGGCGAGGACGGTTCGGTGATTCATCTGAACAACGACCCGCGGGTGCTTCGACAGATACGCGATCATCGTCTACGAGCCGAAAAGCAGGCCGAACAGCGACAAAACGACAGAACACGCATGGGCCTGACGGGCGGGCCGGGATCGTGAGGGTGCGATGATCCGTGACGACGCCATTCTCCGCACCGCAGGCCTGAGGAAGGTTTTCCGGGATTTCTGGCTGCGTTCGAAGGTCACCGCCGTGGCAGACCTGGACCTGGAGGTCCGGCCGGGGGAAGTCTTCGGCCTGCTGGGGCCGAACGGATCGGGCAAGAGCACGACGCTGAAAATGATCCTCGGGCTGCTGTTCCCCACGAAGGGCACGATCGGGCTGTTCGGCAAGCCGCCCTCGAACGTCCGCGTCAAGGAGCGCATCGGCTTCCTGCCGGAGGAATCCAACCTCTACGCCTTCCTCGATGCGCGCGAGACGCTGGACTACTACGGCCGGCTGTTCAAGCTGCCTCGCGACCAACGGCATCGGCGGATCGACATGCTCATCGAGATGGTCGGTCTCGGAGCAGCCGCCTGGCGGCGAGTCGGGGAGTATTCCAAAGGAATGCAACGCCGGATCGGATTGGCCCAGGCGCTGATCAACGATCCCGATCTGCTGATCCTCGACGAGCCGACCAGCGGGCTGGACCCGCTGGGAACGCGGCAGTTCAAGGACCTCATCCGCGCCCTGGCTGAACGGGGGAAAACGGTCCTGCTGTCCAGCCATCTGCTCGCCGACGTCGAGGACGTCTGCGATCGCGTCTGCGTGCTCTACGGCGGGCGGAAACGGGCCGAGGGCAGCGTCGAGGAACTTCTGGCCCGGCAGCACCAGACGCAGATCGTCGCCGACGACCTCGACGAGGCAACGCTGAACGCCGTCCGCGAACTGCTTACGACGCAGGGTCACGAACTCCTCGAAGTCACCCGTCCGAGACAGAAACTCGAGACGCTATTCCTGAACATCATCGAGGATGCGCGGAGACAGAATCTCGCGACCGGCGGGGCGGTCGAGGGACAGGTCGCCGAGTTCCTCACCGCCGCGGGGGAAGAACAGGGCCAGGCCGTCATCGACCGGCTTGTCCAGCAGGTCCAACCCCCTCCCGCCCAGACCGGGGCCGAACCCTCCCCGCCCGCCGAAGCCCCGCCCGCCGATCGGGCCGTCCTGGACGAACTCGTCTCGCCGGATTCGACAACATCTGAGGAAACCCCCGGCGAGGCAACCCGCGCGGAGTCCTCCCCGGCCGAGCCCGACCGGTCCGTCCTCGACAATCTGCTCCAGAGCGGGCAGAGCGAACAGGACGGGCAGGACAAGGACAAGCGTGACGATCATGCGTGAGGCCGACCGATGAGAATTCTCTGGGCCGTCGCCCGAGAGACCTTCGCCGAATGCCTGCGGATGAAAATCGCCGTCGGGTTCATCGTGCTGCTGGCCTGCTGCCTGGCGGGCGTGCCGCTGCTGCTTCGTGGGGACGGGACGCTGGCGGGGCAGGTCCGCACCCTGCTGTCGTACTCGGTTTCACTGACGGGGGGGCTGCTGTCGATCGTCACCGTGCTGGTCACCGTCGCGGTCGTCAGCGAGGACGTCCGCAGGCACACCATCGAACTGCTGGTCGTCAAACCGATGGCCCGTTGGCAGTACATGCTGGGACGCTGGCTGGGCGTGGTGTTGCTGGCGGGGCTGCTGCTGGCGATCGGCGGGATCTCGACGTACCTGCTGGCCGAACACTACCGCGAGAAACCGGCGATGTCCCCCGCCGACCGATCCGCCGTCGAGAAGGAAGTCTTCACCGCGCGGGTCGAGGTCAAGCCCCAGACCCCCGACTTCGACGCACGAGCCGCCAGAATGCTCCAGACCATGCGGGAGCAGGAACCCGCCCGCTACGAGTCCATCCTGGCCGACTTCCAGACCCGCCAGAATCTCGGCCCGGACGAAGCGCTGGAGGCGATGCTTCTGGAGACCCGTAAACGAGTCCTCAGCGAGTACGAAACCGTCGGGCCTTACCAGGCGTTGCAATGGCGGTTTGAGGGGCTGGCCCTGGAGGAAGAGCCGCTCGATGTTCCCGCCGAGGTCCGCGCCCGCAGCGCCGAACTCCGCCGCATCCGCCTGTCCGCCCCGAGCAGCATCCTGGGCCGGCTGGTGTACCGCGGGCCGGTCCGCGTCGCCGACGTGCCCGGCCAGGTCCTCGCAATGGGGCCGGACTTCGTCGACGTGGGGTTTTCCCAGAGCGATTTTCGGGAATCGGCGGTCGCTTCCCTCGCCGTCGGCCAGACCGTGCCTCTCCTCGCCGAGCCGACGCTGCAATTCCACTACGAGGTCAAGCCCATCGGCTCGACCGGCGGGCGCGAGACGCTCTACCGCGTGTTGACCTTCCTCAAGCCCACCGGCCAGAGGGTCTACGGCATCGCGGGCGAGACGGCTCTGCGGAACCCGGTGACCGTGACCCTCCCCGCCACGGGGGTTCTGGAAGACGGCCAGCTCGTCGTCGAGTATGCCAACGTCCCCCCCGCGACGGGCCCTCGGCTCAGCGTGCAGGTCCCCGCCGAAGAGGTCTCCATTCGCTATCGGGTGGGCGGGTTCGCGATGAATTATTTCCGCTCGATGCTGCTGGTGTTTTTCCAACTGGCGTTCCTGGCGGCGATGGGGGTGTTCTTCGGCAGCTTTCTGACGTTCCCGGTGGCCGCTCTGGCGTGCCTGGTACTGCTGGGCGCGGGCTGGCTGACGAACTGGCTGTCCCAGTCCGTCAGTTGGGCGAAGCTCGCCCGGGGCGACTTCGATCCGATCGGGCTGCTCGGGGCGGTGGTGCTGGAGGTCGTCCGCATTCTCCTGCCGAACCTCGAACAGACCTCGCCGTCCGACCGGCTCGTCGACGGGCTGCTCGTGCCCTGGCGGACCGTCGGATCGGCGGCCTTGTGGGCGCTGGTCGTCCGCGGTGCGTTCTATCTCGGCCTGGGCTGCGCGATCTTTCGCCGACGCGAACTGTCGAGAGTGCAGGTGTGAAGAGGCTATGAGCTTACAGCGATAAAACATGTCCCGTTTACATATCGTCCAACTCGCCTGCATCGTTCTGGCCGCGGCGCTGCTGCTGGCCTCGGGTCCTCTGCAGCGTCACATCCAGGCGATCAACGCCCAGGCCGACCCGTTCGCGGAGGAGAAGCTCGCGGCGATGGAGGGCAACCCGTCGGCGGCGGCTCTGACGGCCGTGCCGGGCGGGCTGCGGGTGTTGTTCGTCAACTGGCTGTGGATCACTTCGCAGAAGGACCACAACGAGGGCCGGCACCACGACGCCTACCAGAAGGCGGAGATGATCTGCCAGCTCCAGCCGTACTTCCCCGGCGTCTGGGCGTTCCAGGCCTGGCAGATGGCGTGGAACATCTCCGTCAAGACCCACACCCGCCAGGAACGCTGGCGGTGGGTGTACAACGGCGTGGAACTGCTGCGCGACCGGGCGATCCCGCTCAACCCCCGCAGCCTGCTGCTCTACAAGGAACTGGCGTGGATTTTCTTCAGCAAGATCGGCGGGCAGCTTGACGACATGCACGAGTCGTACAAGCAGCGCTGGGCGGGGATGATGCAGCATCTGCTGGGCGCTCCTCCGCTGGACGAGGCCCTGGACGTTTCGCTGGCTGAACAGACCCGAGAGGTCATCGACGCCTTCGTGCCGATCACCGAAGCGCCCCTGGACAAGGACCCCCGCCGGCAGGGTCGGCAGCGCATCCAGCCCGACCAGCGGGAAGTGCTGCTCAGCGACCCGGCGGTGTCGGCCTACGCCAAGTCGCTCGCCGAGGCGGGCATGCCGCTGGACGAGGCCTTCCTCGAAGCCTACAACCGCTGGAGCACCGATTCGGGGGTGGCCTTGTACTACCTCGTCCCCCCCCAGCCGGCCAATGAGGACGAACGTCGCATCCGCGACCTCATCAACGCCCCCGACCACGCAGGGGCACGCGGGCGGGTTCTGGCCTTCCTGCGGGCGCAACTGCTCTGGAACGTCTATCGGCTGGACCCGGATTTCATGCTCGAACTGATGCGTCGCTACGAGCTTCCGCTGGACTGGCGGCACGCCATGGCCCACGGGTTGTACTGGGCTGCGTACGGCAACAGGGTCTGCAACGCCCAACTCAGCGACACCGACGTGCTGAACAACACGCGGAACGTGCTCAATTCCCTCAAGACGATGACCTGGACGGGGCTGGTCACGCTCCAGGCCCGGCCGGAGCAGCCGGCCTATCCCCTCTATACCGAGTCACCGGACTTGCGATTCATTGCCCCGACGCACCGTCAGCACGAAGAGTTCATCGAAGAGCGCATCGCTCTTTCGGGCAAGGAATTCAATCGCAATATCTACGACGCCGGGCATATCAACTACCTCGAAGATGCGATCAATCTACTCGTCGCCGACGGGCGGATCGACCGGGCACAGTTCTATTACGACTACATCCGTGACCAGTACAGACGGACCGCGGGACTCTACGAGTCGGACAGCGTGCAGGATTTCGTGCTGGCGAATCTTCGCAAAGAAGGGTCGCTGCGCTACGCCGTCGCCCAGCAACTACTGCTGTATACCTTCAAGCGGGCGTACCTGGCTCGCGGGATGTACGATGACGAAGCCGAGTTTCGCAAACGATTCGAGTATGCCCGGCGGATCTATTCGACGTACCAGTCCTCAGCGGTCGAGCGTCTCAAGCTGCCCGGGGATTTCCGTATGATCGCGGCCCAGACTTTGACGATGCTCTTGCGTTATCCGGCCCGGCTGGGGGTGAACCTCTCCCTTGCCGACCGAAGCGACATCTACCGGGCCATGTCCGATCAACCGGCGGTGCAGGTTCCGGTCTGGGCAAACTCGGGCATGAGGCGATTCCTCCAGGGGCTTTGCCGGGCCGAGGGCGTCGATTTCAACGCCGCTTTTCCCAAGCCGCCCGGTGTGGAGGAATTCGTCGAAGAACAGCAGCGCAGAATGAGCGCCCCCACGCCCATGCCTCGATAGTCAGGGAGGGTGGGTGCTTGGACCCACGCTGTCTGTTACCGGCTGGCGGCTTCTTCCATGAGCTTGAAGCCCAGCAGTGACTGGGTAATGACCAGGCGGTCGCGGAGGATGACGATCGAGCCCTTGCCGTTGGGCTCCCACATGTCCCGCCCGATCGAGTTTTTGATGATGTCGCTTACGGTCTTTCGATATTTCGCCCGCCGCTGGGCTTCGGAGAGTTCCTTCGGCCCTTCGTCTTCGTCGTCGAACAGATCGGCCAGACCGCCGTCGGATCCGCCGCTGCCCGAGCCGCTCTGGGGGGCGATGATCAGTATTTCAGAAAACGTGATGCTCCGCCGGGCGCTCAACCCTTCGCCAACCAGTCGGCGAGCTGCTCGGCGTAGTAGGTCATGACCAGGTCCGCCCCGGCGCGTCGGATGGCTGTGGTGACTTCCAGGACCGCGGATCGTTCGTCGAAAGCTCCGCCGGCAGCGGCGGCTTTGAGCATGGCGTACTCCCCGCTGACGTGGTAGCCCGCGACGGGCAGGTCCGTCCGCCGACGGACCTCGGCGAGGATATCGAGGTACGTCGCGGCCGGCTTGACCATGAGCAGGTCCGCGCCCTCGGCTTCGTCGAGACCGGCTTCGAGGAACGCCTGGCGACGCTGGCGGGGGTCCATCTGGTAGCCCCGCCGGTCGCCGAAGCCCGGTGCGGACCCGGCGGCGTCGCGGAACGGCCCGTACATGGCCGATGCGTACTTCACGGCGTAGCTCAGGATGCCGGTGCGGCTCAACTCCGCTTCGTCCAGGGCTTTTCGGATGGCCGCGACCTGCCCGTCCATCATCGCCGACGGCGCCACCAGGTCCGCCCCGGCTTCTGCCTGGCTGACGGCGACCTTGCCCAGCAGCGCCAGCGAATCCATGTTGTCGACCTCGACCCGCCCGTCGTCGGTCTCCCGCAAGGCCCCGCAATGTCCGTGGTCGGTGTATTCGCAAAGGCAGGTGTCGGTGATGACGACGACCTCGGGCAGGTGGCGCTTGATCTGGCGCGTTAGTTCCTGGACGGGCCCGTGCGGGTCCCACGCCCCCGAGCCGAACTCGTCCTTATGCTCGGGCAGGCCGAACAGCAGCACCGCCGGGATGCCTTTATCCGACCATCGCTGGACGGTCTCCAGCGCGGTATCGGGCGAGAACTGGAACTGTCCCGGCAGGGTGGAAATCTCCCGCTGCTGCCCCCGACCGGTCAGCACGAACAGCGGGGCGATGAAGTCCTGAACACTCAGGCGGACCTCGGCGAGCATCTCGCGCAACGTCGCGTTCCGCCTCAGTCTGCGAAGCTGACGCGTCGGAAACGAACCGGGTTGGCCTGGATTGCCGCTCATCCTCTACCTGCTGACACCCCTGGCCGAGCATGGTACACTCCAGCCAACGAACGCTCAAGAGACAACACGGAGAGACGCCCATGGCGCTATTCGGCATCCGGGAGCAGAACAGCACGGTCTGGCGGGAGGTCCTCGGCGGGCTGACGACCTTCATGGCCATGAGTTACATCCTGTTCGTGCAAGTGGCGTTTTTGAAGACCACCGGCATGCCGGTCGGTGGGATCGTTTTCGCGACGTGCGTGGCCTCGGCGGTGGGGTGCTTCCTGATGGGGCTGATCGCCAATTATCCCATCGCGCTGGCGCCGGGAATGGGCGAAAACACGTTCTTTGCATTGACCGTCGCCACCGCAGCGGCGGCGTGGTCGGCGGGCATGGAGGGCTGGAAGCCGGCCCTGGCACTGGTGATGCTGGTCGGCGTGGTGTTCCTGCTGCTGAGCCTCACGCCCCTGCGGGCCCACATCGTCCGGGCCATGCCTCCGGGCATCCGCTACGGCGTGGCTGCGGGGATCGGCATGCTCATCGCGACGGTGGGGCTGAACTTCGGCAACCTCGTTGCCTTCGGCGGGCCGGTGCCCTCGGCCGTGCCGCTGGGGGACAACCCGGTGGCCTGGCTGACGCTGATCGGTCTGGCGGTCGTGCTGGTGCTGACCGCCCTGCGCGTGCCCGGTGCGGTGCTCATCAGCATCGTGGTCAACGGCGTGCTGGCCGCGGGGGTCTTCGGGTGGATGGACGCTCCCGAGGGCGTGTTGACGGAGAACGTCTTCCACGGGGTGGGCCGGACCGTCACCGGGGCGTTTGAGGGCGTCGGCGGGGTCTGGGCGGGGTTGACCGGCGGGTTCGCCGCCGAGATCGTCGCCTTCGCCATCGTCCTGCTGTTCATGGACTTTTTCGACACGATCGGCACGCTGGTCGGCGTGGCGGGCCAGGCCGGGCTGATGCGCGACGGCGAGCTACCGAGACTCAGCCGGGCCCTGGTCGCCGACGCGGCGGGGACGTCCATCGGCGGGGCACTGGGCACGAGCACGATCACGAGCTACATTGAGTCCGCTACGGGCGTGGCCGTCGGGGCGCGGACCGGGCTGGCGGCCGTCGTCGCCGGAGGCTGCATGCTGCTGTCGCTGCTGTTTCGGCCGGTGATCGAACTGATCGGCGGGGGCGTGATGGTCGGCGGGGCGGACAAGCACCCGCTGGTCGCACCGGCGCTGATCTACGTCGGCTCGTTGATGCTCGGGGCGATCCGCAACGTCGACTGGGACGACGTCACGGAGTACCTGCCGGCCTTCCTGGCGGTGATCGTCATGCCCCTGACGATGAGCATTTCCCACGGCATCGGAGCGGCGTTCATCGCCTACGCAGCGGGCAAACTCCTGACCGGACGGGCAAGGCAGTGCTCCGTCGTCGTCTACGTCGTCGCAGCGCTGTTCGTGGGTAGGTACGTTCTGGAAGTCGTTCTGGAAGGATGACGCAATTTCGGATTGCGGATCAGCAAACAGATTTCGTCGGATCGGCCTGCAGATTGTTCAGTCCCGGCAGGTACGCCGGTTTGGGCTATCGGCGGGCCAGCGGGATGGGATGCCCCACGGTCGGGGACGGATCGGGTGGGAAATCCGGGGCGAACAGGAAATGCGGATGCTGATTCCAGATTTCTTCGGACTGGTCGGCCAGCCACTTGCCCTTGGCAACGGGGTCTTCCGCGCCGGCAACGTGGGGCGCGGCGGCGGGTAGTCCAAGTCGAGCTTGCGGCGCATCGCATCCTCAGCGGTGTCGGGCAGGCGGTAGAGGACTTCACCGGGCCGGGGCGGAAGGGCGTATTCCCGCAGGAACGCCGGCAGGGCGGAGGGTTTCGTGGCGAAGGTCGGACGGGACGTGGGCGGTTCGGCCTCGATCCGCACTCCGGTCGTGGGGTGGGGGGTCACGATGAGTCGCGTTGAATCGGTGACGACCTGCTGCCAGGCCAGGGGATAGTAGCTCGTGCTGTCGGCGTGGAGAATCGCGTCGTCCGGTGTCTGCCGCCAGGCGGCGAGGACGAACCGCTCGGCGGAGTCTTCGTCGTGCTTCCAGGGGACCAGCCAGTAGCGGTACTCGTCGCGGAACGGCTGGCGGGCCGGGGCGGGGCCCCGCACCCGCTGGGCCAGCGAGGGGGCGGCGGCATAGAAGATCGGCTGGATGACCAGGCTCAACAGGCCGACAACGACCACGGCGATCTTCCGGCCCCGGTCGCGTCGGGCCAGGGCGTCCAGCCCCACGCCGGCGGCCAGGGCGATCATTGCTAGGCTCGGCAGGACGAAGGTGAACTGGTCCGGCACGTTGTATCGCGCGAAAAAGACCACCTCGATGAGCGTGACCGCCGTAACCCCCCCGGCCAGGAGGCGATTGCCGCTCCGCCACAGCGCGACCCACCCGAGGCACGCCAGCGGCAGCAGAGGGTTGGCGAAATTCATCGCCGTCAGCAGCCAGTTCTCCGCGGCGTGCCTCGAAGCGGCGGCGATGTTGAAGACTTTGCCCGCGTACCCGCCGGTCAGGGCCGACCGGATCGCGTCGAGCACGCCGATGCGCATTGCCTCGGCGACGGCCAGCCCCACGAACAGTCCCGCCCCCACCAGCCACGCCGCCCCCCCCAGCAGCAGTGCCCGCCAAGGCAGGCGTTTTTTCGCAACCAGTACCACCGCGACCGTCGCATACACCGGCAGGCCCAGCAGCGCGAAGTTGTGGACGCACAAGCCCAGTCCGTTGACCAACGCCAGCCCCGCCAACAGCTTCGGGTTTGGGCGTTGCAGCAGGGCGGCCAACATCGCCATTTCCGCCGTCAGACCGGCCAGGCTCCAGGTGTAGACCTCCGCGATCGTGCCCAGCCACCAGGCGGTATGACAGAGCCCCAGCAGCGCCCCGGCCAGCAGCCCCGGCCACCACCGCCCCGCCAGCAGCCGCACCGCCAGGGCGAGATTCGCTGAAGCCACCGCCATGCCCAATCCGCTGAAGACGTTCAGCAGCATCGGCTGGACCGTTGCCGGGAACGGGGCCGTCAGGGCCCAGCCGGCCGCGATGTACAGCGGATGCGCGCGGGCCAGACCCATCGCTCCGGTCAGGTCGCCCTGCAGCACGCGAAGTTGGAACTCCCCGCTGTCCTGCCAACTGACCGTCCTCTGGGCCGTCACGGCATACAGCACCGACCCCGTCAGAACCACCAGCAGCCAGATTGTCGGGCCTCGCAGTCGGACATGGTGTTGCATATCGTTCGGCATGCCCGGATTATAATCCCATAGCTCTGGTTCCGAAATGATCCGCGTACTTCGCTGCAGTGGCATGGCCCCCAATCCGAAATGTCATTGCTCCTTCCCGACGCAAAACGTGGATTCGCATCCGGGCCTGAACTATAATCGCATTCCATGATCATCCAGAAATACACCCTGCTGGAAGTCCTTGGGCGTCACTGGTGGGTGGCGTTGCTGGCGTTCGGCGTGGCGTTGCTTGCCACGCCGATCTTCCGCTGGCTGGCCTACCGGTTGAAAATCGTCGACCGTCCGGACGACCTGCTCAAGCCCCACGCCCGTCCGATTGCGTATCTCGGCGGGTTGGGCATCTGCTGCGGCCTGCTGGCGGGCCTGGCGGGGTATCTGGCGACATTGCCGTCGACAGGGACGCACTGGGCGGCGATCGGGCGGGATCTTCTCGACGTGAACTGGCTCGGGCTGGCGACGAACCCGGTCTGGAACGCCCTGGCCATTGCCGTCAGTTGCCTGCTGATTACGCTGGTCGGGCTGCTGGACGACGTGCGTGACATCCGCCCGAAGACCAAAGTCCTCGGGCAGGTCCTCGCCGCAGCCGTCCTTCTGCTCGGCGGGGTGGGGACACACCTGCTGGTTGCCCTGATGTACCCGTTGAAAGTCTCTATTCCCTTCTGGCTGCATCTGCCGATCAGCTCGCTGCTCTGTCTCGTTCTGGTGATCTCCGCCTGCAACGCCTCGAACCTCCTGGACGGGCTCGACGGCCTGTGCGGCGGAGTCACGGCGATCATCGCCCTGGGCTTTCTCGCCCTGGCGGCCTGGCTGGGGACGTGGGGTCGCTTCCCCGGAACCGACGAACTCCGCGTCGCGCTGTGCCTGGCCATGCTCGGGGGCATCGTCGGCTTCCTGCCGTACAATATTCCCCCCGCGAGCATCTTCATGGGCGATGCCGGCAGCATGCTGCTGGGATTTTTCGTGGCGACGATGATCGCCCTGTTCAGCCAGGAGGGGCCGCTGCGCTGGGTCATCGCCGCGGTGGTGGTCTTCGGGCTGCCGATCCTCGATACCGCCCTGGCCGTCGTACGCCGGCTTCGCGCGGGGGTGAGCATCTTCACCGGCGACCGCAGCCATCTCTACGACCAGCTCGTCGACCGCGGCATGTCCGTCAAACAGGTCGTGATGCTGTTCTACGTACTCGCCTTGGCGTGCGCGGTGCTGGGCGTGACCGGCGCGATCGCCCTGCGCACCCGCTTCGCCGTCATCATCTACGCCGTCGTGCTGATCGTCGTCTGGACGATCTTCGGCATGCTCGGCATGATCGCTCCGCCCCCCAAACGCCCAAACAACTGCGACGAATCGAACCCCGAACAGTAACCCGACAGATTCACAGCGAGCTGCCATGACCGAACCGATTCCCCTTTCCAGCCAGGACATCACCGACGCCGAAATCCAGGCCGTCGTCGAGACGCTCCGCAGCGGGCGACTCGCGCTGGGCCCGCGCATGCAGGCCTTCGAGGCCGCCCTCGCCGAACGCTCCGGCCGCACGTACGGCATCGCCGTCAACAGCGGCACGAGCGGGCTGCACCTCTGCGTCCGCGCCCTGGGCCTGGCCGACGGCGACGAGGTCGTCACCACCCCCTTTTCCTTCATCGCCACGACCAACTGCATCCTCTTCGAGCGGGCCACGCCCGTGCTGGTCGACATCGACCCGGCCAGCTACAACCTCGACCCCGCCGCCGCCGAAGCCGCCCTCACCGACCGAACCAAAGCCCTTCTGCCCGTCGAAGCCTTCGGCAACACAGCGCACTTCGGCGCCTACGAACAACTCGCCCGGAAACACAACCTCGCGATGATCGAAGACTGCTGCGAAGCCCTCGGCGGCGTCCTGAACGACCGACCCGCCGGAAACTTCGGCGACTGCGGAGTCTTCGCCTTCTACCCCAACAAGCAGATCACCACCGGCGAAGGCGGGATGATCGTCACCGACCGCGAAGACCTCCGCGACCTGTGCGTCTCGATGCGAAATCAGGGCCGCGGCTCCGACGCCTGGTTGGAACACGCCCGGCTGGGCTACAACTACCGCATGAGCGAAGTCGCCGCCGCCCTCGGCGAGGTCCAGGCAGCCCGACTCGACGACATCCTCGCCCGCCGACGACAGGCCGCCGGACTCTACGACCAGGCTCTGGCCCCCCTCGCCAAAAAGGGCCTGCTTCACCTGCCCCCCATGACCCACCGCGAGCAGGCCAGTTGGTTCGTCTACGTTATCCGCCTGGCTGACGAAGTCACCCGCGACCAGCGCGACGCCCTCATGCACCAGCTTCGCGAGCAGGGCATCGGCTGCAACTGCTACTTCGTGCCCATCCACACCCAGCCGTACATCATGGAGCGGCTCGGCACGAAGCGCGGCAACTTCCCTATCACCGAACGCATCGCCGACCGCACCCTCGCCCTGCCGTTCTTCGCGAACATCAGCGAATCCCAGATCGGCCGGGTTGTGGACAGTATTCAAACCCTCCTCGATACGATCCTCTCACCTTCATCGAACGTGACTACTTGATCACGGGAGGGCTTGCCTGGAGCGAGGGCTTGCGCCCGGGCGGTCTTTCGTCATTCCGCAGTATGGAGAGCCTCCGCGGCCGTCTCAGCCGGCGATGTCTTGTGCGACGAGGTCGCCGATTTCGCTCGTGCCGAGGTCGAGTCGGTCCATGGGCTGGCCGGTGAAGCGGGGGACGGTGTTGCGGACGGCGGTGACGATGAGGTCGCCGGCTGCCTGGGCTGTGCCGTCGCCATGGGTCCGCCCGGTTTCCCCGAGCAGCATGGCCATCGAGAGGATCGCCGCGAGGGGGTTGGCGCGATTCTGTCCGGCGATATCCGGGGCTGAGCCGTGGACCGGCTCGTACATGCTGGTCCCGCCCGGCTCGGGGTGGAGGTTGCCCGACGCGGCCATGCCCATGCCGCCGGCGATGGCCGCCCCGAGGTCGGTGATGATGTCCCCGAACATGTTGGGCACGACGATGACGTCGTAGTCCTCCGGGCGGGTGGCGAGGTACATGCAGCAGGCGTCGACGTGGTGGTACTGTCGTTCGATGTCGGGGAATTCGGCCTGGCCGATCTCCTCGAAGGCGCGGAACCACGTCCCGCCGCAGTGGACGAGGACGTTGGTCTTGTGGACAAGGCTCAGGCGTCCGGGCTTACCGAGCTGCTTGCGTCGGCGGGTGGCGGCGAAGGCGTAGCGCAGGCACCGCGCGACGCCGAAGCGCGTGGCGATCATCTGCTGGCTGGAGATCTCCTGTGCCGTGCCTTCGCGCATCACCCCGCCCTTGCCGCAGTAGAGGTCCTCGGTGTTCTCGCGGACGGCGAGGATGTCGATGTCTTCGGGGCCTTTGCCCGCCAGCGGCGTCGAGACACCCGGCAGCAGTTCGATGGGGCGGAGGTTGATGTACTGGTCCAGTGCGAACCGCAGGCGAAGCAGCACGCCCTGTTCGAGAATGCCCGGTGCGATGTCCGGGTGCCCGACGGCTCCGAGGTAGACCGCGTCGAATCGGCGGAGGTGGTCGAGCTGGCCGTCCGTGACGATGGGCCGATCCGCCCGGCGGGGATCGCCGCCTGCGGCGAGGTACGCCGCACCGGAGATGTCGACGTCCTCGGTCTGGACTTTCAGGCCGGTCTTTTGGGCCGCGGCGCGAAGACACTTCATGCCCTCGGCCGTCACTTCCGGCCCCACGCCGTCGCCACCGATCACCGCAATGCGTATCACGCGTCATTCCTTTCCTGTGGAACATCTCTGCCGATTCCTGCTGAGCGAGCGTATCGTATCGTCCTGCCGGGACCTCCGCAACCGGCCGCTCGTAAAGCATGGCCTACAAGCGGCAGGGGCCCCGGGCCGAACGATGCCTCAAGGGCAGCGCCCGGTTTTGTGCGGAGCGAAAGGGCGGGGGCTTCCTGGCCGGACCGGTATTCTGTAGCAGCACATCTCAGCCGAGGCGGCTGAGCTACACTTTTGAGACAACGCCGTGTATAACATTGTGCATGCACCTGCTTGCTCTGCAATTCGACATTGCCTGGAAAGCTCCGAAGGACAATCTCCTGAACGTCACGGCCATGCTGGGGGCGGACGCGTTGCCGGCCGGTGCGCTGATCGTCCTGCCGGAGATGTTCGCGACGGGGTTTTCGATGAATGCGGATCTCTCGCTGGCGGCGCAGGCGGAGACCGAGGCGCTGCTGGCGGAACTGGCCCGGCAGCTCGACGCGCACGTCCTGGGCGGGCTGGTTCGCCGGACTGACGCCGGACCTGCCAACCAGGTCGCATGGTTCAATCGGCAGGGGGAATTGTGCGGGACGTTCAGCAAGCTGCACCCCTTCTCGCCGCGCGGGGAGGGCGAGCATTATACTGCCGGCCAGGAGGTGGCCGTCTGGGAGATTGACGGAGCGAAGGTCGCCCCGCTGATCTGCTACGACCTGCGATTCCCGGAAAGTTTCCGGCGCGCGATCGAACGCGGCGCGGAGATCTTCTGCGTTCCGGGGAACTGGCCGGCCGGCCGGAAAGACCACTGGCGGACGCTGCTGGGCGCCCGGGCGGTCGAAAACCAGGCGTGCGTGGTCGGCGTCAACCGCGTCGGCAGCGACCCGCACGTCGAATACGCCGGGGGCAGCCTGATCCTCGGGCCACGCGGCGAACCCCTCGCCGAGGCCGGCGCGGGTCCCGAAGCGCTCACCGCCGACGTCGACCTCGACGAACTCCGGCAATACCGTCAGGAATTCCCGGCATTGACGGATCGTCGCGACGACGGGCTGTGAGTTTTCCATCGGAGTCTGTATGGAAACGGATATCGGTCGTGTAGCTCGGCCGCCCCCGGATGGGATTCTTTTATGTTTTGCGTGTTTTTCCCAGGCATATCCACAGCCGAGGGTGGCTGTGCCACACACAGCATGGACTTTTCAGGCAAGACGCCTCCCTCAGAACTGCCAAGAACACGCTGGCACGCTGGAAGGACCGTTTTGGGGATGTACCTCAAGGTACCCTCTATTCTTTGCGTTGACGAATCGCCCTGATGTTCCGTTCCTTC
>CAYMAP010000004.1:0-3974 GCA_964388425.1 uncultured Planctomycetaceae bacterium
TCTCAGGGCGGCTTTGCCAGACATCCAGAAACATTGCTGATCGGTTGTAAAAACCGATCTATTGACCCCGGCCGGGCAGGGCTCATCGGAACCCTCCCGGCCGGAGTCCTGTTGCTGACGGTGAACAGAGGTTTCGTCTGTCCTTGTTCATCGGCTGTCCGGTGAGTTGCCTCCACCGGACAACGGCTCAGGTCGGGCCCAGGCCCACCGCAACTCGATTAGTCGGTGGGCATGTTGTCGTCGACCGTTTCTTCCATCTCGTAGCTGGTCTTGTCGACGGTAGCATCGTCGAGATCGGTGTTGCCCTGGTCCCAGTTCGCCAGGGCCGTTGTCGCCGCGTCCGTCTTGGCATTGCCGGCATTGACCGTCCCTTGGGCGCGGTTGGTGTTCTGCAGCATCGGCAGCACGATCGCCACCAGAATGCCCAGCAGAATCAGCACGATCAGGACTTCGATCAGGGTAAATGCGCTTTTCTTCTTCATTGTCCTACTCCTTCTCCATGTTACGAGACCAGATGCGAACGATACGTTTATCATAGCCCGATTGCCCGACCTGACGCAGGCCGGTAAGACTGGATGACAACCGGGATGATCCAATCAAGGTGATTGCGGTCGAAACGGCGTCCTCTCAAGACGACAGGGAACTCCCGGCCAAAGGGCGAGAAACAAAAAGTAACGAACAACCGGAGGGTCCGAGAAAAATGCCTTTTCGCCGTCAACCTGGAATTCGTTGCTGCCGGGCGGAACATCGTGTGCCTTTTCCTTACTAGGGTAACTACCCTATGAATAGAGTATACGATGCCCTACAGGGTTAGGCCAGATAAAAACAGATTTTCCTAACCCCGGGCAAAACAAATTTTTTGACACGTCCCTCAAAAGTCGACGAAACAAAACATCAGAGCGATTCTTCAACGCAAATCATAGAGTTCCGTCCCCACAATGGTCCTACAACCGCGTTCTGGGTCATTCTGAGGGAGGCGTCTTTTGTGTATTATTAAGATGATATTACGACGCTTCGGCGCCACGCATGAATCCGCTCTACCGGCAGATATGCCCGGTTCCAGCAAGAATATAGTATTCGACTGGCTTCCCTGCAAATGCAATCGGATTCGCCTTACCTTTTATTGAAGACGTCTCCCTCAAAAGTTGTCGCGTACGAAACATCCGAACGATCCGTCAACGAAAACAATCGAGTTACGTCCCCCAAAGGGTCCTACAACAGCGTCCTTGGCAGTTTTGAGGGAATCGCCATTGAAGGACAACAGTACGAATTCTCAAAAACATCATCCCGACAAGGGACACTGCGATGCACGGGCGTAGACCGGGCCTTCGGGCGTCAGTTCGCTGGTGTAAACATTCAGATGCTCCACGCAGGTCCTGCCGAACGAGGTATCCCTCAGTCTATCCACAGCCTGACGGAGCAACTTGTCCTCCCGGCGTCGGCTTCGCCTGACCCGCGCGACGGTCACGTGCGGGCGAAACCCCCTGTCCCGGCCCCCAAGGCCCTCGCTCCGCAGAAGTTCATCCGTCAGCCGATCGTGCAGTTCCCTCAAGCGTTCCCGCCCGTCATCGACAGGCGACCAGACCAGCCGAGCGTTCCCCCGAGGCGGAACCACCTGCAGACCCGACAGGGACATCTCGAATCCCTTCGAATGGCTCGCTACTTCGCCCGCCAGCGCACAGACCCGTGCGAGTCGACCGGAGTCCACTTCCCCCAAAAACGCCAGCGTGAGGTGCAGGTTCGGCAATGCGACCGGTTTGACCCGGCACCCGGCGGGAACCACCGCCGAAAAAGCCTCGATCAATCGGTGTCGGCTGCGCTCATCGATATCCACCGCCAGAAACGTACGATAGTCCATGCCCGCAGGTTATCAGACCCCCACGCCGGAAAAAAGGCTCCCCGCAACACCCAACAAGCCAGTTTGGATCGGGAAGGACGCTCACGAGGAAACGTGTTTCTTCGCACCGTCGGCATCTCGGGGCGACTTGTCCCCTGCCTCCCCGCCCGTCTCGGGCTGTGGGGAAACGTCGGCTTCATACGGGTTGGCCAATGCGTCCTCCGGCCTGGCCTCCTCCGCCGAGGCCGACTCAGCGCCCCTCGCGTCGCCCCTCGCGTCAACCCGCTTGACGGCTCGACGATGACGAACTATCTGAACCAGGGCCATCAGGGCCAACACCAAAGCCCAGAACAGGGCAAACCCACCATGCCCAAGGGCATAAAAAAAAAGGATCCACCCCAGCGCCGCCACGAACAACAACTGCCTGCCCGAAAGGTTCAGCTTGACACCTTCGCAGGACGGACAGTAATAGTCGATCAGACCCAACTTGGACCTTTGTTTCCGGGCCTCGGGGCCTTCAAACGTCCTTCCGCAACACGGGCAGAAATAGCCGAACATGGCTTGGCTTCCTTTGCCGACGATGGCTGAGCCTATTGTACACCCGTTTCCCGCATTCGGGGACAAACAATCCCCGCATAGTTCGTGGCATCGGCATCCTGCTCGCTGGGCAACCTGAAAAACTCCATCGCCAGGTGCCCCTGCTGTACGGTTTGCCGCAGTGCTCGACCACGGCGAGCAAGGCTCTCGGCTTTTGCAAGCCGGCTCACCCGCCGCAGACCGGGCTTCAGACGTCTTCGCCCCAGAGCAGGGCCGCAGTGAGTTTGGGCACGATCCGTGGGTTGAGGAACATCAACGGCAGCAGCATGGAGACCGCGGTGTTGGGCGGACGGAGGTAATCGGCCAATTCCTTCCGCCAGCGGTCGCGAAATTCCATGAGCTTTTCCTGGGGCTTGCCGCCGTCGAGGGCCTCGCCGAGGAGTTTCGCCGCCAGCAGCCCGGACTGGACGGAAGGGGCGAGGGACTGTCCGGTGGTGCTCTCGGCAAACCCCCCGGCCGATCCGATCAACAGAGTCCGCTTGGCCTCATGGGTTTCCTGTTCGAGGGCAGCCCCGGCCGGTGGATGCCACACCGCCCCCCGCGTCTTGCCCAGGCTGAGTTTTCCCGGCAGGAGGTTGGTCTCACGCAGGCGTGCGAGGAGCGCGGTGAGTTCAGCCGTCCGGTTCCCCGCCGCCCGCGAGGTACTCAGTACCCGCAGATGCACCACGCCGGCGACGGTGAAGAACATCGCCAGTTCGCTCCGCTCGGCCATCTCGACGATGTGCAGGGCTTCGTCGTCGGGCCCGGGCTTGCCGTTGAGGGGGATATCCAGCCCGACCGAGAGCATCGGCGAGGCGGGCGCGAGCCGGACCGGGCGACCCAGTTCGGCCAGTGTGTGGGTCGGCGAGTCCTGCGCGACCAGAAGCATCTTCGCGCGGCATCGGCGGGTGCCGAGCAGCTCGATGTCGTCTTCGTGGAGTTCGATCGCCGGGGCGTGTTTGCTCGTGCGATGGTTTGCGCCCGCCCGCCCTGCCAGGCCGTGTAGCAGCTCCGCCAACGCCCCGGCCGGCAGGAAGTACCCCGCGGGGGGTTTGCGTTTGTATTCCGCGGACCGTTCGAGGGCGGCGTCGTGGTAGAGCACGCGGAAAAACGGCGTCGCGCCAGCCTGCCTGGCGAGGGTCTTGCCTAGCCCCGCCTTGCCCAGCCGATCGAACAGGAAGGCCGGCACCCACTCGGCGAGGGGGCAGTGCATAACCATCCCGACCGGCGAGGAGACGACGGTCACACTTCGCTTTGCCTTGCAGAGCACTGCCGCAGCGGCGTTGCCCGCCGGTGTGTCCCCCAGAACCGCCACGTCGTAGAGTTTCGCCATGACGGATAACCTACGTCGGCGGAAGGGCCTTGGCAAGCATCGAGACCCAAAAGCCCTTACCGCAGACTCTCGATAAGTCGCAGGGCGTCCTCCGGCTTGGGCAGCGGGAGTTTCCCGGACTTCTCCATCGGCAGGCGGAGCTTACCGAGCATCGGCGTGTCCACGCCCAGCCCGAGCGTCGCGGTGTAGGGAATCTCGTCCTTGCCCCGCAGTCCGCTGAGGGTGCTG
>CAYMAP010000004.1:4074-29717 GCA_964388425.1 uncultured Planctomycetaceae bacterium
GGGTGCTGAAAAAGACCGCGTGAGTGCTGCTTGGCACGTCGAGGCTTCACGCGAAGACGAAAGCACCCGCCCTTCTCACTGAGCTGAGATTCCGCGTTCAGGCGTCGGTGGTGACGCCGCCGGCCTCGAGGACGGCGTGGTAGGCCCAGTCGTCCCACTCTTCCTTGACCCCGATGCCTTGCAGGTCCGGGTAGTTTTTGACGATCAGGCCCCCGCGGAAGGTTTCGACCATGCGTTTGGCCTCGGCCTCGATGAATTCCTTGTCGCCGGTCGGCAGGACGCGCTGAATGTCGACGGGCGACCAGAGCCCGACCTTCGCGTCGCGGAGCTTCTCAGCCAAGGCGGGCATGTCGTAGGCGGCGGGCTGGTCGAACTGGAAGCAGTCGATGCCCGCATCGATGAGGTCGTCGAGAAGGTCCCAGTTGTACCCGCAGGAGTGCATGAGGACCTTCAGGCCGCAGTCGTGGGCGACACCGACGAGCCGCTTGTAGTGCGGCTTGAAGACGTCCCGCCACATCGCCGGGCTCATCAGCGTCCGATCCTGGACGCCGAGGTCCTCGCAGAAGAAAATCCCGTCCGCGTCCGACTGGCCGTACAACTCAATGACGCGGGCGAACAGGTCACAGAGCTTCTCGTGCAGCCGATCGAGTTCGGCACGGTACTCGATGAGATCCATGAAGTAGATTTCCATCTTCCTCATGTACCTCGCCGTGGCGAAGACCCACCCGGGCATGCCGGCAATGTGGAAGCGGTCGGGGAATTGGGCGTAGACGTCGTTGAGTTCGGTGTAGCGATCGGGATCATCGAAGTCGGGCAGCTCGATGTGGTCGAGCTTGCCCCAGTCGTCGAGGACGGGGGTGTGGACCTCGCCGGCTTTGGGGCCTTCGGTCATGCGGTACCACAGATTGCCCCAGGGATCGTCGTAGTATTCGAGATTGCCCTCGGTCCAGCGTTTCTGTTCGTACTTTTTAGACGGCCCCGGACCCGCACCGGCGAAGTCGTTCAGACGGTCGCGGTCAAAGTGCAGCCCGGGCCGGGGCGGATTGTCCCACGCAAGGTTGGCGAAGACGATTTCGCGGGGAGTCATGGCTACGGTTCCTTGATGAAGGGTTGCGGGTCTCAGGAAGACTGATGCTGACGTTTTTCCGCCCGTGCCGCTTTGCGCAGACGTTCCTTGGCCTTGCGGGGGGCGTTTTTCTTGCGGGTCGTTTCCTGTTTTGCCAGCCTGCGGTTGATCCGGTCGCGTCGCTGTCCCATGATGTGGTTCCTTGTGCAGGGGGGAAGGTAAGACCGGGCATTGTAGCGTACCCTGCCGATTCGAGCAAGAATATACGGAATCGGCTGGAGGCGATCAAGGTGCTGCGATGATGTCTTTCTGGGCGACATGGCTGGTGATTCTCAACGGGTTCTGGCTGCTGCTGGGGCTGCCGATGCTGCCGGGCAACTGGCTGATGGTGGCGACGACGGCTGCGGTGGCGTGGTGGCAGTGGGAGAAGGGGATGTTCAATGCCTGTACGCTGGTTGCCATCTGGGCTTTGTCTGAAAAGTCCATTGTGTGTAGCACAGCCGCTCCCGGCTGTGGATTTGCTTGGGAAACAGGGCCAAAACAGTAAAGAATCTCAGCCAGGAGCGGCTGCGCTACGCGACTGGGAGAACTGTCGGCCTGACGGACTGACAGAATGAGATTGACCATGACGGAATCGAGCGGGACAATGCAATCGGTCGGTAAAACGGAAGCGGGCTCTGCTGGGAAGCAACCCGCCAGCGATAAGCCGGCCGGGACCTCGACCGCAGGGCTACGGCCCGCTGTACGGGCAGGATCCCCGTGAAACGCATGACCGAGACGGCCATGCCACGTTTTCATACAGGTTCTCAGAAAATCCAGCCTCGGAACACAAAACACCGTCCGACGGTCGGACGGACCTGCCTGTGCCTGCCTGCCGACAGGCACGGCGACGGGCAGGTCAGTACCTTAGCCGAACCGGCTCACGCCCAATTCAGGCTGAGCCGGTACAAATCAGCAAGGGTAGGCTCATGCAGAAGAGAATTGTAATACTGGGCACAGGGGGCAACTGTATCGACATCCTTGACACCATGAACGAGATCAATGCATCCGCCCAGTCAAAACGATACGAGTGCATTGGGTTTCTTGACGACAACGAGCAGAACTGGGGTCGAGAATACTATGGCGTTAAGGTCTTAGGCCCCCTCAACTCGGCTCATCAATACGCCGACTGTTTTTTTATCAACGGCATCGGCAGCCCATGTAACTTCTGGAAAAAGAACGACATCATCGCTAAAACAAAACTACCCGACGAACGATTTGAAACGATCATTCACCCTTCCGCATCCGTCTCCTCAATGGCACGGCTCGGATCCGGAACGGTTGTCTTTCAGAATGTGACGGTCACCTCAAACGTGCAGATAGGCAATCATGTGATTATTCTGCCCAATTGCGTAATAAGTCACGATGACGTGATTGGCGATTATACCTGTATTACAGGAGGCGTCTGCATATCCGGCGGCGTGACTGTTGGTCAGTCGTGCTACATAGGCACCAATTCTGCTATTATCGGAAATATCACGATTGGCAATTACTGCCTGATTGGAATGGGAAGTGCCGTTCTTGATAGTGTTCCCGATCACGTGGTCGTCGTTGGTAACCCGGCCAAGGTTTTGAGGAAAACGATATCTCAATAACTCCATCTGGCCGATTTGGATTGCCCCGATGGTTGGTAGAAAACGCAAAAGAAAGGCGACCCCAGCCATCCCATAGAGGGTGGCTGTGATGTACAAGGAATTGGAACGTCGCCCCCGGAAAGCCAGGATTACGATGACCCCGGCCCCGCGCTTGACGGAGCGGAGGGGTGAGGCTACTTTGCATCGCGGGTCGTGCGTCCGGCGTTGCTCGTCGGCCGGCCCATTTGTCCGATCGCTTTGAACGGGTTTCATCGCCGGTCTGCAAGGCAGCCGGTTAAGGTGGTATTGCCACCTCGGCCGGGACCGCTGATCTGCACGGGTGAAACCCGTTCCTTTGGAAGGTGGGTATCGATGGCTTTCTGGAAACCCCTGGCCCGACTGTTGGACCTGGTGCTGTTCCCGCTGGGGCTGGCCGGTCTGCTCTGTACATACGTCGTGCTGTGCCTCCGTTACGCCGGGACCCGGAAGTCCCCTCCGGGCCGAAATCTGCTGCTGCTGAGTCCCTCGGGGTATGCGGCCGTCCGTGCGCGCGGGACGGAACACCTCGGGGCGCTGGCACATCCATACTTTCCGAAGATTCTGTTCCTCTGCCCCGGCAGCCCGGAGCATCACGAGGTGTCGGTCTCCCCGCGGTTTTCGATGATGGACGTCCCGCATCCGGCGTGGGTTCGTCGGGTCAAGCAGATGGGCTGTCAGTACACGTCGTTTCTGCTGGGCCAGGCCTGCTCGCTGGGGTGGATGTGCAGGTTGATCCGGCAGCGCGGGTTCGGCGTGATCCGCTCGATGGAACCGCACATCATGGGGCTTCGCGGCGTGCTGCTGAAGGGGATTCTCGGGGTGAAGCACATTCAGGATGTCCGCGGGAATTTCGGGTTGATCTTTCTCTCGACAGGCCGGGCGGTCTGGCCTCCACAGGAGTTGCCTCGTTGGGCACATGCCTTGTCGCGATATGTCGAGACCCGCCAGGAGCGGTTCGTCTATCGGCGGTCGGATTACGTTTTCGGAGGCAACAAGAACAATCTCGACTACGCGATCCACTGCGGGGCTCCGCTGAGACGGTCGGTGGTCGCGCGGGTGAACATCCAGCCTGACCTGTTCGAGGACCCGGCCGACCGGCGGGACGTTCGTGACGAGCTGGGCTTGCCCGGGAAGTTGCTGCTGTACTGCGGTCGGCTGTCTCCGGAAAAATTTCCCGCCGACGTTCTGCGGGCGTTCGGTCGGCTGGCGTGTCGGCGGGAGGACGCGGGGCTGCTCATTGCAGGCGACGGGCCTCAACGGGCGGAGCTGGAACGCTACATCGCCGAACACGGTCTCGGCGACCGGGTCCGGATGCTGGGCTATCGGGAGAACCGGTTTCTCAAGGATTTGTTCGCTTCGATCGATGTGATGATCTGCCCGCTGGCGGGGTCTGTGTTGGTCGAGGCTGCCCTGGCGGAGCGGCCTCTGGTGGCGTACCATATCGAGTGGCACTGCGAGCTGGTGGTCGACGGGTATTCCGGTCTGCTGGCGAACTACGGCGACATCGACGCGCTGGCCGACGCCTGCGAGTATCTGCTGGACCACCCCGACGAAGCTCGCCGGTTCGGCCAGCGGGCGCGTCAGATCGCCATCAGCCTCTTCCAGCCCGAGGTTCTCCAGAGCAAAGAAGGTCGGCTGTATGCGTCGTTGTTCACCGATTGAGCCGGACTCGACCACTCCCCCGCCGGTTGCGGGCACGGCGCCCGAGCAGGACGGGCCGTTCCACCTCGGTCGGAGCATCGCCGGGTCGGTCGAGAATTTCGGCCTGCTGGGGGTCTCGAAGCTGTTCGTCCAGGCGCTGCATTTGGCGGCATTGGCGGTAATCACGCGGCAGCTCGGCGCGGAACTCTACGGTCGAATGAGCGTGTTTCTGATGGTCACGCAACTGGGCTATCTGCTGACGTGCAGTTGGACGGCGGTGGGGTATACCCGGTTCGCCACCGTTCGCAACGCGGAGGGCCGATCCGTCAGCGAGGTCTTCTGGAGCCGACTGTCGGTGATCGCCGTGCTGGTCGCGCTGGCGGGGGGGGGCGGGTGGATCGGGCGATTTCCGTTGCTGGACTATCTCGGCCTGCCGACCGCCGTGCTGGTCGTCGCGCTGTTTCACCTGCTGTCGCTGATTTCGACGGACCTGCTCCGTCAACTCGCCCAGGTCGGGACGGAGTTCCGCAAACTCGCACTGGCCCAAGTGGTCGAGAAACTGCTCGTGCTCGTGCTGATTCTCGTCTGGGGCGGGCAGCTGCTGCGTATCCTCTGGATCATCATCGGCGTGACGCTGTGCGTGCGGTGCGCGACGGCGTTGTGGTTCAAGCGGTCCCTGCTGCTGCCGGTGCGGGTCTCGGGCAGGCTGTGCGCGAAACTGGCGGGGTTTTCCTGGCCGTTCCTGTTCACGGCCGTCGGGGGGTTCGTTTTCGGCTGGGTCGACATCGCGGTCATCAAGCAGGTGGCCTCGCTCGAGGACGTGGGGGTGTATGCGCTGGCTTACAGCGGGATGGGAACGGTTGAGTCGCTCGCACTGCTCATGCCGGCCGTCCTAACGCCGATTTTCGTCACGCTCGCCCATGGCGGGCAAGACGCGAAGGTCAGCCGGTTCACCCAGCGCGTGATCCCGCAGATTCATTTCCTCTGGGGGTTGGTGATTCTCGCGGGCGGGCTGGGGGGGTACTGGCTGATCCCGGCGGTGTTCGGGGGCGAATTTGCCGCTTCGGCGAGGATTTTCCCGGTCCTGCTGATGAGCGTGTATCTCGCGGTGCTCAACAGCCTGTGCGGCCCGGTGTTTGTGGCGTACACTCTGGTCCGTCGGATGGTGGCGATCAACCTGGCGGCCTCGGGCGTGAACCTGTTGCTGGACCTGCTACTGATCCCGGAGGTGGGCATTCTGGGCGCGGGTCTGGCAACGCTGGGGGCGCATGCGTTCATCAGCACGATGTACTGCCTGGTCATCGGCAGGCGATTCGGGCTGGCTTGGGGCAGGCTGCTTCTGAGCCTGGGGATTATCGGTCTGCAGGTGGGGGGACTGATGCGGTGGGGCGGAACCGTGGCGGGCGTGGTCGCGACGGTTTCGGCCGGAGCGGTGCTGCTGCTGACGGGTTGGGCGGTCGGTTTCTTTCGGCCGGAAGACGAGGGACTCTATTCGGTCCTGAAGATGCCTGCACCGGTCCGTCGGCTGTTCGTCTGGCTTTGTAGGCATGGTCGGGTTGGGGGGCGGACGGGCGCCGACGAAGTCGGGTAGGAGATGCCGGGCGGCGGATCAGCCCTGGGCCGAAGCACTCTTTGCGGACTGGACGCGATAGACGGCGAAGCGGCGGTTCTCGAAGACGGGCTTGCGATGTTCGAGGCCGTAGTCGATGCGTTCCTCGGCGGCCTTGTGGACGTAGGCTTTGTCGGCAACGACGGTGTCTACGCCGAACTCCTCGGCGAGTGTTTCGAAGTCCGGCCGGATGTATTCGTGCTGGACCTGCGCGCGGTTCATGTAGGAGAACCCGCCTCGGTCGTGGGTCAGCAGCATGTTGAAGTAAAACTTTTTCCCCGCGTCGGGTAGGGCGTTGCTGAGTTCGAAGCCGAGCTTGGCCGGTATGGTCGCGATGCCCCGGCCCGGATCGGTGCGGAGATAGTCGATGAGCTGGGCCAGCCCTTCTTCGGTTTCGTTACGGAGCAGGGAACGGATGAGTGGGGAGGCGGCGAGCAGGAAATTGACGACGACGGCGACGATCTGTGCCGCCAGCAGGAACAGCACCAGCGCGAGGAGGTCGCCGCCCTGCGAGTGCTGATTCCCGAGCGAGGCGACGAACAGCAGGCAGATCGCCCACCCGGCGAATTCGACGTAGCGTTCGGCCTCTCCGAGGAACAACAGCGGCCGCAACGAGGTCAGTACGAACATACCCAGTGAGGCGACGGTGACCCAGAAGGCATAACCCAGCCAGGGATCGGCCAGGAAGGTGTCGACGGGCAGACGCCCGACAGCAAGCCAGTACAGCAGCACCACCAGCGGGGGCGTACAGTACAGCAGGATGAACGGGCTGCAGTGGAAGAACAGAAGCGACAGGGCCCGCCGGGGGGTGCGTACAAAGGTGACCGGCAGGCGGAGGAAGGCCGACGGTTTGTTGCGCGAGGCGACGGCGGTGAAGGTTTTCTGATTCGTAATGTACCACCGCCAGTGGGCGAGGCGTTGATGGAGGAGGTTGCGGGTCTTCGAGCCGGGCACGCAAAGCATCAGCAGGATGCTGCCGAACGTCGCGATGGCGGGGAAGGGGGTGAAGTAGGCTATGCTGAGAACGATCGCGAAGCCGTAAATCGCCTGGCTGGCAAACTGACTGGTGTGGACGATCAGGACGCTCAGGACGCCGGCGAGGACGTAGCCCCACCAGCCTCCGCCCAGCAGGGCAACTCCGAGGACCAGCAGGTAGCCCAGCCCGAGCACGTAGCCCGGCACGCGGGTTCCGCTTTCCCGGATGCGGGCGTTGGGGGTCATGAACAGCGGGAGCAGGGCGTAGAGGGCGGCGACGGCGACGGCGGGGCTGAACGGCGCGGGCAGGGGCCAGTTCAGGCGGTCTTGAGGCAGGAACAGGGAGGCACCCACATAGACGCCCGCGACGGTCAGGGTATCCAGCAGGGCAATCAGCAGAAAGGAGATCAGCCAGGTCCTCCGGCGTGGCAGCTGCGCGCAAAGGTAGTGCCACAACTGCGGATAGACCAGCACCCCGGGTATGAGGGAGTCCTCGGTTTCGGCGAAGCGGTATCCCTGCTGCCGGCACCGCCGGATGATCCACTGATGCACGACCCGGTCCGATCCGGAGGAGACCACGAACAGCACCCGCATCGCTAGGGCAATCGCCAGGATGACCAGAAGGGGGATCATGCGTGGGGGATTGTACCTTTTTCAGCCCGGTTGAGGATAGCGGTTTTCCGCTTGGCCAGCGAACGTGCTCGCTCCGATCACGCCGACGCGCGGGGCCGGGCCGGTCATTTCGTCAACTCGCGCTCTAGGGAAGTCTTGGTTGAAACACCCGCAGCCAGTACTCGAAGCTCAGAAGGCTCCAGATGAGAAGCCGCTTGTTTTTCTGCCCGCTGGAGTGAATGGTCAAGGCATCGTCGATGAACTGCGGGCTGACGTAGTCGTGCAGCATCGCTCCGGCGCTGAGCAGGCGGTCGCGAACGTATTGTTCGCTTCGGCCTCGGAACCAGCTTTCGTCCGGCGCGCTGAAGCCCTGCTTGCGGGCGTTGACGATGTCGGGCGGCAGGAGTCGCTCCATCGACTGACGCAGAATGTTCTTGCCGGTATGCATTTTCTGGCGGTAGTACTCTTTGCGGGGGAGGTTCTCGTCTTGCCGCTCGATATTGTCAATCCCGGCGACCTTCAGTCGGACCGGAATTCTGCAGGCGAGGTCCACGAGTTCATTGTCGAGGAAAGGCACGCGGGTTTCAAGCGAGTGGGCCATCGAAAGCTTGTCCTCGACGACGAGCAGCCCGTGGAGGAAGGTCTTGCACTCGAAGTACAGCGCGCGGTCGACCTGCTCGGAAAGGCTGCGAGGTCTCTGCCGAAGGGCCAGCACGGACCGGAAGGCGTTGAGGGTATGGTTTTCAAAGGGCCGGGCCTCGTCCGTGCCGATCGCTTTGAGGCGATCGAGGGTATCGGGGTTGTAGAAGCGCAACTTCTCGCGGTTGCTGACCAGCCGTTGCCAATAGCGGTAGTAGTTTTCGACGAAGTTGTCCGGCCCGCCGCCGACCGCAGCCGCGTACCGCCATGGATACCCTCCGAACAGTTCGTCCCCGCCGGTCCCGCAGAGGACGACCTTGACGAATTTGCCGGCGAGTCGGCTGATGTAGAAATTCGGGTAGCACTGCCCGACGCGCGGGTCCTCGAGGTGCCAGATCAGCCTTTCCATGACCGCTTCCATGTCACCGCTGTGCAGGACGCACTCGTAGTGCTCGGTCTGGAAGAGATTGGCCATGCGTTCGGCGAGTTCGCGTTCGTCGAAATGCTGTTCGTGGTCGGCGGCCTCGGAGAGATCGAACCCGCCGGTGAAGGTGAAAATTCGCCCGAAGGTTTCGGCTGTCAGGGCGGTGATCGTTCCGCTGTCCATTCCGCCGGAGAGGTAGCTGCCGACCGGCACGTCGCTGACGCACTGGCGATTGACGGCGTGGCGTATCGCTGCAGCAAGCCGGTCCCGGACGACGTCGGGGGACTCGTCGATTTCCTTCTCGAAGTCGAAGTCCCAGTAGAGTTTCCGGCGGACCTGCCCGGTACGGAGGTCGGCGATCATCAGGTGTCCGGGAGGCAGCAGCCGAACGCCTTCAAAGAGCGTCCGGTCGGAAAAGACGTTCTGGAACGAGAAGTACTCATTCATCGCCAGCAGGTCCACGCCCGGCGCGCGGTCGAGGGCAGCGAGGATGGACTTGATCTCCGATCCGAAGTACAGCCTCCCCTCCCGTTGGAGTGTGTACAGCGGCTTGATCCCGAAACGATCGCGGACGAAGATCGCCTGCTGCTTGCGAGCGTCCCAGATCGCCAGGGCGAACATGCCGTTGAGCCGGCGGATCATCTCCAGGCCCCAGACCTCGTAGGCCCGCAGGACGACCTCGGTGTCGGAGGTGCTGGTGAAGGACTGGCCCAGCGCTTCGAGTTCGGCGCGGAGTTCGCGGAAGTTATAGACCTCGCCGTTGTAGACGATCCAGACGTCTCCGGCGGGATTGGCCATGGGCTGATGGCCCCGGGGCGAGAGGTCGAGGATGCTCAATCGGCGGTGCCCGAAAAACAGCGACCAGGGCCCGTCGTGGACGAGTCGCTGCCCGGCGGGGTCCTCGAAGACGGGCAGGTCGGGGCGGAGGGTGCGGAACGCGGCGTCGGTCAGGGCCTCGGCCCGGCCGGTGCGAACGTCAGCGAGGAGGTACCCCCCGTCGTCCGGGCCGCGGTGGGCGACGACATCGGTCATCGCCTTGAGCCGATCGGTTTCCAGCGGTCGGCCTTCTAGGGAAATCACGCCCGCGATGCCGCACATTCACTCGAGTCCCTTGATCGTCTCGACGACGTGCGCGAAGTCGTCGACGGTCATGCAATTGTGCAGGGGGATGGCCATCGTGTAGCGGTCGCAATCGCGGGTCGCGGGCAGATCGTCGGGGTTCAGCCCGAAGTGGTTGCGGTAGTAGCCCAGCATGTGGACCGCGTGCGTGCCGGGGCGCGTGCTGATCCCGGCCTGCTGGAGGGCTTCCATGAGGTCGTTTCGCGGACGGGGCGCGAGGGCCTCGTCGACGTACGTCACATACGACTGCCAGGCATGCCCGACCCCCTCCGGAACGGTCGGCGTCCGCAGCCAGGGCACGTCGGCGAGTTGTTCGTCATACCACGCCGCCCACTGGCGGCGTTCGGCGAGGAAGCCGTCGAGTTTCTCCAACTGGACCAACCCGACCGACGCCTGGAGGTCCGTCATGCGGTAGTTGAAGCCCAGTTCGCCGAAGTCCGGCAGGAGGTAGGGTTTCGGCCCCTGGTGCCGCTGTTCTTCCGAAATGCTCGCGCCGTGGTTGCGCAGACGGTTGACGGCTTCGGCGAGGTCGGCGTCGTTGGTGACGACCATCCCGCCTTCGCCGGTGGTGACGCTCTTGCGGGGGTGGAAGCTGAACGCCGCGGCCCGGCCGAGCGTGCCCGCGCAGCGTCCCCGGCAGGTCGCGCCCGTCGCGCAGGCGGCGTCCTCGATGATATCGATCCGCCCGGCCTGGTCGCCGAGTGCGTGGTGGACGGCGTCGACATCCGCGCAGAGTCCGAAGAGATGAACGACGATGACCGCGCGCGTCCGGCCGGTGATCTTCGCAGCCACATCGGCCGGGGCGAGGTTGTAGGTCGCGCGGTCGACGTCGACGAGAACCGGCGTCGCGCCGGTGTAGCAGACGGCGTTGGCGGTGGCGACCCAGGTGAAGCTCGGCACGAGCACTTCGTCGCCCGGGCCGATACCCAGCGCGGCGAGGATCAGGTGCAGCCCGGTCGTGCAATTCGAGCAGGCGATGGCGTGGGACGCCCCGTGCCGCGCCGAGAAACGCTTCTCGAACGCAGCGACCTTCGGGCCCTGGGTGATCCATCCTGCGAGAATGCTCTCCCGGCAGGCGTGCCACTCGTCTTCGCCCATGGCTGGACGCGCGATGGGGATGAAACGCTTGGCGGTGTCGGTCATGCGTCAGCTCCGGCCCGCTGGCGACGGGCGTCGACCTGGTCCTTGTGGCGGGCCCGCCAGTCGACGAGGCGCTGCATGCCCTCGCGGAGGTCGACGGACCACTCGAAGCCCAGGTCCCGGCGGGCGGCTTCGGTCGTGCCGACCCGGTTGGTCACGAACGTCGGGCCGGACGGCTCGTAGCGGATGCCCAGGTCGCTGCCGGTCAGCTCCAGCAGGAGTTCGGCCAGTTCTTTGATGCTGGTCTTGATGCCCCGCCCGACGTTGTAGAACCCGAAGGGGACGTCGGATTTCAGGGCGCAGACGTTGGCGCGGGCGACGTCGGAGACTTCGATGAAGTCGTAGCTCTGCGACCCGTCGCCGTAGACGGTCGGCTGTTCGCCGCGGTCGATGCAATCGAGGATTTTCATCATCACCGCGATGTACGCGCCCTGGTAATCCTGCCGAGGGCCGTAGACGTTCATGTACCGCAGCCCCACGCCGTGGAGTCCGTAGCGTTTGTGGAAGGCCTTGAACATGTGCTCGCCGGCGATCTTCGTCGCGCCGTAGAACGTCCAGTTGTTGTACGGGTGGTCCTCGCTCATGGGTTCTTCCAGCGCGTCGCCGTAGACGCTGGCGGAGCTGGAGTAGACCAGGCGTTGGACGTTGTGTTTCACGCAGGCCTGCAGGACGTTGAAGGTCCCGCGGATATTGACCTCGAAGGCCGAGTCCGGGTACTCGTGGCAGTGCAGCAGCCACAGCGCCGCCAGCAGCACCACGCCGTCGGCGTCCTGGACGGCATTGGAAAGGATGTCGGGCCTGCAGATGTCGCCCCCCAGCGGAAAAATCCGGCAGCGGGGATCGGCCAGACCGTCGGAGAGATTCTCCCGCGTGCCGCGCGAGAAGTTGTCGTAGACAATCACCTCGGCGACGTCTTCGGCGAGGAGCTGCTCGACGACGTGCGAGCCGATCAGCCCGGCCCCGCCGATCACGAGGATGCGTTTGTTGCTCAGGTTCATGGGGCGGCTTTCGCTGTGAGGGGCACTGGCATCGTGCCGGTGGTAGCAGGACCATCCTGGTCCTGATGGGTTGTGGTGTTGTGCGAATCGCACGGGCAGGATGCCCGTGAGCCTGCCTGACGGCAATCCGGCTCATGGGCGAGACGC
Source organism: uncultured Planctomycetaceae bacterium (assembly GCA_964388425.1). Taxonomy (GTDB): domain Bacteria; phylum Planctomycetota; class Phycisphaerae; order SM23-33; family SM23-33; genus CAYMAP01. Next base: position 16,097 of record CAYMAP010000004.1, read on the forward strand.
CTGTGCCACCTGGTTGCGATGACGGACTATCTTACCGGCCGGCCCGGTCTCTGGCAAGCCTCGTTCGGGTCTGCTGGAATGGACTGGGAATCGGCTGGAGGCGATCCAGGTGCTGCGATGATGTCTTTCTGGGCGACATGGCTGGTGATTCTCAACGGTTCTGGCTGCTGCTGGGGCTGCTGATGCTGCCGGGCAACTGGCTGACTCCGGGGGCGGGCTGGGGATCGAGGAACGGCCCATCGCCGACGCAGCATCCGATGTTCAGGCCCACGCGGTCGGCCAGTGTACGCAGGGATTCCGGCATGGGCGAGTCCTATTCACCGTTCCCGACAAGGGGGCGGTGCTCGTCAATGCGGAAATAGACGACGAACCGCTTCTCGCCCTGGGCAGGTCGGCAGCGGTCAGGTGTGCTGGGCCGGCGGAGCGAATCGGCCAACTCGGGATCATCGGATTCACGCTGCACGCTCAGGCCAAGACGAAGGCCCTGATAACCGGGCCCGTCCTCGCGGAAGAGGTAGACGGCGTGGGGGTTTGCCTGAAGGTTGGCATGGCTGCGTCGGTCGGCCATGAGGAACGCGACGGTCTGTTCGTCGATGACGCGGGGGCGTGCATAGACGGCGGCATCGACCTTCCCCGCAGCGTCGGCCGTGGCGAGGACGCCCAGCCCGGTCGTGGTTTCGAAATAGTCGTGAAGGTTCATGGGGTCTCCGGTCGGAACGTTTTCGCCATTGTAGGCCGGGTTCAGTCCGTCGTGTTGAACTCCTCGAGTTCGACCATGCGGCGTTCCCGCCTGGATTTCTCAGCCGCAAAGACGAGGGCATGGCTCTGCAGGGACTCGGCCGTGCCGGTCAGGACGTGGTCCGGGTCGTTCCGGCGGAGGGCTTCGACGAAGTTGGCCATGATGTTGCTGTCCGCCCCCCCGTGCCCGCCGGTCTGCTCGGCAACCTCCAAGCGGGTGTGGGCGTCGTCCTTGAACCGCCAACAGTCGATGACGTTGCCGCCGATATGGGCCTTGAGGCAGCCTTCCGTGCCGTGCAGGCGGATGTGTCGGCTGTCCATGCCGCCAGCGGTGAAGCCCGTCATGGTGAACGTGCCGGTCACGTCGTCGTCGAACTCGAAGTTGACGACCTGATGGTCGACGACGTCGTTGTCGCACTGCCAGGCGCATCGCCCGTAGGGCCCCGTGCGGAGCATGTCCAGTTGATCCTGTGGAGATTTGTCGAGCATGCCGGCGTGACCGGCGAACCAGTGCTGGTCCTGTTCGTGGATGTACATCCGAAGGGCGGAGTAGGTGCAGTCGGTCTCGTGCGGGCAGCCGTCCGTGCAGCGGGGCGGGGCGCCGGGCGGCGCGTTCTCGGGACGGAAATACGTCAGGTTGCCGAACGAGCTGACCCGCCGGCAGGGACGACCGACGAGGTAGGCGAGGATATCGAGGTCGTGGCAGCTTTTGGCCAGGAGCATGAAGGTGCTGCGGGACTCGTTGCCCCAGTTGCCGCGGACGAAGCTGTGGGACATGTGGAGGTGCCCGACGCCTTCGAGCTGGTCGAAGGTCATGAGTCGGCCGATCGCCCCTTCGTCGAGAAGGTGCTTCAGTTCGGCGTAGATGCGGTGGTGTCGCTGGTTGTGGCAGATGGCGACAATGCGGTTGTTTCTCTGCCGGGCCTGGTCGATGGCGATGCAGTCGTCCAGCGTGGTCGCCATGGGCTTCTCCAGCAGCATGTGGTAGCCCAGGTCCAGCGCCTTGGCGGAAGACCCGACGTGATCGAGATCCATCGTGGTGTTGAGGAGGGCGTCGGCGAGCTTGGGGCGTTCCAGCAGGTCCTGCCAGGTTTCGAACTGCATGTCCTCGGCGAGGCCGTGACGTTCCGCGACGGCGGAACGGCGCTCGGGGAGAGGCTCGGCCACGGCGACGACGCGACCGGCATCGGGGTGCTCGGCAATCCAGTTGCCGAGATGTTGCCCCCGTCCGCCCGCGCCGAGAATGGCAAACGTAAACGAACCGTTGTCTGTCATGGAAAACTCCTGTGTGATCAATCGTCTGCGTAGTGATTCAGAAGCAAGCGAGCAGGTGCATCCTGCTGCGCCCGTCGGGCCTGGCAGGAGGCCATCCCCCGGCCCGTCCGTGGGGACTGTTCACCGTTGCGGCGGCGGTCGAGGGTGAGGCGGGGAGCCGGGCTGAGATTCGTCGGCTCCGCTTTCCGGGCGGTGTTCCAGCAGCCCAAGCCGGCGAGCTTCATCGGCCAGAAAACGGGCGGCACGCTTCTGCCGCGGACTCTGTGCGACGGCTTCGTAGATCCCCACCACGAACCACGCCGGAAGTCGACGCATCCGCCGCAACGGCACGTCGCCCGGCAACCGAACGCGGAAGGACCGATCCTGCCCCATCCAGAGGCCAATTTCCACCATCTGTCCGGAATGACCCGGGACCTGCAGCCGGACCGGGTCGTCGGAAGTCGCGGTCATGACGCGAATCCGCGCCAGCTTCCGCAGGGCCGCCACCTGCTCCCACTGCTCCACCTCCGGATCGCCCGGGCTGCGCTCCCGGCGGAGGTACTCTGCGATGGGCTGGAAATCCTGGTTCATCATTCCTCGCCGGATCAGGCGTTCCAGGCGCGGATCGCCCCGCTCGTCCGGCCTATCGGGTTCCGGTGAATCCGCCTGCAGCCTCTGGCCGGTATGGGCCGAGTCGGACGGATTCCGACTCAACCCGGCCAGGCGTCGTCGTTCGGTGTCCGCAGCGGTCCGTTCGTCCGGGCCGGGGCTGTCCCCGTTGGACGGGACAGGTCCGTCCGGGGCGACCTCCGCGGAGGTCGCGTCCGTCGGTGGGGCGTCAGCGGCCGCCGTTTCCCGCGCCGGTTGACCCTCCCCGCCCAGCCAGACCGCCAGCACCACGGCGCCGGCCGCCAGCACCGTCGCGCTCCCCCCGACGACCGGCCAGTACCGCCGAAGCCAGCTCCGACGATCGACCAGCCGACCGCCCGTTGCCGCCGCGGCCGCATCCAGCAGAATCTGGTAGACCGGGACGGCCTCCTGAATATTTTTCAACTCGCGAGGCCCGAGATACGTCGCCTTGACCCCCAGGCGGTTCTTCACCACGTCGTAAACCGTCTGCGAGACGCAGACCCCGCCCGGCTCGGCCTCGGCCTGGAGACGCGAGGCGATATTCACCCCGTCGCCCATCACGTCCCCGTCGCCGACGAACACGTCTCCCAGATGAATTCCGATGCGGTGCTGGAGCACCTCCTCGGGGGGCAGCTTGCTCTTCAGCGAAGCCAGCGCCTTCTGTGCCTGCATCGCACACGCCACCGCCTGCACCGCCGAGTCGAAGTACATCAGAAGCCCGTCTCCGGTATTTTTCAGCACCTTGCCCTCGCACTCGCCGCAGACCTTGCGGATGTAGTCCAGGTCCCGTCTGGCCAGCCGAAGCGTCCGGTCCTCGTCGGTCTGCATCTGCGCACTGTAATTCACGATGTCCGTGAAGACAATCGCAGCCAGCGTCCGACGCTGACGAATCGGCTCGGGGGAGGGGGTTCCGGGTTCCGCGTCCATGAACGAATCATACCCCCTCCCGCCAACGGCGACAACCCGATGCGACGAAACATCGCAGTCCGCCTTTCCCATTCGCCCCCGACTTCCGACACTCCATATTTGACATTGGCATGGATCGGGCTGTCGCGTACCATGTCGGCGGTTTTTTCGGGAGTACGCATGAGCAATCCAGACACACCCCTGGGCGTGGCAATCGTCGGGTGCGGAACCGTCGGTGGAGCCGCTGGGCGGATTCTCACCCGGGACCGCGAGATCCTCGCCGCCCGGCTCGGCCGGCCGGTCGAACTCCGCCACGTCGTTGACGTCAACTTCGACCACGCCCGCTCGCTCGGGCTGGACGAATCCCTCTTCCGTGACGATCTCCAGACCGCTCTGGACGACCCCGCCGTCGGAGCCGTCGTCGAACTCGTCGGGGGACTGGACTTCGCACGCACCGTCGTCGAGCGCACCCTGAACGCCGGCAAGGACGTCGTCACCGCCAACAAGGCCCTCCTCGCCCACGCCGGGGCCGACCTCTACGCCCGGGCCCGCCATCACGGCCGGGCCATCGCCTTCGAGGCCAGTTGCGCAGGAGGTATCCCCATCGTCCGCGCCTTGAACGACGGACTCATCGCCAACCGCCTCGACGCCCTGTTCGGCATCGTCAACGGAACCTGCAACTACATCCTCACCGAGATGACCGCGCACGGGCGGTCCTACGCCGAGGTCCTCGCCGACGCCCAGCGGCAGGGACTCGCCGAAGCCGACCCCACCCTCGACGTCACCGGCGGGGACTCGGCCCACAAACTCGCCATCCTGGCCGGGCTGGCCTTCGGAGCACGGGTCGAGCTTGAAGCCATCCCCACCTTCGGCATCGACGACCTGGAACTCTGCGACGTGGCCTTCGGACAGCAGCTCGGGTACGTCATCAAGCTCCTGGCCATCGCCGAGCGCCAGGAACACGGACTGTCCCTCCGCGTTCGACCCGCCTTCATCCACCGCAGCCATCCGCTGGCCTGGGTCTCCGGGCCCTTCAACGCCGTCAGCGTCTACGGCCACGCGACGGGGCACACGATGTACTACGGCCGGGGGGCCGGTGGGATGCCCACCGCCTCGGCCGTCGTCGCCGACCTGGCCTCGCTGGCCCTGGGGACCTGGCAGCCGATCTTCAACCACCTGCCCGTCTGGCCCGACCTCGCCGAACCCGCACGTCAACTACCCGTCGACGACGTCCGCAGCCGATATTACCTGCGCATCGCCTGCAGCGACCGCCCCGGCGTGTTCGCCCAGATCGCCAGCCTGCTCGGCCAGCACGACATCTCCATCACCAGCCTACTCCAGCAGGAACCCGCTCCGGATACCGACCGCGGCGTACCCATCGTCATCACCACCCACAAAGCCCTCGAGGGCAACGTCCGCCAGGCCCTCGAGGAAATCGACCGACTCCCCGTCGTCACCGGAACAAGCGTCTGCATCGGCATCGTCGAAGAGTACCCCGAGGACATCGACTGATCGCAAAGACCCGCCTAACCGTTTTGGCGAACGGCGGGCGGCATGGTCATCGCGGTTCATCCTCCGAAGCTTCAGCGAAGGAGGAAGCGTACCATGCTGCAGGACCGAGACTTCACCGTTTTCGCGAACGCCGACCGAAGGGATTTTTCCGCCGAACCGGTATGCGATTGACCCGCCGGGGGGTGGTCGGCTCGCGGGATTTTTTCTTCCTCGGCAGCGGGGAAGGGTAGGGGTGATCATCCACGGAATCGATCGGCTGGCGAATGAGTTTCTCGATCGCCTCGAGATGCGCCCGCTCGTCGATGCCGCAGAAGCTGACCGCCTTACCGCTCGAACCGGCCCGTCCGGTCCGACCGATCCGGTGAATGTAGACTTCCGGTTCGTCGGGCATGTCGAAGTTGATCACGTGCGAGATATCGTCCACGTCCAGGCCCCTCGCCGCGATATCGCTGGCCACCAGCACCCGCGTTTTGCCCTCCCGGAAGCTCTTCAGCGCGTGCTCGCGCTCCTTCTGCGAGCGGTCGGAGTGGATCGCCTGGCAGGGAATCTCCCTGCTTTTCAGCCTCGCCGCCACACGGTCCGCTTTACGCTTCGTGCGGATGAACACCAGCACCCGCGTGATGTCCGGGTTCTCCAGCACGTGCTCCAGCAACGCCTGCTTGTGGCTGTTCTCCACCAGGTACACCGCCTGCCGCACCGTCTGGGCCGCGGGGGCTTCCGGCGTGACGGAGACTTCGACCGGATCGCGCAGAATCTCCCGACCCAGCCGGCGGATCGGGTCGGGTAGCGTCGCCGAGAACAGCAGCGTCTGCCGCTTCTTCGGCAGGCGGGTAATGACGCGGCGCATGTCGTCGATGAATCCCATGTCCAGCATGCGGTCGGCCTCGTCGAGAACGAACGCCTCGACGTGGGAGAGGTCCACGTACCCCTGCCCCATCAAATCCAGCAGCCGACCTGGCGTGGCGACGACGATCTCGACACCGCGCTTCAGGTCACGAACCTGCCCCCCCTGCTTGACGCCCCCGAAAATCATCGTGTGCCGGAACTCCAGATGCCGGCCGTACGCCTCGAAGCTCTGTCCGATCTGCGCCGCCAGCTCCCGCGTCGGACTCAGCACCAGCACGCGGATGCCTGGCTTCTTGCCGGCCTTGTGTTTCAGGCGCTGCAGCAACGGCAGCGCGAAGCCCGCCGTCTTGCCCGTCCCCGTCTGCGCGCAGCCCATTACGTCGCGACCGGCCAGCACCGGCGGGATCGCGCTGACCTGGATCGGCGTGGGTTCTTCGTAGCCTTCCTCGTGTACCGCCCGCAGCAGCGGGTCGATCAGTTTCAACTCAGCAAAATCCATGGTGTCTCAATCTCGTGGTCCTTGAATCCGTCAGGCCCCCTGCAGGCAACAGTCCCGTCGCCGGAACCGACCGGCAATTTATCAGGACCGGCCCGTACCGGCCAAAAGGATTCCGCATTGTAGCACATCCCGGCCAGCCGGCAATACCGTTTCGACCCGACCCTGGCAAGTGCCCCAGTGCGTTCGGCCGACGCGCTTCGCGCCCATGTGCGGCGGACCCTGTTCAGCATCTCGATAGTTGCCCACACTGCGTGATCGCTGGGGCTTCGTCACGCAACGGTTCGGACCGGCAAGCGTGCTTGCATGGGAATCGGGCTTTCACTATGCTGCACGCCCGTGAGCGCACCCGACGTCCAACGTGTTGCGAAGTATTTCTCCCAGCCGGCCGGCTACCTGACTCGCCGAGAGATGGTGCTGATACGTCGGCGAATCTTCGCGCACTGGCTGGCCGAACGATCCTTCTCGTCGATCATCGACATCGGCTGCGGGGACGGCACGCTTTCGATTCCCTTTGCCGGGCCAAACACCGGGCTGACCTTACTGGACCTGACGGCCTTCATGCTGCAGACTGCCCTGGCCAACGTGCCCTCCGGCCTCAGGAACAACGTCACACTCATCGAGAGCGATTTTGCCTCGGCGGACCTGCCGGCCGGGGCGTATGACCTCGTCCTGCTGGTGGGCGTTCTCGCTCACATGTCGCAACCCGCCGAAGCGATCGCCAAGGCAGCATCGCTGGTTCGTCCGGGGGGGGTGTGTCTCTCGCAGGTCTCTGATGCCCACCATCCGGTCGGCTGGGCCTGGCGGGCGTACATGGCGACCAAGGGGTTGCTGCGTCGGCAGGAGCATCGGCTGAACAACCTGTCGGGGGACTGGGTCATCCGTCAGTTCTGCGGGGAGGGTTTGGAACTGGTCGATGAGTACCGCTACAATCTGTCCGCCCCGGGTCTTGCGAGGCTGTTGTCGTCCCAGACGCTGGCCCGACTGACGCGAATGATTCATGGGGACCCGGGCAGCAACCGCCTGCATCGGCTTGGGGCCGAACGGTTGCTGATGCTCCGTCGTCCGGCGTGATCAGTAGGCGGGGGCCGTCAAGAGCAACCGGTCGAATCCTTCCACGCGCAGCCCGGCTCGGCGGCGAGGTAATCCCCCGTCGCCGCGTACGCCCGCGCCCGGCAGCCCCCGCAGAGTCCGCGGAACCCGCACCGCCCGCACGCTCCGGTCAGCCGATCCGGGTCACGGAGGTCCGCGAACACCTCCGATGTCCGCCAGACCTCCGCCAGCGACCTCTCCCGCACCGAACCGCAGAGCACCGGCAGGTACCCGCAGGGGTAGACCTCCCCGCGATGGCTGACGAACACCACGCTTCGCCCGCAGAGGCACCCCTTGCCGGGCAGGGAAATCCCCATCTCATCAGCCACCCGAGTCACCTGCGGCGCGCACGTCGCTCGCAGCTCCAGGTCGCACTCCACCCGGCGGGCCAGGAACCACTCCAGCAGCCGACGATAGTCCTCCGGCGGGAGTTGCTCAGCCTGCCCCAGCTCCGCACCGCAACCGACCGGCACGAGCAAAAACAGATGCACCGCCACCGCCCCCTGCTGACGCGCCAGCTCCAGCATCGCGTCCAGCTTGCCCGCGTTCTGCCTCGCCACCGTCACGTTGATCTGGAACGCCACCCCCTGCTGCCGCAGAGCACCCAGCCCCGACAGCGACGACTCGAACGCCCCAGGCTGGCCCCGGAAGGCGTCGTGCGTCGAGGCGTCCGGGCCGTCCAGACTCACCGACACCCGCGCGAAGCCCGCTTTGGCGATCCGCTCCGCCGTCGCCCCGTCGATCAGCGTCCCGTTGCTCGCCAGAGCCGTCCGCAACCCCCGGTCACGACAATACCCGGCCAGCTCCGCCCAGTCGTCGCGCAGCAATGGCTCGCCCCCGGAAAACAGCACAATCGGCCCGCCGGACTCCGCAGCCGAGTCGAACACCGCTCTCGCCTCGTCCGCCGACAGTTCGTCACGCGCCTCGGTCTCCATCCGCCGGCAATGCGCGCACTGCAGATTGCACTGCGCCGTCGATTCCCAGAACAGCATCCGCAACGGCGGGGAACTTTCCACGCTTTCACTGCTGCCGACCCGATCTCCCTGCGGTCCGTGTCCGTTCATGGCTCTTCATCATATCCCAACGGTTCGCAAATCCCCAACGCCCGACTTGCGACCCACGTCGCGCTATTGTTCTTCCCGCGCTGGCCAAACCGGCTTTTGCAGTTTTTGCTGGCTGTCGGGGCTGGTTTTGCCCACAGCAACCAACTTGACTCTCGCGTTTTTCCTTCGCCGGACGCTACCATGTCGGGCATGGGCGCCCCCGCACAACGTACCCCCCGCCGGCGCGGGACCAGACCGCTGGCCTGGCTGCTGGGTCGGCCCTACGCGCTCGCCCTGGGCATCCGCCGATGGGCCTACCGCCGCGGCCTGCTGAACAGTCATTCCGTCGACGCCCCGGTCTTCTCCGTCGGCAACATCACCGTCGGGGGAACCGGCAAGACCCCCATGGTCGCCTGGCTCGTCGACGAACTCCGCAAGCTCGGCCGATCCCCCGCCGTCCTCACCCGGGGCTACAAGGCCCGCAACGGCCAAAGCGACGAAGCCGAACTCCTCCGCCAACGCACCGGCGCGTACGTCGTCGTTCAGCCCGACCGTTACCTCGGCGCCCTCCGCGCCGTCGCCAACGACGCCGACGCTCTGGTCATGGACGACGGTTTCCAGCACCGCCGACTCCGCCGAAATCTCGACATCGTCCTGATCGACGCGACCAATCCGTTCGGCTCCGGGCCGATCTGGCGGGGATACTGCCTCCCCCTCGGGCGTCTGCGGGAATCGCTCTTGGCCCTGCGGGACGCGAACGTCATCGTCCTGACCCGCGCCGACCTCATGGACCCGGCGTGGGTGGCGGCCCTGGAAGCCTGGCTGCACGAACGCTTCCCCGAAGCCCTCCTCGCCTCGGCCGTCCACAAACCCACCGCCGCCATCGCGCCCGACGGAACGCGACACCCCCCGGAAACCCTCGCCGGCAAGCCCGTGGTCGCCTTCTGCGGGCTGGGCAACCCCATGGGGTTCGCCGGCACGCTCGCCCAGCTCGACGTCGATCTCCGCGCGACCATCCCCCTCAAAGACCACGTCCACTACGACGAGCGGACGCTGGCCATGCTTGCCCACGCCGCCCGCCAGGCCGGTGCCGATCGGCTCGTGACCACCTGCAAGGACGCCGTCAAATTCGACCCCGCTTCCGTCGACGTGCCCATCTGGCAACTCGCGGTCGACATCGCACTCCGCACCGGACGCGAGGAGGTGCTGGAGAAGATCGCCGACTGCCTGTACAATCCGCGACATGGAACACCTGCTGGACAAACTCAACGCCCTGCAGCACCCGACCGTCCTGCTCGTCGGCGACGTCATGCTCGACGAGTACGTCTTCGGCGACATTGAGCGGATCAGCCCCGAGGCCCCCGTCCCGATTCTGAAAATCGACCGCCGGGAGGACCGCTGCGGCGGGGCGGCGAACACAGCCCTGGCCCTGGCCGCCCTCGGCGCGACGGTCCATTGTCCGACCGTCCTCGGCGAGGATGCACCCGCCGACCGCTTGCTGAACCTCCTCGACCGGGTCGGGGCCGTCCAAACTACACCCCTGCGCACCGCCGACCGCCCCACCATCCTCAAGACCCGCTTCGTCGGGCTCGCCCGCCACCGACACGCCCAGCAGGTCCTCCGCGTCGACAGCGAACGCACCGCACCCCTGCCCGACGCCCTCCGCATGCAACTCCTCGACGCCGTCGCCGACGCCCTGCCCCACTGCGCCGCCGTCGCCGTGGAAGACTACGGCAAGGGCGTCCTCTGCCCGCAGACCCTTGGCGAGATCATCGATCTCGCCCGCCGGGCCGAGCTGCCCGTCCTCGTCGATCCCCACCCCGGCGTGAACTTCGCGGCCTACCGCGGCTGCGACGTGCTGACCCCCAACCGCTATGAGGCCCAACTCGCCTCCGGCGTCGAGATCATCGACGACGAAGCCTCTCTCGACCGCGCCGCAGACGCCCTGTTGAACCAGGCCGACGCCCGCGCCGTCGTCATCACCCTCGACCGGCAAGGTGCGTTCCTGAAATCCCCCGACCGGCCCGGCCTGCTCGTTCCGACCCGACCCCGCAGCGTCTATGACGTCAGCGGCGCCGGCGACGTGGTGATGGCCGCCTTGACCCTCACTCTCGCCGCCGGCTGGGATCTCCGCGACGCCGTCGCACTGGCCAACCTCGCCGGCGGACTCGAAGTCGAACGCTTCGGCGTCGTGCCCGTCACGCGGGAAGAACTCACCGCCGAACTCCGCAGCCTCATCGGCCTGCGGCGGAGCAAGATCATCGAACGCACCGCCCTGGAGGCCGAACTCGACCGGCTCCGACGCAACGGCGCTCGGATTGTCTGCACCAACGGCTGCTTCGACCTGCTCCACATGGGGCACGTCGGTTACCTCCAGCAAGCTCGCGAACGCGGCACGCACCTCGTCGTCGCCATCAACAGCGACGACAGCGTCCGACGCCTCAAAGGCCCCCGCCGGCCCGTCATCGACGCCGACGAACGCGCCGCCATGCTCGCTGCCCTGGAATGCGTCGACTACGTCACCGTCTTCGACGAAGACACCCCCGAAGCCCTCCTCGAACTCCTCCAGCCTGACATCCTCGCCAAGGGCGGATCGACCGGAGAGATCGTCGGACGGGAAATCGTCGAACACGCAGGCGGACAGGTCGTTCGGCTCGACCTCGTGGAGGGACGAAGCACCACCAGCATCATCAACCGCATCCTGGAGACCCACGATGGCTGACAAAGCGGTATTCCTCGATCGGGACGGAACCGTCGTCGACGACCCCGGCTACCTCGCGGACCCGGCGAAGCTCAAACTCCTCAGCGGGGTCGACCTGGCCATCAAAAGCCTCCGCCAGGCCGGCTACCGAATCGTCCTGGTCACCAACCAGTCCGGCGTCGCACGCGGGAAACTCACCGAAGCGACCCTCAAGGCCCTTCACGATCGGCTGAACACGCTGCTGACCGAAAAAGGCGCGCCTCTCGACGCCGTCTACCACTGCCCCTACCACCCCGAGGGCACGGTCCCGGAATTCACCCGCGACAGCGACCTCCGCAAACCCGCCCCGGGCATGCTGCTGAAAGCCGCCGGGGACCTCGACCTCGACCTCCGACGGAGCTGGATGGTCGGCGACGCCGCCCGCGACACCCAGGCCGGCCTATCCGCGGGCTGCCGGACCGTTCTGCTCGACGCAGGCAAGCCCGACCACGAACCCGACGCGCCCTGCGACCATCGCGCGAGAAACCTCGTCGAGGCCGCTCGCATCATCCTCCGCGCCGGCGAACCCGAAGCATCGCCCCCCGAACCGCCCCCAGCCTCGAGAGACAACCCCGCCGAGGCGCGGGTTCTGCCCACCCCCGAGCCCGAGCTCTCCCCGCCCACCGACACGCCGTCCACCGAACCCATCCCACCCGCCGCAACCGCCGTCCGGCCCGGTACGCCCAAGCCGCCCGCCGGGGAAGAAGAAGATGAAAATGCCCGCGTGCGAAAAGAAATCCTCATGCACGTCCGCCAGCTCGTCCGCAGCAGCGAAACCGAGGAATTCCACCTCACCCACGTCCTCGGCGGCGTCGCACAGGTCATGGTCGGCCTGCTCCTGCTGCTGGTCCTCAAGCAGGCCCTGATGGACAACAACACCCAGGCCGCCCTGCTCTGGGCCGTCGTCGCCGTCGTCTTCCAGACCATGAGCCTGACCTTTTTCCTCATGGCGCGAAACAAACACTGACCCGCCGGGTTCCTTCTGTAACGATCGGTTTGTCACTACCCCCCAACCGAAAGGAGACACCATGACACACGCCCGATCCCTCGCCGCACTCGTATTGGCCGTTTTGCTGGCAGCCCCCCTGGCTCGCGGAGCCGAGGTCGCCGGCAAGACCCTCACGAAACCCCAACCGGCACACGACGCCCTCGATGCCGAGCGGACCCTCCAGGCCGCCGAACTCATCAACAACGCACTGGCCTACCTGGCCGCCCAGCGCGAGGACGACGGGGGCTGGTCCATCAACGGGGCCTTCAAGCCCGCCGTCACCGCCCTGGTCCTCAAGGGTTTCGCACAGCACCCGGACTTCACCAGCGACTCGCCCCTCTGCAAAAAAGGCTTCCACCTCCTGCTGAGCTACCAGCAGCCCGACGGGGCAATCTACGACCCCAAGCAGGGACGCAGCAATTACTCCACCGCCATCGCCGTCTGCTCGCTCGTCGCCGCCGACGACCCCCGCTTCAAGCCCGCCATCGAAAAGGCCGTAGGCTACCTCCGCAGCCTGCAAATCAAGCCCGGCAGCGAAAGCCCGGACGACCAGGAGGTCGGCCCGGACCACCCCTACGTCGGCGGCGTGAGCTACGGCAAGCACGGCCGACCCGACCTGAACAACCTCGGCTGGTGGATGGAAGCGATGCACGCCGCCGGCGTTCCCGCCAACGACCCCGACATGCAGCGGGCCCTGTCGTTCGTCAACCGCTGCCAGAACCGCAGCGAGTCCAACTCCATGGCCTTCGCGAAGGTCGGACCCAACGACGGCGGGTTCATCTACGCACCGGCCAAACGCGACATCGCCGTCGCCGAGTCCAAGGCCGACCCGAAAAACGCCCCCGCCGGACGCGGCCATCGCAGCTACGGCTCGATCAGCTACGTCGCCTGGAAGAGCATGATCTACGCCGGGCTGAACTCCCAGGACCCCCGCGTCCAGGACGTCTACAACTGGTGCCGTCAGTACTGGACTTTCGAGAAGAACCCCAACTTCCCCCCCAGCCGGGCTCAGCAGGGCATGTACTTCTACTACCTTGCCCTGGCCCGTGCTCTCCAGGCCGCCGGCCGGGACGACGTCAACGTCGACGGCAAGGACCGCAACTGGCGGGCTGAACTCATCGACGCCCTCGCCCGGCGCGTCCGGCCCGACGGGTCGTTCGTCAACGGCCAGGAGTCCCGCTGGTCCGAAGGCAATCCGGTCCTGACGACCGCCTACATCGTCCAGGCCCTCCAGGAAACGCTGAAGAAATAGCCGCGACGGAGAAACCGAAAACGAATCGACATGAGCCCCGGGCATGCCCGAGGTGAGCGGGATGGTCGATACCTTACAGACCGACGGTTTCGAAGGCCTTGCGGGTCGCCCGGGGGAAGGCGTA
>CAYMAP010000005.1:0-14479 GCA_964388425.1 uncultured Planctomycetaceae bacterium
AGGAACAGTACGGCGAGTAAGGTCAGTGTCGTTTTCATGATACTTTTCCTTTCAGTTAGTGGGCCCTTCCTAGGGCTCGGACTCCTCGGGCATTTCAGACGTTCCGGTTTGGATGCACCGGAGTGGACGTATTCTTCTCGCGTTGTCCGCCTGTGTTTCTGGACCTCCTTTCCGGCGGATTCTCGCGCAGAAAAACAACCCACCGGTGGGTCACAAATCGGAGTCTCTGATCCCGGCACGGGGCGCAACACGCGCTGCGCCCGATATAGTGCTTGAACCATGCTCAAAAGGTGTGGTTCAACCCGCCTCGGCTGAGAACAGCCCTCATCCCCACCATCACGGTCGGGGCCAGCTGAACCTCAGGCCAAAAGGGCTCAGAACTCTCCTTTTGAGACCGTTCCCAAGAAAAACCCTCTTCAGGACGGCGGGCGAACCGCAGACTCAGCGGACAACATCGACCCCTGTAAGAGAAAACCGCCAGCAGAACAGCAGACCCTTCAGGCCTCTGCTTGAATCCGAAAATCAAAAACCTTCTTCGATCACCGCTCCTTTCTTGAGTGTATCCATAGACTGGGCTTTGTCAACCAAAAAAACGTGTTTTTGCTTGATGAGCCCCTCAAAATTTGACGGGACGAAACATCAGGGCGATTCGTCAACGAAAACAATCATCGTCGAACGGGCCATCTTCGGACAACTCGCCCGATGGCGATGGCTCGGACGTTACACACAGTCGTTGACAGGATCCTGACAGGGGGTTGCTTGCAAAGCGGCTCGGCGGGGCTTAGGGTGTTCGGCTCATGTCTGCGGAATGGAAATTCGGTCTGACGATCCTGCTGATCGCGGCGGCGACGGCGGGGGGCTGGCTCTGCCGGCGGACCGGGCTGCTGCGCGAGGAACTCGCCCGGCCGATGATGACCGCCCTGGCGGTGGGGGGCTACGCGCCGGTGGGGTTTCTGGCGATCTGGGGCATCCGGGTGACGGCGATGGACGTCTGGTTGCCGGTCTTGGGGTTTGTGCAGTATGCGATGCTGGCGTTGCTGGGGGTGGCAGTGGCGGGGAAGCTGCTGCCGACGCTGCAGGGCCGGGGCGAGGCCGACGAAGTCCGCCAGGACGTGGGGATGTTCGGGTGCGCATGCGGGTTCGGCAACCACGGGTTCACGATGGCGGGATTCGTGGTGTACCTGCTGGCCGGCGACGAGGGTCTGGGGCACTCGACGATCTACGCGATGTACACGTTTTTTGCCCTGGTGGTGGTGAGTTACTCGATCGCACGTCACTACGCCGGACACGTCGACCGCGGGACGGGGCTGGGCAAGTTGCTGCTGGGCAGCGTGTTCAACTGGCGGTCGGTGTCCATGCCGGTGTTCATCACGGCGATCGTGCTGTCCGCGGCGGGCGTGCCGAGACCGACCTGGGTGGCTGAGTCCGGGATCATCGACTGGCTGATGGCGGGACTGATCGGGGTGGCGTATTTCGTGATCGGTCTTCGGCTGCACTTGTCGGACCTCGGGCACACAGTCCGGCTGCTGGGGTTGCTGGTGGTCATGCGACACGGGGTGGCGCTGCTGCTGGGGGTGGGGCTGGTGTGGGCGGCGTCGCTGACGCCCTGGGGCCCGACGGGAGTGAACCGGATGATCCTGCTCATCCAGTCGTCCGTACCGATGGCGGTGCTGAACGTCTCGGTGGCGAACATGTTCCACCTCTCGCCGCGGAAAGCTTCGACGCTGTTCGTGCTCAACAGTGCGCTGTACCTAGCTTTCGGCGTGCCGGTAATCCTGGGAATCTGGGGCTGAGGGCTTGCTTGCGCCCACGCTGAACTCTCAGCCGGGGCTGGCGGATCGAGTTGACGCGGCGGGTGCGGGATGGGTAGTGCCGGCCGGTTGTGTGGAGGTTGGCGGTTCGGAGCCGGGCAGGGTCTTGTGTTTGTTGGCCTCCCACCACGTCATGAATTTCGCGACGGCCTGCTTGCGGGTTTTGCGGTCCGCAAAACCGTACCGCTCAAAGGGTTTGCCCTTGTCCATGAAGACAAAGCCGTACTCCTCCGGGTCCTGCCGGGTCAGCCGGAGGAGTATCCTCAGGGGACGGTCATTTTTTGTGATGGTCAGCTTCATGTGTCCCCGACGTGTGGTGTGCGTGCCGGTGGACTTGGACTGGAGTTTTTCGACCAGGCCGGGCAGGATGGATTCGTCGGCGCAGGCCACGAGGGTGTCTTCCAGGACGCCGAGGTGTGCGAAGGGGTTTTGCTTGTCGAGGACTTGCAGGAGTCGGTGGGCCGGTCGCGGGCTGCCGATCTGCTTGAGCCCCAACAGCGCCTGCATGGGCAGGCTGTTGTCGTTGGGGTTCCAGTACGCGATGCGTTTGCGGTCAAGTTCATCCAGGGCCAGGCCGGTCAGCAGGTCGACGAGCCGGTCCGAGCGGTACCGTCCGGTGCGGACGGCCCGGATGGCGCGGGACTGGAGGTAGGGAACCTCCGAGCCGAGGGCCTGGATCACGAGCATCTCAGCGGCCGCGGCTGAATCATGCTCTGTAATCCACTCGATGGCGGCGATCCGTCGGCGAGGGCGGAAGGAAAAGGAATCGGCCAGCAGGCTCGTGTTGTTCTGCAGCAGGTTCTGGAGGGCCCGTTTTTGCGTTTCGTTCAGCCGCATCGAGAACCGCTGGACGCGAATCTGAACGATCCAGTCGCTGAGAAATTCCATGGCGAGAGACGAGTCGCTGAGCGAGCCGCCGAGGGCATCGGCCAGTCTGAGATAATGCGTCATGGCCTGTCTGCGGGCGCGGAAGTGTTCGTGCTCGAATCCTGCGAGGGTGACTGTCGCCCGGGTGCGAAGCTCGCCTGCGAGGGCCTGGACGCGATCGAGCAGTTTGACGCGTTGCGCTGCGGTCAACTCGACAGTCCCGGGTGCGTCGGCGTCGCTGTCCGTCTCGGGTCGGCTCGTCGGTGTGGCGGGCTGTCGGCGGTCGCGGAAGGCTTGGCCTTTCGGGCCGGTCCACCAAGCCTTGAATTTCCGGATCGCGCGTTTCCGGGCGTCGTCATCGTCGAAGCCGAAATTCGTCCGGTGCCCATGCGGGGACGGCACGTAGAGAAGTTCGTAGCCGGTCAGTCCCTGCCCGGTCAACCGCAGCAGGGCCAGCAGGTACGCGTCGCTGCGGGAGAAGGTGTAGCGGTTGCCGTCTACGGTCCGGGTGTAGGAGGAGCCCGGCTTGAGTCGTCCGATCAGGTCGGGGACAACCTCGACGTTCCGACTGGCCCCGAGTGTTTCGGCGACGAGGACCATTTCGTCCATATCAAAGGGCCTGAATTCTTCGATGGCTTCCATGAGAGGTCGGGCGGCAGCGGGCGAGCGGAGGCTGCGCAGCGCTTCGATGACAGCCTGCTGGAGGTCCGGCGGGTCGTCGTTCTGCTCGTCGTCGCGGTGAACATGAGTGTGCCTCCTCGACTGCCGCGAGGTCCGGACGACGATCCGGCAAAGGGCCTGGACGAGCATGGGATGGCCGTACTGCGGGCGGGCGCTGGCCTGGGCGGCCCAGGCGGCAAGTTCCACCGACGGGTGGTTCAGGCACAACACCAGGAGGGGCTCGGCCAGGGCGTCGGGGTCGTCCATGTCGCTCAGGGCACGGACGGCACGGACACGACGTGGCAGATCGTCGCTGAACACATCGCCCATCAGCGCCGGATACCGGGCCCCGAACCGCTCCAGTCGATCCTGCAGGTCGGCCGGCAGCAGCAGTGCAACCCGCCGGATGCGCAACCGGCGGTACAGTGTCTGGAGGGTCTTCCGACTGCGGGTGCGGACTTCGAGGTCGTCGGACTGGCAACGTTTCCGGAGGGGTTCGAGCAAAGCTTGCCGGAGAGAGTCGAGGGCGGACCGGACCAGTTCTCGTTCGTCGGGGGCCTCGGCAAGGACGGGAAGGTCACGAACCAGCCCGGCCAGACGATTCTCCAGCCCTGCCGGCGCGGATGCCGTGGTCGGGGGCGAGGTCGGCTGGGCCCCGCTCAAGGCCGACAGCAGAAGGACCACGCGGAGACAGCGGTGCAGGACGGACAGACGAATTGGCCCAGACAGGCAAATCATTCGGTTTCGTGCAGGGCGTCATCGGGTGTGGCGGGTTGCCCGGTCAGGTAGGGCAGAACCCCCTCGGGCACGAGAGCGGAGACGTCCCCGCCCTGCGAGGCGATCTGCCGGATCAGGCTCGAGGAGGTAAAGGCGTACTGGGGGCTGGTCATCACGAAGACCGTCTCGACGCCCGCGACGACGCGGTTGGTCAGGGCGACCTGAAATTCGTACTGCAGGTCGCTGCTGTTGCGGATGCCGCGAAGAATCGCCGACGCACCCACCCGCCGGGCAAAATCGACCGTCAGTCCTTCGAAGGACTGCACGCGAACACGCTTGAGCCCCTCGACGGCCTGGCGGATGATCTCGACCCGCCGCTCGGGAGGAAGGAGCGAACTTTTCTCGGGGTTCCGCCCGACCGCGATGACAAGTTCGTCGAAGAGTTTCGCGCCCCGGCGAATCACATCGAGGTGACCCAGCGTGATCGGGTCGAACGTCCCCGGAAACACCGCAATCCGGTGGGTCGCTCCGCGGTGTCGATCGAGTTCTTCCCGCATGTGGATGGCGTCCTGCTGCATCCGTCGGGCGTCCTGGCCCATTTCCTGGGCGCGATGCCCGATGTCGCGGGCATCCTCGCCTGCCTGAGGAGCGACCCGGCGGACGCTGTCCGGATCGGACTCCCCGGGGGCAGGCCGTTCGTTGCGCGATCGCTCAGCCACGACAGACTCCTTCAAGGCAAGATGAAGTACAGACTCCAGTATACCTCTGCGCGGGGCGTTGCACCAGAGGTCGGGGCCACGTTTCCCTCACCCGCCGCCTTGCTCCGCGGTGCCCGGTTGTTTACAGTATCGGCAGGCAACGGGCTCGGTGGCCCGGCCGGAGGTGAATGCGTATGACTCGTCCGATGCAAGGCTGGTTTGCGGCGTTGTGCCTGGGGCTGCTCGCGTGGTCGTCGGCTGGGGATACCCTCGTAAGCCGCGACGGCAAGACTCTGGAAGGTGAGGTCCTCAAACGCGAGGACGGAAAAGTGACCTTTCGGTACTACCTGTACGGCTCGCCGATCGTCAAGACCTTCGACGAAACCGAAATCGTCACACTCAAAAAAGGCGAGTACAAACGTCCTGCCCGCAAAACAGAGGACAACGAAGACGACCAGCCGGAAGACGACCACGCCCCGCCCGATCCGGGGCCGAAGCCCAAAGCTCCGCCGATCCGGCAAATCGAAGGGGTCAGCTACCTCGTGGTCCCGCTGCACGGCGTGGTGGGCCAGCAGATCACCGCCGACCTGCTCGAAGCCTGCCTCGCCGACGCTGTCCTCCGCGAGCCGACCGTCGTGATCCTGGAGGTCCAGTCCCCCGGCGGGCTGATCCAGGAAGTACCCCGCCTAGCCGAGGTCATCGGCCGATACCGCGACCGGCTCCGCCTAGTGGTCTTCGTGCGCGAAGCGATGTCGGCAGCGGCGATCACCGCCTTGGGGGTCGGGGAAATTCTCGTCCACCCGAACGCGCGGTTCGGCGCGGCGACGGCCTGGAAGGTCGGTCCCAGCGGCACGCCCACGAAAATCGAAGAGAAATTCCAGTCCGCCTGGCGGGCCACCGCACGAAGCATGGCCGAAATGGGCCGACACGAACCTCTCCTCGCCGAGGCCATGATCGACGCCAATCTCGAACTTCATGTCCGGCAGGAGGACGGCAGGCCCGTCGTCGCCGAGGGCTCAGCCCCGCAGAACACGCGCGAACTGACCCGCAAGGGCAAGCTGCTGACCCTGACGGCCGGCGAGGCCGTCGCCTGTGGACTGGCCGACGCGCAGGCAAAGAACTACGCCGAACTGGGCACGAAGCTCGGCCTGCCCGGCTGGAAACGACACGACGCCCTGGCCAAACCCCTCGCCGAATGGCACGAAAAACAGCTCCAGCGGGCGGCCTGGGAACTGGGACAACTCACCGAAACGTACAAAACCAACCTCGACAAAGCCCGAGCCGTCGACCCCCAGAAAGGGCAATACAAGATGTTCCAGAACAAGGCGTTCACCCCCTCCTCCCGCCAGCGATGGCAAAGCCGGACCCGAACCGCACTGTCCTACCTCCGCCGGGCCGACCAGGCGCTGGACAGCATGGAACAACTCCTCAAAGACAAACCTCAACTGCCCGTCGACCCCAGCCTCATCGACGAAGCTCGCGACGGCATTGAACAGTACCGCAACCGCCTCAACTCCCAGCGAGACCGCCAGGGACCCTGACCACGACCGACGGACATCGCAGAGCGAAACACGGCACCGCACGGACTTTGTTTTTTCCGACGAACATCGGAACCTTGCCGCCCCGCGTGCGTCAGACGTATGATGAAGCCGTCCCCACCGACCCAACCGCAAAGGAGCAAGCCATGACCCGTCGATTCCTCCTGTCCCTGCTGGCCGCCTCGCTCGCCGCCCTTCCCGCTTTCGCCCAGGACAACCCCGCCGACGTCCCCGTGACGCGCGTAGTGGTCTTCTCCAGCGGCGTGGCCTACTTCGAGCACGCCGGGCAGGTCACCGGCGACGCGAGCGTCAAGCTCAACTTCAAGACCGAGCAGATCAACGACGTCCTCAAGAGCATGGTGGTCATGGACACCTCCGGCAAGGGCACCGTCACGGGCGTGAACTACGCCTCCCGCGATCCGCTCAGCCGGGCGCTGAGCAGCTTCGCGGTGAACCTCTCCGGCAATCCGGACCTCGGGGGCATTCTCATGCAGGTCCGCGGCGCGGAGGTCATCGTCGAAGCGCCGGAGAAGATCACCGGCAAAATCCTCGGCCTGGAGACCAAGAAACGGGCCGTCACCACGCCGGGGGGCACGACGATTCTCGAAGAGACGTACCTGAACCTCCTGGCCGACGGCGGGGGCATCCGCTCCGTGCCACTGTCCACACTGCAGAGCATTCACCTCACCGACGCCCGCCTGCGGAAGGAAATCGACAAGGCCCTGAAACTGCTCATCGCCTCCTCCGACACGCAGCGCCGCCCCGTCGACATCCAGTTCCGCGGGAAGGGCAAGCGGGACGTCCGCATCGGCTACATCGCCGAAGCCCCCGTCTGGAAGGTCAGCTATCGGCTGGAACTCTCAGGCGAGAAGCCGTTGCTGCAGGGCTGGGCGATCGTCGAGAACACCTCCGACGCCGACTGGTCCGATGTGCAGCTTTCGCTGATCTCAGGTCGGCCGATCTCGTTCATCCAGGACCTCTACACGCCTCTGTACGTACCCCGGCCGGTGGTCAAGCCGGAACTCTACGCCTCCCTCCGCCCGAAGGAATACGAGGAAGGCATGGAAGCCGACAAGGCCAAGCGTCGTTCCGCCCGCAACCTCTTAGCCCGGAAGTCCGCCCGGGCCGACGGCGCCATGGCCGAGGCTGCCGTCGGCGCCCCGCCGGCCCCGCAGGCGTCCTACGCAGGCAAGCCCTCGGGCGGCGGGGTGTCGCTGGGCGATACCGTCCAGGCCGGGGCCGCCGGAGGGAAGGTCGGCGAGCTGTTCCAGTTCACCCTGAAAGAGCCCGTGGACCTGCCGCGGAGGCAGTCAGCGATGCTGCCGATCATCGCCCAGCCCATCTCCGCGGAGAAGGTCAGCATCTACAACCAGCGGACCCTCGCCAAGCACCCGCTGAACGGAGCCTGGCTGAAGAATGACACCGGCATGAAGATGCTCGCCGGGCCGGTGACGGTCTTCGACGGCAACATGTACGCCGGCGACGCCCGCATCGGCAACCTCGCCGAGGGCGACAGGCGGCTGATCAGCTACGCCGTCGATCTGAACATGACGGTCGATCCGTCGCAGAAGTCCGCCCGCCGACTGACGGCTGCGACCATCGACCGCGGCGTGCTGTCGCTGAAGTACCTCCACCGCTACCAGCAGACCTACGCCGTGAAAAACAAGGCCGAGGAGAAACGCACCGTCGTCCTCGAACACCCCCGCCAGAGAGGCCGAACGCTCATCGAGCCGAAGGAAGCCACCGAGAAGACGCCGAAACTCTACCGCTTCCAGTTCGACCTCGCGGTGGGCAAAACCGTCGACTTCCCCGTCATCGAGGAACAGGTCCACTACCAGCGCGTCAGCCTGCTGCAGCAGTCGCCCGATGCCCTGCTGCACTATGCCAAAACCGGCGAGCTGTCCGGCGAGGCGAGACAGGCCCTGCAGAAAGCCGCCGCGCTGAAACGGGAACTCACCGCCGCCCAGCAGAAGCTCATGGCCCTGAGCAAGGAAAAGGCCCAGATCGAGTCCGGCCAGGACCGCCTGCGGAAGAACATCGGCACGGTCGGGTCCAACTCGACCCTCGGCAAACGGTACATCCAGAAGCTCTCCCAGCAGGAAGACCGCATCGAGCAGCTTGGCCGAGAGATTCAGGACGCCCGCAAACGCGTCGAGGAACACCAGAAACAACTCGCCGACTTCATCGCCGGCATGAAGTACTAACCGTGTAGCCCAGTCGCCCCGGCTGAGACAAGAGTTCAGCGTGGGCGCAAGTCCGTAGAGCCGGCAACTTGCTTGCCGGCGGAACGAACGGGTAACGATGCGGAGACGTTCATCGGGATCGATTCATCTTGACCGACGGGCCTCTTTCCGATACAAGGGTGGGCTCGTTTCGAGCGAGCCGCACCGCTAGCTCAGTTGGCAGAGCAGCTGACTCTTAATCAGCGGGTCCGGGGTTCGAATCCCTGGCGGTGCAGTCCTCCGGTCGGGGGGCCCCTTGCACACCGGGCCGGGTTTTGGCGCTTCGCTTTCCCGCCGAGCGGGCGCTTCGTCCCTCCCAACATTGTCTGGAAAGGAACGCCTATGCCCGCCCAAGACACTCCGTCGGACCTGGACATCATCGTCAAAACGTGGAGCCGAAAACGCGGATCGCTCATCATGATGCTCCACGCCGTTCAGGACCAGCGGGGCTACGTCCCCCGCGAGGCCGCCCTGGAATTGGCCGAACGGGTCAACGTGCCCCTGGCGAGAATTTACGAGGTCCTGACGTTCTACAACTACTTCAAGACCGAATCGCCGGGAAAGGCGGTTATCAGCGTCTGCACCGGCACAGCCTGCCACCTCAAGGGCGCGCCGGACCTCGTCGATGCGTTCTGCGAAGAACTCGCCATCCAGCCCGGCCAGTCCACGCCCGACGGGAATTTCCACGTCCAGTGCGTCCGCTGCGTCGGCTGCTGCGGGCTGGCGCCCGTCGTCACCGTCAACGGACAGACCTACGGCAAGGTCAAACCCGCCGAGGTCCGCGGTATCATCGCCCAGTGGAACGACCGCATCGCACGCGGCGAACTGGAGGCCCGACATGCCTGAAAAACCCTCCATCGATCAGATCATCGCCGAGGAACGCGATCGCCAGCAACAGTACACCGCTCGCGTCTTCTGCTGCGCCTCGACGGGCTGCGTCTCCTCCGGCTGCGAGTCCGTCATGGGCGCCGTCCGTGCAGCCCTCGACGCCCACGGCCTGGCCGAGAAGGTCCAGATCGTCCCCACCGGCTGCATGGGCCTCTGCAGCCTCGGGCCCCTCGTCCGCGTCGAAGTCCCCGGTAACGAGCCCGTTCTGTACAAGGAAATCAATCCCCTGCTGGCCCGCCTCGTCGTCGCCGAGCACGTCGCGCCGGCGATCCGGCTGGGAGCGGACTTCCAACTGCCCGACTTCTTCAACGAACATGTCCTTCCGCTGGACATTCCCTTCTTCACCCGCCAGGACAAAATCGTGCTGGCTGACAGCGGCGTGGTCGACCCCGAGCGAATCGAGGACTACCTCGCCCGCGACGGCTATGCCGCCCTCCGCAACGCCCTGACCGACATGACCCCCGAGCAGGTCATCGAGCAGATCCGCTCCGCCGGTCTCCGCGGCCGGGGCGGAGCGGGTTTCCCCACCGCCACCAAGTGGACCTTCGGCCGAGAGGCCCAAAGCGACGACGGCGAAAAGTTTATCATCTGCAACGGCGACGAGGGCGACCCCGGAGCCTATATGGACCGCTCGATCCTCGAAGGCAACCCCCACGCCGTCCTCGAAGGCATGCTCCTGGCCGCCTACGCCACCGGCGCAACCGAGGGTTGGTTCTATATCCGAGCCGAGTACCCCCTGGCCGTCGCACGGGTCGACAAGGCCCTCAAGCACGCCCGCCGACACCAACTGCTGGGCAAGAACATCCTCGGGACGGACTTCTCTTTCGACGCCCAGATCCGCCTCGGCGCCGGCGCATTCGTCTGCGGCGAGGAAACCGCGCTGATCCACTCCGTCGAGGGCGCCCGTGGCACGCCGAGACCCCGACCGCCCTACCCCTCCGTCAGCGGACTCTGGGGCAAGCCCTCGGTCGTCAACAACGTCGAGACCCTCGCCAACGTCCCCCCGATCCTCCGCAACGGGCCGGACTGGTTCGCCGCACGTGGCACGGAGAAGTCTCCCGGCACGAAGGTCTTCGCATTGACCGGCAAGATCAACCACAGCGGACTCATCGAAGTCCCCATGGGCATCAGCCTCCGCGAGATCGTTAACGACATCGCCGGCGGGCACCCCGAGAACAAGCCCCTCAAGGCCGTCCAGACCGGCGGGCCCTCCGGCGGGGTCATCCCCATGGACCGCTGCGACCTGCCCGTCAGCTACGAGGACCTCCAGGCCGTCGGGTCCATGATGGGCTCCGGCGGCATGATCGTCATGGACGAAGACGACAGCATGGTCGAAATCGCCAAGTTCTACCTCGGCTTCACGGTCGACGAATCGTGCGGCAAGTGCGCCCCCTGCCGGATCGGCGGGACGCAGATGCTGAACATCCTCCAAAAGATCACCGACGGGAAAGCGACCTTCGACGACGTCGACATGCTCAAACGCCTCGCCGTGACCATGCAGCAGGCCAGCCTTTGCGGACTGGGTCAGACCGCACCCAATCCCGTCGTCTCGACGCTGGAATTCTTCGAGAGCGAATACACCGACAACCTCATCGCCTACAGCACCTCGCCAGGACAGACAACCAGGGAGGCCGGTTCATGATTGCCCTTTCCATCGACGGTATCGACGTGACGGTCGACGACGGCGCGACGATTCTCGAAGCCGCCTTCGCCGCCCAGGTCCGCATCCCCACGCTCTGCAAGCACCCCGACCTGCCCCCCACGGCCGGGTGCGGGGTCTGCGTGGTCAAAGTCGCCGGACGAAAAGGTATGGTCCGCGCCTGCTGCACCCCCGCCGAAAAAGGCATGGAGGTCGTCACCCAAGACGCCGAACTCGCCTCCGTCCGCAAGACCGTCGTCGAGCTGATCCTCTCCAACCACCCCAACGCCTGCCTCCACTGCCCGCGAAACGGCTCCTGCGAACTCCGCGAACTCGCCGCCCAGTTCGGCATCCGCGAGGAGTGGTTCCCGCCCATCGTGCCGGACCTGCCCCGCGACCGCACCACTCGCGCGATCGAACTCGACCCCGCCAAATGCATCAAGTGCGGGCGATGCATCACCGTCTGCCAGTCCCACCAGGACGTCTGGGCCCTGTCCATGCTCCAGCGAAGCCTCGAGACGCGAATGGCACCGGCCGGCGACATCGACCTCGCCGAGTCCCCCTGCATCCGCTGCGGGCAGTGTTCGGCCCACTGCCCGACCGGCGCGATCTTCGAGTACGACCAGACCGACGAGGTCTGGGCTATGCTCATGGACCCGAACACCCACTGCGTCGCCCAGATCGCACCGGCCGTCCGCGTCAGCGTCGGCGAAGCCTTCGGCTTCGAGCCGGGCACGAACTTCACCTCCAAACTCTACACCGCCCTACGACGCATGGGCTTCGACGCCGTCTTCGACACCAACGTCGGAGCCGACATCACCATCATGGAAGAAGCCCACGAGTTCGTCCACCGGCTCGGTTCAGGCGAGCACGGCCCCCTGCCGCTGATCACCTCCTGCTGCCCGGCCTGGGTCGATTTCATGGAAAAATTTCACGGTGACATGATCGAGCACTTCTCCAGTTGCAAGAGTCCCCATGCGATCATCGGCACGCTGACCAAAACCTTCTACGCCGAGCGGGCCGGCATCGACCCGGCGAGGATTCGACTCGTCTCGATCATGCCCTGCACCGCCAAGAAGTTCGAGATCATCCGCAGCGAGGAGATGTTCGCCTCCGGCCAGCAGGACGTGGACGTCAGCATCACCACCCGCGAGCTGTCCCGCATGATCGCCCAGGCGGGCATCCGCCTGCCCCGCCTGCCCTACGGCGAGGCCGATGCGCCCCTGGGACTCTACAGCGGGGCCGGGACCATCTTCGGCGCCACCGGCGGCGTGGCTGAGGCCGCCCTGCGCACCGCCGCGTTCCTCGCGACCGGCGAGGAACTGCCCGAGGACGACATCGAGTTCGATCAACTGCACGAACTGACCGGCGTGAAGGAGTCAGCCGTCTCCGTCGGCGGGCGCGAACTCCGCGTAGCCGTTGCCCACGGACTCAGCCACGTCGAACAGGTCCTCCAGCGCATCCGCAACGCCCAAGCCGCCGGAAACGAACCGGCCTACCACCTCGTCGAGGTGATGGCCTGCCCGGGCGGGTGCATCGGCGGGGGCGGCCAGAGCTGGGGCGTCACCGACGCCATCCGAGCCAAACGCGTCGCCGGATTGCTCGGCGACGACCGCGGCCAGACCGTCCGGCGTTCCCATCAAAGCCCGGCCGTCAAGGAACTCTACGACACCTACCTCGGCGAACCCCTCGGCGAGAAGGCCCGGCAGCTTCTCCACACATCCTACAGCCCACGTCCCGAATACAAAAAATAGCCGCTCTCGCCTCAGACCCTATATGAAACCGTTCTTTTTCGTGGCACCGGCATCGTGCCGGCCCGTTGCAGGGGCAAGATGCCCGTCAAAGGCATGGCCGAGACGGCCGTGCCACCTGTTCACACAGGTTCTCAGACCCACTTGCGGGGGTCGAGGTCGGGCACGTCGGTCCAGGGACCGGCCTGGGGCGGCGTCCGGCCGGTCGTAGGATCACACATCGGCGGGGGGATGGCCGGCTCGGACGGTGGTGAGGGATCGGCCGGCGGGGCGTGGCAGGCAAGGAATTCCTCACCGAGAGCGGCGTAGTCTTCCGCGCCGTGGCAGCGGGGCTCATAGTCAAAGATCGTCTGCCCGAACGACGGGCACTCGGCGAGCTTGACGTTTCGGCGAATACAGGTCCGGAAAATCCGCGCCTCCGACCACGGGCTGTCGTTGCCGCGCTCCGCGGCGAGGAACGTTTCGAGATCCGCCACCACCTCCCCCGTCAGGCGCGTTACCGATTCGTACATGCACAGCACCACGCCAAGAACGCGCAAGCGGGGATTGATGTGCCGGTGGACCAGCGCGATGGTCTCCAGCAGCTTGCCCAGCCCCTGCAGCGCAAGGAACTGCGGCTGGAGGGGTATGAGCACGTCGTCGGCGGCGGCCAGTGCGTTGAGCGTCAGCAGCCCCAGCGCCGGGGGACAGTCGATCAGGACGAAATCGGTCGGCAGGGAATGCGCGCGCAGGACCTCGGCGAGGCGGTGCTCGCGGGCGGTCTCGCCGGCGAGTTCCGTCTCCGTAGCCGCCAGGTCCACCGAAGCGGGCAGCAGGCAAAGACGGTCGTTGAGTTTCACCGCCACGTCCGAGATCGACACCTGCCGGGTCAGCAAGTCGTAGACGCTCGGCGAGCCGTCGGCCAACTCCTGGCCGAAATGCAGCGTCAGGTGCGCCTGCGGGTCCATGTCGACGAGGCAGATGTCCTTGCCGCTCCGGCCAAGGGCTCCGCCGAGGTTCGCGACGGTCGTGGTCTTGCCCACCCCGCCTTTCTGGTTGATGACGGCTACGATTCGCACGAATGGCATTATACGGCGGGCGAACGCGCGGGCAAGGGCGCAAAGGAAAGCGGCAGGTGTCGCCGTGGCCGGGCACCTGCCGCTTGCGTGGTCTGAGACGCCCCGTTTCCAGGACGCCCCGGACGACCGCTCGTCCGGGTCTGTGTCGGTCGGCTGCCTAGCGTTTCTTCTTGGCAGTCTTGCGGGTGGCTTTCTTCCGCGGCGATTGCTTCTTCGCCGTCTTCTTCGCACCCTTCTTCGCCGACTTCTTGCGGGTCGACTTCTTGGCGGCGGTCTTCTTTGCTGCCTTCTTCCGCGTGGTCTTCTTTGCGGTCTTCTTGGCAGCCTTCTTGGCTACTTTCTTCCCGGCGGCCTTCTTGGCGGTTTTTTTCTTCGCCGTTTTACGGGCTGTCTTCTTCGCCGCCTTCTTGGCCGTCTTCTTCGTAGCCTTCTTCTTTGCTGTCTTCTTTGCCATGGACGTCACCTCCTTCGGTGTGGTTAGGACAGCAACGGTTCTTCAGTACCCTTGTTTATATGTCATCGCCCATACGATGCAAGTCTCTGCGTTATATTTTTTTCAGAAACGTGACCTCTCTAAACGTGACCTCTCTTATCTCGACTGTTTACCCCGCGAATGTGCAGCGATTCTTT
>CAYMAP010000005.1:14579-28843 GCA_964388425.1 uncultured Planctomycetaceae bacterium
AAACGTGACCTCTCTTATCTCGACTGTTTACCCCGCGAATGTGCAGCGATTCTTTCGGCTTTCTCCCCGAACCGCAACCTCCGGCATAGTTTTTACAAATGTTGAAATGCGTATACGATAGAAGCCCGACCTCCAGGCCAGCAGCGCCTCCGCCATATCGCCCGTCGTACCGAGCGAACATCCGTGCAGGTCACGCGAACCATCCGCACGCGCAAATTCTCTTCTGTCTCCACCACATTCCACAGTAGGATAGGGTCTTTCCGAAACTCGCCGAACACCGCTGCGAAGCTGCGAACCATGTCCTATACCCTGCAACATGTGCGACTCACGCTCCTGCCGGTCCTGCTGGCCGGGGCGCTGGGACTGACCGGCTGCCCGGTGCCGGAAAACGTCGTCACCGTCCCGCCCGGCGGGAAGTGGCAGCTTCGCGATGCGCCCAGCGGAGGGTCGTTCTGGCTCCACGTGCCGAGCAACTACACCCACGACCGTCCCTGCCCCGTCATCGTCTCCTGCCACGGCACGCCGCCTTACGACGTGGCAAGGCACCACGTGGAAACCTGGGACGACTACTGCGAGAAGTTCGGCTGCATCGTCGTCTGCCCCGATCTCGTGGGGACAGACGGCATCTTCGGCGACGGACCCGTCGACGGCATGCTCCGCAACGAACGCGTCATCCTCAGCGTCCTGAGCACACTCAGCTACAAGTACAACCTCGACCGCGCGAACATCATGATTACCGGCTTCTCCGGCGGCGGGTTCCCCGCCTACTGGGTCGGGCTGCGAAACCCGGACGTCTTCAGCGTCGTCGTCGCACAAAACTGCAACTTCAACCGCGGCAACCTCGACCGCTGGTATCCCCGCGCCGCCGTCCAGACCCCCGTGATGATCTATTACGGACAGAACGACCCCGCCACCATCGTCTCCCAGTCCCGCGATGCCATCGGCTACCTCCGTTCCCGCGGGTTTCAGATCGAAACCTACGTCATCCCGGGAGTCGGCCACGAACGCCGACCCGAAATCGCCATGAACTTCTTCCGCAACCGCTGGTCGGCCCCCCGTCCCACGATTGAACCCGCCCGACACCCCGCAGCGACGGACCCCGCCTCCTCGGCGACGAATCCAGGAGCAACCCATGAATGAGTCTCCCCCCCACCTGCTGCGTCCCGTCCTGCACTGCCTCTGCCTGCTAAGCGGATTGCTGCTGACCGGCTGCCCGTCCGAGCCCCCCCGCGCCGACGCCACCCCCGTCGGAAAATGGTATTGGACCGAACCCGCCACCGGCGCGACATATTACATCTACGTCCCCAAACGCTACACCCACAAACAACCCGCACCGGTCATCGTCAGTTGTCACGGCACGGTTCCCTTCGACGTCGCCAACAGCCATATCGAAACCTGGAAATGGTACGGCGAAGACCACGGGTTCATCATCGTCTGCCCGGAACTCGTCGGGACCGACGGCATCCTCGGGGACGGCCCCGTCGCGTCCATGCTCGAAGACGAACGACGCATTCTCAGCATCCTCAGCACCCTCAGTTATCGCTACAACATCGACCGCAACAACATTTTCCTGACCGGCTTTTCCGGGGGAGGCTTTCCGGCGTACTTTGTGGGGCTGCGTAATCCGGACGTCTTCCGCGCCATCGCCCCGCGCAACGCCAACTTCAACCGCAACAACACCGAAGGCTGGTGGCCCGCCCAGGCCCGCTCACTGCCCTTCTTCGTCATCTGGGGCGAGAACGATCCCGGAACCATCAAGGACCAGTCCCAGCGCGGCGTGCAGTACCTCCGCAGCAAGGGCTTCAAGATCCAGTCGCGCATCCTGCCCGGCATCGGGCACGAGCGGAAACCGCAGTACACCATGAAGTTTTTCCTCGATCACCTCCGCGAACCGAGGGGCACGATGAACGGCGCGAGCCCGATCCCCAACCCCCAGGCAGACCCCCAGCCGACCTACACCCCCACCTACACGCCCACACCTTCCGGGCCGCGACCGCCCAACCGCAGCAACCTGCCTCCCGCTCCGTGAACGGCAGGATTCCGTCCTCAGAACGTGTATAAAAACCGTTCTTTCGTGGCACCGGCCTCTTGCCGGGCAGTTGCAGGGCCATCATGGCCCTGCGCCGCCGGCCCGCTCGGCGGGCAGGATGCCCGTCAAACGCATGGCCGAGACGGCCTTGCCAGGTGTTCATACACGTCCTCAGACTGCAGACTTCAGGAACGAAGACAGACGTGCCGTCCCCTGTTGCCTGAAGCCTGCAGCCTGAAGACCGAGTTTGCTACGGCATCATCAGGAACATGAAGACGAAGGCGAAGAGCCCGACGGTCTCGGCGATGCCCATGGCGATGATCGTGAAGACGAAGGGCTTGCCCTCCGCCTCGCACATCGCGCGGATGCCGGCCGCACCGATCACGCCCTGCATCCAGGCGCTGAACAGTTCGCCCAACCCGCAGCCCAGACCGATCGAGAACATCGCGCCGGGGTTGGTCGCGACCATCTCGCCGACCGCTCCGCCGTCGCCGAACATCGCGCCCTTCAGCGCGACCAGCATCAGCACGAAGCCGTAAATCGTCTGCGACAGCGGCATGCCGACCGGAACGATGTAGAGAAAGTTCATCCGGTCGCCGGCCTTGACTTCCTTCGCCCAGGCACCGGCGGCGGCACGACCGGCCGCCCCGATCCCCAGGGCGCTGCCGATCGCGCCCAGGCCCAGCGGCAGGGCAAAACCCAATTGTCCTAACCATTCCATAGGATCACTCTCCTTTGCTTCCTGTGGTTTGCAATGCGAAGGGCGCATAGGGGTATCCGGACCACTGCACGCCCGCGTTGCTCGAAAATTCCAGCATATTCAGTCGCACACCGTGTGCGAATATCGCAATCAGGCCGAGGATGATGTTCAGGCTGTGCGCGAAGACCACGATCAGGACGGCCACGGGAATCGCCCAGACCGACCCGCCGGCGACATCCACCGCCAGCCCGTTGAACGCCATCGCGATGTAGTAACTCGCCAGGCCCACCGCCATCAGGCGGATGTAGCTCATCGTGTCCGAGAACGTGCTGATGGTGGGCATGAGGTTGGCGACGATCCCCAGCCCCAGCCGGGCCGGGAGTTTCTTGTCCGGATAGGTGAACAGCACGACCAGCAAGAAACCAGCCGCGGCGAGAATCTGCACAAGGCCCCAGCCCATGATGAGGTCCGGCTTGAAGAACAGGTTCCAGATCAGTCCGTAGACGCCGGCGAGAATCGCGCACCAGCCGACCTCCGCGAGGAACGGCTTGCTCGGAAAATACCCCACCACCTGCCGGAGGTGGGCGAGGATCAGGTGGATCGCGCCCAGCGTGAAGCTGATCTTGATGACGATGTTGCGGGCGGCTTCCTCGTCGGCGCGCCAGAGGACCGCCAGGGGCTGCAGCGCCGAACCCAGGGACGCCCAGAATCCGCCTGCGTCGATCATCCCTGCCGGCGCGACGCCGAAGTAGTTGCCCGTCAGCACGCCCCAGGCCAGCGTGGTCAGCCCGAACAGCAGGATCATCTGCGGCGCCGGTTTGCCGGCCTTGCCAGCGAGCTTGCCGTACCCCAGCAGCCCGAAGAGCGTGAAAATCAAGCCGTACCCCGCGTCCCCGATGAGCATCGCGGTGAAGACGGGCATGGCGAAGAAGAAGAACGGCGAGAGGTCGTACTCCCGGTAGCCGGGGATCGACCCCAGCACATCGAAGAGGGTCTTGATCGGCCTGGCCCAGCGGGGGTAGCGCAGAAGCGTGGGCGGCTGTTCGTCGTCCTCCGGTTGCATCGCCTGGACGGCGGCGGCGACACCCTCGCCCGCCAGGTCTGCCGCGAGCGTATCGGCGTGCTCAGCCGGGCACCAGCCCTGGACGGCGAAGAGGCGGTCCTCTTCCAGTCCGCCGCGGCGGGCGACGACCCAGTCGGCTTGTTGGCGCGCGGCGGCGTGCGCTTGCCGCATCGAAGGCAGGAGGTTCGCCAGCTCCGCCAGTCGGCGATTGTCTTCGGAAAGTTGCTTGTCGATCTGTTCGGCCTCAGCCCGAAGGTCCGGGGCGTCGCGATCGGGCAGATCGAGCCATTCGCCGGTCTCCGGCAACATCACCGCCTCAGCGTCCTCGCCGTCGCGCCGGACGATGCCGACCATCACGCGATTGCCGGGCAGCTCGCCGACGCCCTCGACGAGTTCGGCCTCGACCTGCGGTACGTCAGACTGCGGCACGACGGCGAAAAGGACCTCCAGGCCACACTGCCGCAACCGGCGGACCTGCTCCAACTGAAGGTCGCCCCATTGGGCGATCTGCTGGAGCTGGCGATACAGGGCAGTGAGCCGGTTCTGGGCCTCGACACTCCGGCGCTGAAGGTCCTGGACCTCGCGTGCGGCGTCGAGCGGTTCGAGATCGGGCGCAGAGCCGGTAGGCTCGACGTTGCCCAGCACCTGCAGCGCCCGCCCGAGGGCGTCGAGCTGCCCGGCCGTCTTTTCGTCCGGGACCGCCCGGTCGGGGTCGGTCGGCTGGAGGTGCAGCACGCCGAGGTTCCGCAGGGCCTCGAGCAGGTCATCCCGGCTGTGGCGGGCGGCGGCGACGAAGACTTTTTGCATCGGTACGATCATGCCGTCGCCTCCGCGGTGTCGGGGATTTCCGCTCCGCCGTAGGGCGTCTTGGGACCGGCGGTGAGTTTGGACTTGGCGATTTTCGCCCGGCCGACCGCGGCGGTCTGTTCGTCGCCGAGATGAATGCGAATCGTGCGGATGCTTTCGCGGCACTCGGGAATCTTGACCTTCTCGAAGAGATTCACCCGCTGGGTGATTTTCGTCAGTTCGGCGTCGAGTAGATCGTGCTCCTCGCGGAGGACCTCGTACTTCGCCTGCCGGCGGTTGAGTTCGCGGAGGTCCAGCAGGGCGCGGTCGACCCAGGCGGGGGTGGCGAAGAGGCTGTAACTGGGCTTGGCGAATTCGACGCTCTCGAAGACCGGCACGACAACGCCGGCGATGTTTTCGGAGTGGGTCTTGACCTGCTGGGGTTCGGCGAGGCTCTCGACGTCCACCCCCGCGCGGTCGGAGAAGACGGCTCGGTACGACTCGAAGGCCTTGCGGGCGGCTTCGGTCTGGGCCTGCGCTTCTCGCATCTCCTGCTTGACGTTGCGCACCATGAGCTGGAGCTGCTGCTGCTTGAGCTTCAGCATCGGCAGGTACCGCTCGAAGCGGCCCAGCATGTCGCGCTGACGCTTCAGCTCGGGGCGGGTGAGTTTTATTTTTCGGGCCATGAGTACGTGATGAGTTATGAATTCGGAACTAGGAATGCCCAGTCATGCGTTGTTTGACCGTTATGATGGATGCGGCAATCATTTTCAGAATTTCTTCTGCTTCCTGGTGTACGTTCATCCATCGTGGTTCAGGGACCAAGGCCTGCTTCCCTAAGCAATTCCAGCCAATACGTCGTCTCGTCTATTTCTTCTTCCACAATGCCCATTCGGGCCAGAAAATCTTTGTCACTTCGTGAACGGCATGCTGAACGCTCATTGGCCCCGACGGCCGTGCCGCTCCGTAAAACTTGTTTTCCCATGACCCACCCGGCAGGTCGGTTCGGCAAAGCCTCGACCCATTGAATGACACGCAGTGCAAAATGCTTGGAAGGATGCCGCAGTGTCTGCTCGGGCAAGATATTCATTTTTTCGCTGTTTTCATTCATCACTCTGAACTCATCACTCATCATTGGATTTTCAGGCATCTACGGCTTCCTTCTCCTTCTCAGCCTGCTCCTGCTGTTCGCTGATTTCCTTCGGCCAATGGTTTTCAAGGATATTTCGTCGAATGGGAACCTCGACCGGCTCGAAGTGTTCGGCGAGGATAACCCAGCAGCGATCGAGGGCGTCGAAGAGGTCGATGTTGACCGACAGGCTCATGATGCTGTCCTCGAAGTCTTTCCCGTACCCGAGGAGCTTGCTGTCCCAGTCGGACATTTCGAAGCCCATGTCGCGTTTTTCTCGGGATTCCTGGCACTGGGCGTAGAGCTGGAGGCAGGCGTTCATGATCTCGCGGTGGTCGTCGCGGGTATCGCCGTTGACCTGTTGTTTCAGACGCGACAGGCTGCCGAAGGGCTCGATCCGCCCGTTGCGAAGGTAGAACTGGCCTTCGGTGATGTACCCGGTATTGTCGGGCACGGGATGGGTGACGTCGTCGCCGGGCATGGTCACGCAGGCCAGCAGGGTCATGGACCCGTCCTGGTCGAAGTCGACGGCCTTTTCGTACCGCCGGGCCATCTGGGTGTAGAGGTCGCCGGGGTAGCCCCGGTTGGAGGGGATCTGCTCCATGGTGATGGCGATTTCCTTCAGGGCGTCGGCGAAGGCGGTCATGTCGGTCAGCAGGACGAGAACGCGTTTTCCCTTCAGGGCGTATTGTTCGCCGACGGCGAGGCAGAGATCGGGAACCAGGAGGCACTCGACGGTGGGGTCGGAGGCGGTGTGGATGAACATGATGCTCCGGCCGAGAACACCGCCCTCCTCGAAGGTGTTGCGGAAGGTCAGGTAGTCGTCGTGTCGCAGGCCCATCCCGCCGAAGACGATGACGTCGGCATTGGCCTGCAGGCCGACGCGGGCAAGCAGTTCGTTGTAGGGCTCGCCGGCGACGGAGAAGATCGGCAGCTTCTGGGACTCGACGAGGGAGTTGAAGATGTCGATCATGGGAATGCCGGTCTGGATCATGGTGTCGGGCCGGCGTCGGCGGACGGGGTTGACGGCCGGGCTGCCGATGTCGACCTGCTCGGCTTCGATGTCGGGCCGATCGTCGCGCGGCCGGCCGGAACCGTCGAAGACTCGCCCCAGCAGATCGTCGGTGAAAGGCACCTGCATGGGCCGATTGAGGAAGCGGACCTTGTCGCCCGTGCTGACGCCCTGGGTGCCGGCGAAGATCTGCAGGGAGACCTGATCGCCCTCCAGGCGGATGACCTGGGCAAGGCTGGGCCCTCGTGACGTTTCGATGACGGCCAGTTCGTCGTAGCCCACGCCGGCGGCGGTGACGTTGACGACGTTGCCTGCGATCCGCGTGATTTCGTCGTAGTATTTTCGCATGCTCAACCCTTCGGGGGAATGTTCACTGGTCAATGCTCAATGCCCATTGAATGTTCAATATCGAATATCCAATGAGGACCGTTCGTTCTTGAAAATCAACCTGTTTGGGGGCACTTCGGCGTTTTTCATCAGCCAAGGTATTCTTTTGTACCTCGGGGTCTGGTCATTGAATGAACATGGAACATTCGTCATTGGTTATTCCTTCGTTGCCGTTCCGCCTTGGGTTTCGATGAACTGTTCGATCTTCTGGACGGACTGTTTGTATTCGTCGCTGTCGGCCGGTTCGTAGTTCCAGTTGCGGAACAGGTCCTGGGCGCCGAACATGATCTTCCGGGCCTGGTCCTTGGACTCGAAGTCGAAGTCCAGTTCGAGCACGGCCAGGACGAAATCGAACATTTGTTTCTGCCGGTCCGCCGGGGTCGCGCCGTCGACGTCGTCGAAGGCGTTCTGCTGGAGGAAGACGTTGTCGAAGAACTCGGCCTTGAGCATGACGGTGAAGTCGTCGATGGGCGTGCCCTCCTCGCCGACGACAGTCATCATCTGCTTGACCTCGTTGCCCCGGCGGAGGATATCCTTGGCCCGCTGGACGTGGTCCGCCTCGATGATGCCGGTGTACTTGCTCCAGGAGTCCAGCGGGTCGATGGAGGGGTATCGGCGGGCGTCGGAGCGTTCGCGCGAGAGCCCGTGGAAGGCCCCGACGACTTTCAGTGTTGCCTGGGTGACGGGTTCCTCGAAGTTCCCGCCGGCCGGGCTGACGGTCCCGCCGATGGTCACGCTCGCCATCGTGCCGTCGTGGAGTTCCACGACGCCGGCGCGTTCGTAGAAGTCGGCGATCCGGCTTTCGAGGTAGGCCGGGTAGGCTTCCTCGCCGGGGATTTCCTCGAGCCGGCCTGACAGTTCGCGCATGGCCTGGGCCCATCGGCTGGTGGAGTCGGCCAGGAGCAGGACGTCCAGGCCCATCTGGCGGTAGTATTCGGCCAGCGTCGCGCCGGTGTAGACGGAGGCCTCGCGGGAGGCCACGGGCATGGCGGAGGTGTTGCAGATGATGATCGTCCGCTCCATCAAGCTCTTGCCGGTCCGCGGGTCAGTCAGTTCGGGGAACTCGGTGATGGTCTCGACGACCTCGCCGGCCCGCTCACCGCAGGCGACGACGATGACGATGTCGACCTCGGCGTGACGGGAGGTGATCTGCTGGAGGACGGTCTTGCCCGCACCGAAGGGCCCCGGGATGCAGTACGTCCCGCCGCGGACAACGGGGAACATGCTGTCGATGATGCGGACGCGGGTCACGAGGGGCTCGGTGGGCATAAGACGCCGTCGGCAGAGGCTCAGCGGGCGCTTGACGGGCCAGGCCTGCTGCATGGTGACGGCCCGTTCGGCGTTGTCCGGGCCGGCGAGGGTGGCGATCTCGTCGGCTACGGTGTATTGGCCAGCGGGCTTGACGTCCTTGACCTTCCATTCCCCCCGCAGGCGGAAGGGGGCCATGATCTTGTGCTTGAAGATGCCCTCGGGGACCTCCCCGATCGGGTCGCCGGCCTGGACGGTCGCGCCGGCTTCGACGGCGGGGGTGAAGTCCCATGGTTTGTCGGTATCGAGACCGTGGACGTACTGGCCGGGTTCGAGGAAATAGCCGACCTTTTCGGCCAGGCGGGGCAGCGGGTTCTGCAGGCCGTCGTAAATCTGTCCCAGCAGGCCGGGGCCGAGGGTCAGGGAGAGCATGTCCGGTTCGAACTCGACGGCGTCGCCGACTTTCAGGCCTCGGGTTTCCTCGAAGACCTGGAGGTCGACGTTTCGGCCGCGGACGCGGATGACCTCGCTGAGGAGTTTCACGCCGTCGGATCGGCAGCAGTAGCCCACGGAGTTCTGCACGACCTCGTCGTTGGCTTCAGCCACGACCAGGTTGCCGGAAATAGTGACGATTCGTCCGTCCATCGGTAGTCCTTCCTCAGGGTGTCGCGTTGTCGACTTCGTGTTGCCGGGCTGCTTCCAGGCGGTGCCACCGGACCGCCAGCAGCAGTCGGGCCGCGTAGGCCGGCAGTTCGTCGTCGGAAAACTGGTAATACGGCGCGTGTTCGTCAAGCCAGTTCCACCGCCCCTGATCCAGTGCGCGCTGGGCGTCGATGGGGTTTTCGGCGGCGGCGACGTCCTGGACGATCGACTGGGCTTCGAGGAGGTTGCCGGCAAGGTCCTCGGCGACGAAGTAGCGTGTCGGTTCCAGTTCGAGAGCCCGCGCTCGGGCCTCGGCGAGGGCGTTGCGTAAGGTCACTTCGAAGCGGTTCCAGTCGATCAGGAACGGGCTGGCGAGCTTTTGGGCGAGGTCGGCGGCGTGGCGGAAGTACGCCTCCCAGACGGCGTCGGAGGCGATCCGCTCGGCGGGGGATTCCTCGGGAACCAGTTCGTCGGGCAGGGGCAGTGCGTCCTGGAGCTGGGCGCGGTTCAGGACGGCCGGTGCGAGGTCCTGGGGATCGGTGACTTCGCCTGCGAGGAAGGCGTCTCGCTGGAGGAGGTCGTCGCTGAGGAGAACGGCTTCGACGAGCCGGCGGGGGCGGGCGAAGTCCTCGCCCTCGAGCCGGTCGAGCAGCTCGGCCGGGCTGAGGCCGGGCTGGGCCACGAGGCTGTCCAGCGGCGGCAGAAAGGTCAGCAGGTAGTAGTTGGCTCCGGACAAGACGGCGCTCCGGGTATCAGGAGGACGAGTCGGACGACTTGACGGCGGATTCGAGGACCTCGCGGAGTTTCGGTGTGACCATCTGGCAGAGGGTCTCAACCACGCTGTCGAGGGTGACCTCGACGGTGCCATTGTCCTCGACGGAATACTCGAAGCCGACCTTCCGCAATCGGCCGTGCAGGTCGATCGACGGGTGGACCTGGGCAACGGCGTCCTTGAGTTCCTTGAACGCCCAGTCGGTGAGTTTGCTTTGGAGTTCGCCGGGGACGTTGATGTCGATGGAGAGTTTGTGGTCGAGGTCGGCCTGGGTGTAGGCCTCGACGATACGGTGCAGGACCTCCCCGAGGAACGCCAGGTCGCTGAGAGTGGTCTTGGCGCCCTCGGCGAGGACGGCGTTGAGTCCGTCGGTCAGCGAGGCACGGAGTTTGCCGACCGTGTCGCGTGCGGCGAGTTCCAGCTCGTTCCGCGAGCGTTGGAGGGTTTCGTCGGCCTGCTTCTGGGCGTCCTGGCGGATCTTTTCAGCCTGTTGCTTCGCCTCGTCGAGGATGTGGTCGGCGTCGGCCTGGGCGTCGGCCTTGATCTTGTCGGCGGCCTGCTGGCCGGCCTGGACGCCCTCTTCCTGGAGCTTGGCAACGAAGGTCTCGATACTCTCAGCCATGGTCGGCTCCCGTGGTTTGTACGGTCGTCATGGGTCGTCAAAGGCTCTGGTGCGTTGCTGCCCCGCCCCCCGGACGCGAAACCGGCGATCAAGGAAGGCAGTCCGCGCCCAGCCTGCAGAGGTTCATCGGAGGGCACGGCGATCCAATTGATTCTGTTTGTTTTTCTTATCGGTTCGAGGACATACAGTTCTGTACGGTCGGGTCAGCGTTTTTTTCCGCGCTTTGGCGAAGCGGATTGCCTGCCCGTCGGCGCGGTGACGCCGACGAAGGGCGTGCCGCGTTTGATCCGCTCGATCACGCGCATGACCTCGAGGGCTTCGTCCAGCTTGATGGGGAAGGTCGTTCCGTTGCGCAGGGCGTCGTACAGATGGTCCCAGATGGACGCGGTATCGCATTTGTGTTTCGGGGCGACCTGGATGGTTTTGTCGATCCATTTGAGATCGTCGTGTGAGCTGATGCCGGCTTTCGGCGTACCGGATTTGGCCCGGCGCGGTTTGAGTTTCTTCTTCGGGTCGAGGTAGCGGAGGTGGATGATCTGCTCGTCGCTGGTCAGCGAGCCTTTGGCGCCGTGGACGAGGTAGACCGGTTCGGACAGCGAGGCGGCTCCGCTGATTTCGACGTCGACGACGCAACCGGTCGGACCCCGCATGAGCAGTTTGAGGTGATCCTCGGCGTCTCCGGCGCAGGCGATGCTTTTGAGGTCGGCCCAGAGGTCCTCGTAGGATCCGCCGAGGAATCGCAGGGCGTGGTCGATGAGGTGGGGTCCCCAGTTGAGGGCTTGCCCCCCGCCGCAGTCGATGAGGGTCTGCCAGTCGTCGCGCCGCTGGAACTGGTTTCGGCGGAGCTTGATGAGATGGACCTTGCCGAGGAGGCCGGAGTCGATGATGCTCTGGATATGGACGAAGGCGGGTTCAAACCGCCGGTTGTGCCGGATAAAGAG
The DNA here is from genome assembly GCA_964388425.1 of uncultured Planctomycetaceae bacterium. Lineage (GTDB taxonomy): Bacteria > Planctomycetota > Phycisphaerae > SM23-33 > SM23-33 > CAYMAP01. The sequence goes on from CAYMAP010000005.1 coordinate 25,911, forward strand.
CTTGCCTTTGGCCCGGCTGGCGGCGGGTTTGAGTTTCTTCGCCTCGTTGTAGGTTACGGCGATGGGTTTTTCGAGGAAGACATGCTTGCCGGCTCGGAGAGCAAGCTGGGCGTGGGGTACGTGTTCGAGGGAACGTGAGGCGATGGAGACCAGTTCGACCTCCGGGTCGGCGACGAGTTGCTGGATGGTCTCGTAGCCGTGGGCTTGGGGGAATTTGTCCTGGAGGGATTCGATCCGCTCGGCGATGGGGTCGCAGGCGGCGACGATGTTGAATTTGCTTTTCCGTCCCGGACGGGTCAGTTCGCCGACATGCATGTTCATGCCGGCTCGACCGAGACCGACAATGCCTACGTTGATGGGTTTCTTGCGGGCCACGTCTGGTGTCCTTCCGTCTGCCAAGTCTCGTTGGGATTCTTCGGCGGGGGCCCTCCCCGCCGGATGCTGTTTCCTAAACGAAAATGGCGTGGGATGCAAGCGGCAGGACTCAGATCGCTCCGCGGAGCTTCAGGGCGCGATGGACGAGTGTGGCGATCTGGGCGGAGCTGAAGGCGCTGCAGTCAAAGGTCAGGTTGAACGCCGGCGTGCGCGGATAGAGTTTCCGGTAGATGTCGCGGAGGTATTCCCGGCGTTCCATTTCCTCTCGGATGTAGATGCGTGCCTGAGTCTCGCTGACGCCCTCGCGGAAGGCGATCTGCTTGACCCGCCAGTCTTCGGGGGCCTCCAGGCGGATGCTCAGTCCGTGAGGCAGGTCGGCGGTGGCCCCGGCCGACCCCTGCCCGACGAGGATGGCGTGCCCGTCGATGGCCAGTTCGCGGATGATGGCGGTCATGCGGTTGCGGATTTCCATGCCGCTGGGCTGGCGGTCCTTCCCCCCGGCGAGGGTCCGGAAGAATCCCTTGAGAAGTCCGGGCTTGCTACGACGTTCGCGTTCGATGACGTCCATGGCGATGCCCGTCTCGCCGGAGAGGTTTTCGAGAATTTCCTTGTGATAGATGTGCCAGACCTGGCCCTCCTGGACGTCTTCATTGAGCAGGTCCAGAAGCAGCAGGCCCAGAGAGAACCCCCCGCAGCCGTACTGACGCGAGATGGCCACGAAAGGCCCGGCGTCGGCCAGCTCCTCGTCCGAGGGGTCTGCGATACGGCTCATCTGGTCTGAGAGTGAGTCCTTGGCCATGACGCGCTCCGGTTTCTGTGTCCGCTATTGTAGCGACCGGCGGGCGCCGACGCTACGACGTAGCGGAAAAAAGCGCGGGACATCAACTGTTGAGCCGGCCGAAAATCATCCGCCCCGCCGAGGTCTGCAGGACACTGGTGACCGTGATCCTGACCTCGTTGCCGATCGATCCCCGCCCCTGGTCGACGACGACCATCGTGCCGTCGTCGAGGTATCCCACGCCCTGGCCGGCCTCCTCGCCGGGCTTGATGATCTTCACCCGCATCGTCTCCCCGGGCAGGACGACCGGTTTGAGGGCGTTGGCCAGATCGTTGATGTTGATCACGTCGATGCTCCGTAGTTGGGCCACCTTGTTGAGGTTGTAGTCGTTGGTCATGATCCGGGCGTTGAGATGCTCAGCCAGGGCCACGAGCTTGGCGTCGACGTCGACCGCCGAGGTCACCGAAGGAACGTTGACATCCAGGATGTTGATGTCCACGTGCTCCTTTTTCTGCAGGGCCTGGAGGATGTCCAGCCCGCGGCGTCCGCGGTTGCGCTTGAGCTTGTCCTGCGAGTCGGCGATGGTCTGCAGTTCCATCAGCACGAACCGCGGGACGATCAGCTCGGACTTCAGCACGTGGGTCTCGACGATGTCCGTGATCCGTCCGTCGATGATGACCGACGTATCGAGAATGGTCGGCTGGGTACCCTTGGTCTGCTTGGAGAACTCGACGTACGGGACGATGAAGCGGAAGTCGTCCTTGGTCTGCATGACGATGGTGACGCAGAAGAACACCGACGCCGCCCCCAGCAGCGCCTTGACGAGCTGGACGACCGGGTTGGCCGTCAGCTCGGGATAAATCGCCACCACCAAGTCGACGATCGTAATCAGCACGTACGCGATGGCCAGCCCGGCCAGGAGCCCGAAGAACAGCCCGCTGAGCATCCCCAGCCTCTTGCCCCGCCAGAACATGTCCACCAGCACCACCGCCAGGGCTGCGAACGACGGAATCAGGATGTAGTAGGTAATGTAGTCCGCCCCCATGTCCACGACCTTCTGCTGGTACGCGAAGGAAATCGTCAGGGCAACCACCACGAGCAGGAACAAAACGCGGATAATGTGCAGAACCATGAAAATGAACCTTTCCGAAGAGCCGGTATGAATTGGGATGAATCAAAAGCGGAGGAACGACCTGACACTATACCACGACCGGTCGTTTCCCGCCACCGGCAGAACGGGAGCGATCAGCAGGAAATCGACGTTCCGGCGTCCCCACCGGCAGCGAACCGACGGGGGAGGAGTCAGCCTGAGGCATGCTTGCAAAGGGCAAGGGAAACATGCATGATGGGGGCGTCAAAGCATCGGCCCGGACGGGCCAGGGAGGTGCGACGATGCGACATGCGATAGGGACATCGATTCTCGTTCTGACGGCGTGCGTATGCCTGGCGACCTTGCCGGTCCGGGCCGAGACCGGCGACGACATCGGCGCGATCCGCCAGCAGCTCACCCGCGACGCCCGGCCGGTCGAAATCCAAGGCACGTGGTATCCGCCGGCCCGGCCGCCGGAGCAGGGTGCCTGCCCGCTGGTGGTCGTGATGGCGTCGGAGGACTTCCCCGCCTCGCCGAAAGACTACTGGGTCCGCACGCCCTGGCGGATCGGGTGCGGAACGGTCGTGCTCCGCGCCGAGGACAACCGCTGGGACAACGTCCGCAGCATTCAGGTCATGCGCGAAGTCGCCCGCTGCCCCAAGGCCATCCCAGCCGATCCGGATCGGCTGG
>CAYMAP010000006.1:0-26458 GCA_964388425.1 uncultured Planctomycetaceae bacterium
ATTCTTTGCGTTGACGAATCGCTCTGATGTTTCGTACACGACAACTTTTGAGGGGCGCGTCAACGAAGAACCGAACGAACAATCACCGTGGGTAGCCATTCATGCAAACATCGCCCGTTTTTGAGCGATGCGAAAGGCCGGGGCTGTACCAAGCTACTTTGACAGTTCCGACCGTTCCGGCGGGGTGAAAAGCAGCAGGGCGGCGATCAGCATTCCCCCGGCCAGGGCGAGCATGCCCCGTCGCCGGCGTGATTCGTTGGTACGGCGGGCCAGGCCCAGCAGTTTGCCGTTCGGCCCCGGCGGGTCGGGCAGCCGGATCTTCGACAACGAGCCTGGCTGCGTCTCATCGCGTCGGTCCCTGGGCAGGACGCGGACTTCGCCGCTGGGGCAGAGCCCCAGCCGACTCCACGCCAGCCGTTGCGTCAGCACCTCGTCTTTCCGGACGTCCTCCAGCAGCCGATCCATCGCAGCCAGCGTCATCTCGGCCTCTCGGACGTCGCGGGCCTTGCAGTCGCGCTGGTAGCGCAGCACCGCATACCGCCCCCAGGCCGGCAGGAGCACGACAGCCGCGAGCAGGCTCAGCGACATGCCCGTCAGCACCGAGAACCCCACGCCACGCACGAGCAGACCCGCCAGGCGATCGATCCAGGCCTCCTGGGCCTGGGCCTCGGCGGGCTCTGCGGCGGGAGTGTGCGTGCGATTTCGGGCGGTGGTGTCGGTCACGAAGGCATCTCCTACACGAATGATTATCGGGCGTGAAGCCGTCGGGACATGAATCGGGGAAGTGGGGGATCACGTCGTGTTTCGTCAGGGCCGCCTGCTTCGTTCGGCTGCAACGGCCTATCGGCGGGCACGCTCAGGCCAGGTGTTCTCGAATGCCATCGCTCATCGCTTGTTTTGCTTGCCATCCAAACGTCCCGATCGGCCATCTGAATCTGGCACGGGATCGAACCCGCCTCGGCAGAGGGGCTGGCAGCGCAGAATCCGCCACGCAGCCATCGCCCCGCCACGCAGGGGGCCGTGCGCGCGGATCGCTTCGACGGCGTATCGGCTGCAGGAGGGCTCGAACCGGCAGCGTCCGCCCAGAAGCCCCGCGAGCGTCACCTGGTACAGCCTCACTAGCAGCACCAGCACCTCGCCCAGCAGTCGCCCCGCCGGATGTTGCGTGCCTCGGCGGCCGGGGGTCACCGCTGCCTCTCCCGCCGGACCTTGCGGTCGATCCGGCTGGCCAGTTCCCGCACGGACTGTTTCAGCGATTCGAGATCGCACGTCAGGCCCGGGCGGGGCAGCAGCAGCAGGTCGTAGCCCTCGGGCAGTTCCGGCCGAACCAGCCGGAGGGCCTCCCGGCAGCGGCGCTTGAGTCGATTCCTCTCGACCGCGGGACCGTGCTTGCGCGAAACGATCACACCGCCCCGCACCGCGTTGCCCTCCCGGGGCAGGGCGATCAGCAACAGCCCCCCGTCGCCGGCGCGGACGCCCCGGCGGAACACCTCGCGGATCTCCCGTCTGCGGTGCAGACGCAACGCCCGACCGGCGGGGTAGCGTTGAATGGGGGGCGAAGTCATGCCGCCATTGTACAGGCCCGTCAGAGGCGGATTGAAGAATTTCAGTCAACCGATCGTCGCGACGTGGCCGATAACCATCCCTGAGTCGACGCGGAAGCAAAGCACAGTATGGTTTGGCACCCGACGCTCCGGATTGTAAGACGGCGCGGGGAAAGGGTACTCGATGTCCACACGTCACCTGGTCGTACTTTCCTTGTCGGCGGCCTGTTTGCTCGGCTGTCAGAAACTCTCGCTGCGCCCGCAGCGCGAGGAGTCCGCCCAGTCCCACTACCGGCGAGGGCAAGGCCTCCTGGATCAGGGGAAGTATGACTCAGCCCTGGAGGAACTCGCCAAGGCCATTGCCGCCAATCCCGAACACGCCAAAGCCCAGACCGCCATCGGCGACATCTACCGACGGAAGGGCGACCACGCCCTGGCGGCGACGCACTACCAGCTTGCCTGCCAGGCCGACCCCTACGCATTCAAACCCCACTACAATCTCGGCGTGACGTACCAGGTTCTCGCCGACGCCGCCGCCGATACCGTTCAGGCGGGCAACTACCTCGCCAAGGCCGTCGGCGTCTATATCCGTGCACTGGCAATCAGGCCTGAGAATTTCGACTCGCAATTGAACCTCGGAGCCTGCTACTACCAACTCGGCAAATATCGACTGGCTGAGGATCACACGCGTACGGCGCTGACGCTCAACCCCCAAAGCACGCGGGCCTGCAACAACCTCGCCTTCATTTACATCGGCATGGACGATCCCGAACGGGCGATTCTGATGCTCAAGCGGTCGCTGGAACTGGACGGTTCGCAGCCGGAAATCCTCACACGCCTCGGGTTGTGTTATCTCGAAACCCGCCGGCCCGGGCTGGCCCTGGGGGCCTATCGTGCCGCGCAAAGGAAGCTGCCCAATTCCCCTGATCCCTGGACGCAGATGGGGGTTTGCTATTTTCGGCTGAAGAAATTCGACGACGCGATGGCGTCGTTCCAGAACGCTCTTCGCCTGGACCGCCGACACGCGCCGGCCTACCGCGGCATCGGCGTGGTCTGCATCTATCACTACGTCATCGACAACAGCCGGACCGACCTGCTCAAAAAGGGCCTGCTCGCCTGGAAATACTGCCTGAAACTCCATCCCGGCCAGGAAGACCTGCGGAAACTCGTCGAGCGGTATACGGAAATCGCCGTTCGTCGGGGCGCGAATTCCGAAATCGGCAGGATCGCTCCTCCCAAGCAGGCAGACTCCCCCGGAGATCGGCAGCAAAAGGCCACCCCGGCCTCCCCCCGGCCGACCCCCAAGCCCTCGCGACCGCGGGCCGAGCCGGCCGAAAATCCGCTGGCTGCCCCGGAACCTCCGGCCACGGCGTGGACGCCCGTGCCGCAACGCATCGTTCGCCGACGAGGACCGTCTTTGTCCACAGGGGATGGCTCGGCGGCGAAGACCGAAACGCGGGCACCGGCGGGATCGAAACAGGCGGCAACGCCCGTCCAGACCGTGCCGGCAGCGCAAGCCGCGGTCGAACCAGAAACCGTAGGGCCTGAATCGACGGCAACGACAAAACAACCCGTAGCCCGAGCCCCAACGGCTCGCAAGACGATGCGGACCCACTCGAATCGGTTGGAGGCGAAAGCCCCGCATCGCGCACCGTCCGAAGGGAAAGTCGCCGAACGACATTCCGGACCGCTGCGGCCGATGCCCGCTCGATCTCGCCCCGTCGACCGCCATGACGAGCGGACCGTGGCCGGCCCTGAGCCGGTCCGTGCGAGCATCGGGGAACCTCTCGAAGCCAAGGTGGACCCCGTACGCTCTACCCGCCAGCCGACTGATGAGAAGTCGCCGAAACGAAAACCCAAGGTGCTCTGGACCGATCCTCCGCCGCTGTCGGAAAGCCTCAGCCGGCGGGACAAATCCTGAGCCGATAAGTTACGTGTGCTTTCCTTCCCCATGACTGGCCGTGGTACGACGAGTGCGTACCCCGGCCCGTTTTTTGCGAGATTCGCAACCGTGACGCACCCCTCAAAAGTTGTCGTGTACGAAACATCAGAGCGATTCGTCAACGAAAACAATCGAGTGACGCCCCCCAAAGGGTCCTGCAACAGCGTCCTTGGCAGTTCTGAGGGAATCGCCAACCGTGTAGATCAGCCGCCCTCGACTGAAAAAGTGATACCCCGTGGGATCACAGGGACGATGGGGTACAATGGGCTGGCATGATCGGGATTTCCAAACTGTACTGCTCGACGGTCGAGCCTTCGGACCCGCTGCGTTACCATCGGCGGAATGACCGCCTGCCCGCGCATCTGCTGCAGTTCTCGGCCGACCCCCGGCCGGTAGTGGTCTTCAACGCGACGCGGGCGTGCAATCTGCGCTGCGCTCACTGCTACGCCTCCAGCGACGGCGGCCAGGCGCCGGAGGAGATGTCGACGGACGAAGCGCGACGCGTCTTTGACGATCTCGCCGCCTTCGGTGTGCCGGTGCTGCTGTTGTCGGGCGGGGAACCGCTGGTTCGGGCGGATTTGTTTGAACTGATCGATCACGCCCGGTCGGTCGGCCTGCGGACGGTGCTGAGCAGCAACGGCACGCGGATCGACGAGGCGACGGCGGATCGGCTGGCCGGTGCGGGGCTGAGCTACGTGGGGGTGAGTCTGGACTCGGTCGACCCGGGGCGCAACGACGCCTTCCGCGGCCGGAGAGGGGCTTTTGATGACGCGCTGGGGGGTCTGCGTCGCGCACGGGAGGCGGGGCTGAAAACCGGACTTCGCTTCACGCTCCATCGCGGAAACGTCGACGACGTGCCGTCCGTCTTCGATCTGCTCGAACGTGAAGGCATCGGACGGGTCTGCTTCTACCACCTCGTACCGGCCGGTCGGGGCAGGGACCTCGAGGAGTCCATGCTGAGTCATGACCAGACCCGCCGGGCGCTCGATATCATCCTGCGACGCACGCGGGAATGTCACGACCAGGGCAGGTCGATCGAGGTGCTGACCGTCGACAACCACGCCGATGCGGGATATCTGCTGCTGAAGCTCCGCGGCGAGGCCCCCGCCCGCGCCGAGGCCGCCGAACAACTGCTGCGGATGAACGGAGGCAACGCCAGCGGCCGACGCATCGCCTGCATCGGATGGGACGGGCGTGTCTTTCCGGACCAATTCTGGCGGACGCAGACGGTGGGCAACGTCCGGGAGCGGAAGTTCAGCGACCTCTGGACCGACGGGAGCATCGAACTGCTGGCGAAGCTGCGCGACCGCCGAGGACACCTGCGCTGTCGATGCACCGACTGTCGATTTCTGGACGTCTGCAACGGCAACCTGCGGGCGCGGGCGGAGGCGGCGGGCAACGGCATCTGGGGCGAGGACCCGGCCTGCTATCTGACCGACGAGGAAATCCGGCCTTGAGAACCCGTATAAAAACGTGGGATGGCCGTCTCGGCCATGCGTTTGACGGGCATCCGGCCCGCCCAGCGGGCCGGCGGCGCAGGGCCAGGAGGGCCCTGCCACTGCCCGGCAAGAGGCCGGTGCCACGAAAAAGAACGGTTTTCATACAGGCTTTGAGTCATTCCCGACGTGTTCCGATGCGGTTTTCCGTACCGGCCAGGAGCCTGCGGAGATTTCCCCTGTGCCGCCAGACCACCAGGACGACGATGGCCGAGGCGAAGAGGCCCATCAGCCAGAGCTGTCCCAGGCGGTCGGCGTTGAACGCAATGAAAAACCCCAGGAACCCCACGGTTGCGACCACGCTGCCCAGCGAGACATATCGGCTGAGGAGGGTGACGGCCAGCCAGAGGCCGAAACTCGCCAGCCCCGGCGAGGTGAAGATCGGCCACATGCCCAGCACCACGCCGAGCGAGGTCGCCACGCCCTTGCCCCCGCCGAAACGCAGCCAGACCGGAAAGACGTGCCCGAGGATTGCGCTCATGCCCAGTGCCAGCCACGCGCCTTGCTGCAGCAGAGTCGGCAGGCCGGCAATGCCAAGCAGCCAGGGGCCGGCAAAGGCCGGGGCGAACCCCTTGCCGCAGTCCAGGAAAAAGCAGGCGTAGCCCCACGGCGTACCGAGCGCCCGCCCGACGTTGGTCGCTCCGACGTTCCCGCTACCCACCTTCCGCAGGTCCACGCCGTGTGCGCTGGCGAGCAGCACGCCGAACGGGATGGACCCGACGAGGTAGCCCAGTACGGGCAGGAGCGTGAACCACAGCCACCTCGATTCGATCATGTCGCGACCTCCCGGTAGGTTTCCAGCAGGGCGTCGACGTGGCAGTCCATGGACAGCCCCCCGGCTGCCCGCCGGCAGGCGTTTCGGGCGGTTTCGCGGGCTGCAGAGTCGGTGAGTTTCCGCAACGCCTCGGCGGCGGCTTGGCAGTTGTCGGGTCGGTCGACGACGATCCCCGCGCCGCCAGTCAACACGTCGGCCGCCCCATTGAATCGCGTCGTGATCGACGGGATGCCCCAGCAGGTCGCTTCGAGGATGACGCGGCTGCAGGCGTCGTACCAGCTCAGCAGGACGACGACATCGGCTGCAGCGTACCAGGGGAAGATTCCCGGCGTGGGGGGCAGGAGCCGAACCCGTTCGCCGAGGCCGAGCCGTCGCGTGAGTCGCTCGACTCGCCCGGGCTGATCGCGTCCGATCGCGACCAGCCTGCCCGTCCGGCCCGAACGGACGTAGTCGGAAAATGCCCGGACGGTGCAGTCCACGCCTTTGAGTCGATAGTTTGTCGCGACGGTCAGGAACAGCGGTTCGCTGCCGGCCAGACCGACTTGTTTTCTCCGGTCCGCTCGCCAGGCATCGCGCTGGTGTTGAGGGATCGACGGCAGGGCGACGGCGTTGTGGACACTGCGGACGTTCGTCGAGCCGGGATAGAACTGCTCGAATTCCTCGGCAACCATGCGGCTGCCGGCCAGACAGGCGACGGAGGGGTCGCGGGCGAGTCGCTCCTCCCAGCGTCGCAGCAGTCGGCGGTGGGCGCTGAGGTCTCGGCCAAGACTGCCGATCCGACCCGCAACGGGACTGCGACGCCGGCGTGAAGCGAGGGCCTGGGCCGGCAGCGTCCCGCCGCGGGGCTGGTAGACGGTCGTGCAGGGCAGGGGGAGCATGGCGTGGACTACGTCGAAATCCTGGGCGGAGGTTTCCCGGCCGACGGCGTCGGCAAAGTGTCGGAGCCGGTCGGCTTTGGATCGGCCTCGGGAACCCAGCGGTCGCACGGTGACGCCGGGGGCGTCCCAGTCGGCGGACTGGCAGAAGACGGTCACGTCGCAGTCGCGGCCGGCGAGCGCCTCGGCGAGTTGGGCGGTCGACGTTTCCCGTCCGCCCCGCGCGGGGTCGAGCCGTTCGATGACCAAAGCGACCTTCACGGGCGTGCTTCCCGACGTTTGCGATCAAGCTTCCGCCACTGGCTGCGCTCCATTCGGCCGACTTTCCGATCGATTGCGCGCGACCAGCGTTGCAGTCGCCCCGCATCGTCCGTACCGAGATACCCCGCGAGAAAGCGGTCCCAGTAAAGCGTCACCCAGATCCAGGGCATGGAGAATTTGAGCTGGGCGAGGTCCTTGACCCGCCAGCGGAACTGTCTTCGGCGGGGTTTGAACGCCCGGGCGAGGTCGATCAGGTAGAGTTTGATCCGTCCCTCGTGGTCGTGGAGGAAGATGTGGGAGGCGTAGAGGTCGCGGTGGACGTAGCCGCTGTCGTGCAGCCGGCGGACGACGTAGATTAGTTCGTCGGTGAACTCTTCGAGGACGGCGGGTGTTTTGATGTGGTCCTGGAGGAAGTCCTCGCCGATGCGTTCGATGGCGTCGCCGGGGACGGCGGTGACAACGATGTGGTTTCGTCCCGCGCCGAGCAGGCTGTACTCGGCGTCCCAGCAGACCTGTCGCATGGTCGGGACGCCGTTTTGTCGGAGGTCGCCGATGGCGAGGAATTCCTGGCGGGCCCGGCAGTGTGAACGTCGTCCGGTCAACAGTCGGCCCAGGCGAGTGCCGAGGGGGGGCTTGCCGTAGCGTTTGAGGTAGAGTTCCCAGCAGCGGTTTTCCTCGTCGAGGATGCGGATGCGCGTACGTCGGCGACGTCCCAGGCCGGGCTTGTGCAGGTCCTCGCCGTCGCGATAGGCGAAGGCGGAGTCGGTGTGTTCCAGATCGTTCTGGTGAATGAAGTTCACGACGACGGGATCGAGCGTGGGATCGTTCATGCCGTCGCCTCGGACGTGGCCAGGAGGTCCTCTGCGGCGTCCAGAACGGCCTGGATGGTGACCCCTTCGACGGCTCGGCGGTGTTCGTCGGACCCGGGCCGGACCGGCTGGAAGGGCTGGTTGACGGTGACGATTCGTTCGCGTGGGTAGTCGATGCGGGACCACTCGGGGTCGGTGCTGATGAAGACGGTGACGACGGCGGTTCCCAGCCCGGCCGCGATGTGGCGTGCGCCGGTGTCGTTGGTGACGACGAGGTCAGCCCGGGCGATGAGACTTTTGGCCAGGGGGATGGAGCTTTCGCGAGCGGCGAAGTTCAGCAGGGGTTCGGTTCGCATGGCTTGGGCGACGGCGCGGGCGTCGTCTCGTTCGGCCGGTGCGGCGTGGAGGACAATCTGTGCGGCGTGGCGATTGGCCAGGGCATCGCCGACGGCGGCGAAGCGTTCGGGGAGCCATTTTTTCGAGAGGTTGTTCGCCCCGCCGGGGTTGAGGACGACCAACGGGCGGTCGGCGTCACCACCGACTTCGGCCAGGAGCGTCTGGGCCGGTGCGGGTTCGGCGGCGAGATCGAGCCGCGTCGAGTCCGGCTCGCAGCCGAGGTGCTCGACGAGGGCGAGGTAGTAGTCCCTCGCGGGGATGGGTGTGAGGTTGCCGTCAGGGTCGCGGGGCGGGTCGAGGGTGTCGTTGAGCAGCCAGCTTCGACCGTCGCGTGCGTAGCCGGCGCGTCGTTCGGCCCGTCCCAGCCAGGCGGTCAGGGCCGATCGGAAGCTGTTGGGCAGCAGGACGGCGAGGTCGCAGCGAATCCGCCGAAGGGCGCGGGCGATGCGCAGAACTGCGCGGGTGGAACGACCCCCGATGTCGAGAGTGTCCTCTGCGAAGCCGGCGTCGGCGAGTGTCTGCAGCGGGCCGGGCCGACCCAGCAGGGTGATGCGGGCGTCGCTGAAGTGGTTTCGCAGCGTCCGCAGGGCGGGGGTGGCCATGACGGCGTCGCCGATCCAGTTCGGCAGGAAGACGACGATGCGTTGTGTCGCGGGCATGGGGGTATTGTAGCGGAAACGTCGCATGACGTCGCCGATCAGTCGGCGGAGAGGTCCACGTCGGCGAGGCCCGCCCAGGACGGCAGGGGGCGTACGCCCTCGCCTTGCAGGAATGACGCGTCGATGGTCAGGATCTGCAAGCCGGCGTCGGCGAAGGATCGGGCGGCCTCGGCCGAACGTGTCAGCCCGTGTTGGAGCTTGGGAAACTGCTCGACGAGGTGGGGGAGCTGGCTTTCCATGCGTGATTCGATGACGATGCGCGGAAGTTTCAATTTTCCCTCGCGGACGACGTGCCATCGCTTGCGTTGCCAGAGCAGGACGGGGCCGTCGGGAAACCCCCCTCGTCGCAGGCGGAGGTGGGCGTTGACCTGGTTGGGCGCCTGGTGACGGGTGAGGTAGAGGATGTTGGCCTGGCTGGCGAGCCGGCGGAGTGCGGCGGAGGCTTCTTCCTCCTCGAAACTTGCCTCGGGGGGCAGATCGTCGTAATCAACGGCGAGGACGGCCCGGGTGGGGCGCCAGATGTAGACCGGCACGACCTGGTACTGTTCTTCGCCCTCCCAGTCCTGGAGGGCGACTTCCAGCCGATGCTTGCCGGACTTGAGGGGATAGGTCTCCGCCTCTTCGACGAGGTCGAAGGTCACGCCCGCGTAGCCGAGTTTGTCCGTGCCGGCGCCCTTCTCGCCGTACTCACCGAGTTGGAACCGGAGGGGCAAGCCTTTGACGGGCAGGGCGAGGACGAAGAAGTCATTCCGCTGGAGCCTGGCGACGGGTACGACCCTCCCGCCGATGGGGGCGACCATGTCCGGGGCGGACATGATGTAGTATCCGCCGCAGCCCGTCAGGACCAGCGGGGCGAGCAGAATGGTTCGCAGGAGAGCGTGCATCGCACCAGCCTACGTTTCGCCGGGGTACTTTGTCAATTACGACTCGCGGATCGTGAAGTTCCTGTTTGCCCCGGGGGTGGCTGGGCGGTAGGATAGCCCGTCCTTCGTGAAGGAGTGCAGCATGTCGATACGCGAGCCGGAATTTACGCAACAGGACCCCTGGCGGGTTTTTCGAATCATGAGCGAGTTCGTCGACGGGTTCGAGACGATGAGCCGGGTCGAGCCGGGGGTGAGTATTTTCGGCTCGGCGCGGACGCCGAAGCACGACCCGTACTACCGCAAGGCGCGGAAGCTGGCGGGGATGCTGGCCGAGGAGGGGTTTTCGATCATCACCGGCGGGGGAGGGGGGATCATGGAAGCCGCCAATCGCGGGGCGTTCGACGTCCGGGGCAACAGCGTAGGGCTGAACATCACGCTGCCTCACGAGCAGCTCGCCAACCCGTACGCGAACATCCAGCTCAATTTCCGGTACTTCTTCGCGAGACTGGTCATGTTCATGAAGTACTCGGTGAGTTTCGTCTGCTTTCCGGGCGGGTTCGGGACGCTGCACGAGTTCTACAACGCGATGACGCTCATCCAGACCGGCAAGGCCGACACGTTTCCGGTCATCCTGGTCGGACGGAGCTTCTGGAAGGGCCAGCAGGAATGGATCGAGAAGACCATGCTCAAAAAGGGCCAGTTCAACAAAATCGATCCGGAGGACCTGGCCCTGTTCACGGTGACGGACAGCCTGAACGACGTCGTGGAGATCATCTGCCAGGCCAGCAGCGCCCGTCAGGAAAAGGAACAGGCGGAGTCTCCCGTCGGAGCGATGTCGAAAACGGGAGAGGGTACGTTCACCGGCCAGGCACCCATGCATGCGGTCCTTGGCGTGAAGAACAAGCGCAGGGCAAGCCAGTTGAAACAGGATCAGACGTAGGGTATCTCAAAACATTCGACGTGCGAGGTCGTGAATCCAATTGATGCGCCCCTCAAAAGTCGACGGAACGAAAAAGCAGGGCGATTCGTCAACGCAAAAAATAGAGTGACATCCCCAAAACGGTCCTCCCAGCGTGTTCTTGGCAGTTCTGAGGGAGGCGTCCCAATTGTTCAAGGTGCCCGTAGGCTGGAGCTATCTCACGAAGCCATGAGAGGTTCGGCCTGTTCGGTGACGAGCTGATTGACGGGGGCGTACTGGATGTCCCGCCCATACATGGCTTCGACGGCGAGGTGGGCCGGCCCGACCCAACCGTCGGCGGCGATGAAGCGGACTTCGCATTCCATGCGGATGCCGGTGCGGACGGCGACGAGTTGTCGGACGAGGTCGATCAGTTGCAGGACGTCGCTGAACCGCGTTCCCGGCCGAGCGGTGATGAAATTGGCGTGGCGGTGGCTGACCATCGCGCCGCCAATCCGCCAGCCCTTGCACCCGGCGTCTTCGATGACCTTTCCCGGCGGGCCGAACCGTTTGTGCATGGCGTCGTTGTTCTTGAAGACCGACCCGCAGTTGGGTTCGAGACGGATGCGGGGGTACTTCGCCCGACGCTCGGCGAGGATCTGTCGATGCTGCCTGCGGATGGCTTCCGTCGAACCTTCGGCGAGTTCGAGGTCGACTTCGGCGATGACGGCTTCGGCTCGGTCTTCGAGAAAGACGCTGCTTCGGTAGTCGAAACGGCAGTCGTCGCGGGTGAGTTCTTCGAGGTCGCCCTGGGGGTTGACCAGCCGGACCCGGCGGACGACCTCACCGACGGATCGCCCGAGGCTCCCGCCGTTCATCGCGACCAGCCCGCCAAGCGTGCCGGGAATGCCGACGATGTGCTCGAGCCCGCTCAGGCCGGCCTGTTCGCAGTATCGCGCCAGCCTCGCAGCTCCCATCCCCGCCTGGACGGTCAGCCGGTTGCCGTCGCGATCGATCCGTCGCAGGGCCGGGCCCATCCGCAGGACGATCCCGCGGTAGCCCCGGTCGTCGAAGAGCAGATTGCTGCCCGCGCCGATCACGACGTGGGTCGCGTTGCAGGCCCAGAGGATGCGCCGGGTTCGGCAAAGGGAGTCCAGGCTGTCGGGGGAAATCAGCAGGTTCGCCGGTCCGCCGAGGCCCCACGTCCCGCATGCCGAGAGGGGCGCGCCGGGAACGATCGGGCCGACCTTGGCGGACACCAGGGCCGATACGGTTTGGGTCCAGGAGTCGTTCTTCATGGACATTCTATCGGCGAAAAGCGAGGATTTCCTGTACCCCGCCACCTTCCGGAAGGGGTGGACTTGCGGAGTGAACTCGGCTAGGCTGGTGGCGTGAATGAATTGCCCCCCACACCACCCGACGATGAATCCCCCCCGCCCGGTGAGACGGAACCGGAAGGCGACGGCATGTATCCGCCGGTCCAGCAGGTCCGCCAGAAGCTTATCGGCGCCCGGTTGACCGATCCTGTCGCTCCCGGAGCGTTTGCCACGGGCGTGATGATCCTCAAGGGTCGCGAGGAATTCGTGCTGGATTTCGTCCAGGCCGTCCGTCCCCCGCACCGGGTCTCCGCACGTGTCGTGATGAGCCCGCGGACCATGGGCGAGTTCATCGAGGCCCTCGAAAACAACCTCGAAAAATACAACGAGCGGTTCGGCGAACCCAAGGGCCCGCCGCCGAGGAAATCCGATGCCCCACGCCCGCCGGTCGAACAGTTCTACGAGAACCTCAAACTGCCCGACGAAAAACTCAGCGGCGCCTACGCCAACATCGTCATGATCGGACACACGCCGGGCGAATTCCTTCTGGACTTCGCGACCCAGTTCTACCCCCGCCCCAGCGTATCGGCTCGCGTCTACGTCAGTTCGGGCAACGTGCCCAACATGCTCAGGGCCCTCAAGCAGAGCTACAGGCACCACCAGCAGGGTCCCGACAGGCAAAAGGACTCTGACGGAGGTTGCGAATCGGAATCCGACGAGTAGCTCCAGATGGAAGTACCCCAGCAAAAGGATGTCTCATGAGCACAGACGATCGACTGATGGTAAGCGTCTCCGGCGTGCGGGGCACGGTGGGCGGGACGCTGACGGGGCGGGTGGCGTATGATTTTGGCTGCGCGTTCGGGACGTTTCTCGGCGCGGGCAAGGTGGTGGTCCTCGGCTCGGACACGCGCCCGTCGGGCCCGATGGTCAAGGCCGCCGTCGCCGCCGGGCTGATGGCCACCGGCTGCGAGGTCGTGGACCTCGGCGTCGTGACCACGCCCGGGACGGCCCTGATGACGCGCCTGCTCGAGGCCGACGGGGGGATCGTCATCACCGCGTCGCACAACCCGCACCCCTACAACGGCATCAAGTTTCTCCAGCCGTCGGGGGTAGGGCTCTCGGCCCGGCAGGCCGGGCAGCTCAAGGACATCTGGCAGAAGGGCAAGTACAGGTTTCAGCAGGGCTTCGAGGTCGGCACGCTCGCGCCCAACAGCCGAACTCACACCCGCCACGTCGACGCCGTCTGCGACGTCGTGGACGTCAACGGAATCGCCGCTCGGCGGTTCAAGGTCGTCCTCGACAGCATCAACGGGGCCGGCTGCGTCGTCACGCCGACATTGTTGTCGAAGCTGGGCTGCGAGGTCGTCCCCCTCAACGCCGAGCCGACCGGCCAGTTCGCACACCCTCCCGAACCCATCGCCGAGAACCTCACCAGTCTGTCCGAAGCGGTCCGCCGACACGGCGCGGACGTGGGCTTCGCCCAGGACCCGGACGCGGATCGGCTGGCGATCGTCGATGAGACGGGCCGATTTATCGGCGAGGAATATACCCTCGCGATCTGCGCCGCCTATGTGCTGGGCCATCGAAAAGGCCACCTGGCGACGAACCTTTCGACCAGTCGGATGATCGACGATCTCGCCGGTGCCGCCGGCGTAGAGGTCCACCGGGTCCCGACCGGCGAGGCCAATGTCGTTGAAACCCTCCTGAAACACCGCTGCATCTTCGGCGGGGAGGGCAACGGCGGGGTGATCGATCCGCGCGTCGTGCCCGTCCGCGACAGCCTGGTCGGGATGGCGTTCGTCCTCCAGAGGCTCTTCGAGACCGGCCGATCCGTCAGCCAACTGGTCGCCGACATTCCCGCGTATCATCTGCAGAAGACCAAGCTGCCCTGCCCGGCCGGGGCGGCGGAGGAAATCATCCGCCGGACCGTCGCCGTCTTCGACGGGCGCGACGACGTCCGCTTCAACACCGCCGACGGCCTGCGGATCGACCTGCCTGACGCCTGGGTCTCCGTGCGGGCGTCGAACACCGAGCCCATTTTGCGCATCTTCGCCGAAGCCCCCTCCGAACAGGCCGCCGATGAGTTGATCGCCCAGGTCCGCGACATCGCCGACAGCGTGATCGGATAGGCCCTGCGTCCCTTTTGCCCTGACGGAACGACGCGAGCGCAGTGATGTACCGGCAGGGGGGAGACGTGAATCTTCGTGGGCCAGGGTGCTTTCATCGAAGCAGGCTTGTTTCGAAACAGCCGTCGGGCGTATCATGCTTGCCTGTCCGGCCCGGCGGGGAACGGGAACAGCGGCTGATTCAGCCCCCTTCGTGCGGTCCGGCATTGATGGATCAGACGGCAAGGAGTCCGAATATGTATCTTCAAGACAAGCGTATCGTGGTGACCGGCGGGACGGGATCGATGGGGCGGGTGCTCATCCAGCGGATTCTGACGGGCGAACTGGGTACGCCGGCCAAGGTCATCGTATTCAGCCGGGATGAAGCCAAGCAGCATCAAATGCGGGTGGAGTATCTGCATCGCGGGGCGGCGACGGACGAGGTGATCTATCGCAATTTCCAGAACCTGCTGGAATTCCGCATCGGCGACGTTACGCGGTACGACGAGGTCTGCCTGGCACTGCGGGATGCGGATATCGTCGTCAACGCCGCGGCGTTGAAGCAGGTTCCCACGTGTGAGTATTTTCCGTACCAGGCGTTGCTGACCAACTGCGCCGGGCCGAACAACATTGTTCGCGCGATCGCCGAAAACAACCTGCCCGTCGAGACGGTGCTCGGGATCAGCACGGACAAGGCCTGCAAGCCGATCAACGTCATGGGCATGACCAAGGCGCTGCAGGAGCGGATTTTTCTATCGGCCAACGTGCTGCTGCCGAACACGCGGTTTCTCTGCGTGCGGTACGGCAACGTGCTGGCCAGCCGGGGTTCGGTCATCCCGCTGTTCCACGAGCAGATCCGCACCGGCGGACCGCTCACCGTCACCGCGCCGTACATGACCCGGTTTCTGCTGAGCATCAACCAGGCCGTCGACCTGGTCTTCCGTGCCCTGCAGACCGCCCATGCCGGGGAAGTCTGCGTGCCGCGCATCCCGGCGGCGACGATCGAACACATCGCCCGCGCCCTGATCGGACAGCGCGATATCGAGATCGAGGTCACCGGCATCCGCCCGGGCGAAAAAATTCACGAGATCATGATCTCGCGGGAAGAAGCCCCGCGCGTGTTCCGTCGAGGCCCCGACTTCGTCATCCCCTCCCTGCTGCCGGAACTGCTCGACCGTGAACCGACGCCCCCGGCCGGGCTGACCGAAGCCTACTCCAGCGCCGACGCCGTGGTACCCTTCGACGAAACCGTCGCCATGCTCGAAGAACACGGCATGATGGTCGAGGATGTCCCTGCGTCATCGCCGAGGGAAACGTGAAACTACCGCCGCTGAAATAGCGAAGCCTGTCCTTGTCGAGGTCGAGCGAGCAGACTTTCCCGTCGATGTCCGAACCCACGTCCGTTCTGGTTTGGCCGGACGTACACTACCGCTCGGTGCGCAAGTCGCATACGTTGGGTGTTTACGGACCGGAGTGTACTTCCCGGGTCCAAACTCTGCACAGGTCAAGCATCACGGCGAGGTAGGCAACTCGCTCTGGGCGGTTGAGTTGTGACTCACGTCAGCCGTTGGAAGCCGCCGTGGGCGACCGGCCCGGCGAGTCGCTCGCGGATGTCGCCGCGGCGGATCGCCTCGGCCAGCAGGGCGAACGTCTCGGCCAGGGCGTCGGCGAACGGTTCGAGCAGCTCGTCGGTATGGGCGAGCGTGGGGTAGACGCCCCCGCCGGCGAGGTAGCCGCGACGCAGCATCTCCTGGGTGTAGAGCGTTCGCAGGGCCAGGGGGTCGTCGTGGTCGAAGGCGACGGCGAAGAGGCTGTCGAACCCGTGGGTCGAAAGCGGAACTCCGGCGCGGTCGGCCTGGCCCTGGAGGGTCCGGCGGATCGCCCCGCCGATGCGCTGGACGTGTGCTGGCGCGTCGGCGGACTGCATTTTATCCAGCGTCGCCAACGCGGCGGCCGGGCCCACGCCCTCGGTCCAGTAGGTGCTGGAGATGAAGCTGCCCTGGGCGCCGGCCATGGCCTCGGCCGTGCCGATGACCGCCGCGATCGGGTGCCCGTTGCCCAGCGCCTTGGCGAAGATGGCCATGTCCGGCTGCACGCCGAAATGCAGATGTGCCCCGCCGAAGCAGAGGCGAAAGGCGATGGTGATTTCATCGAAGATCAGCATCGCCCCGACGCGACGGGCTTCGTCGCGGACGTGCTGGAGGAAGCCCTCGGCCGGTGGGTCGTGGCGGCAGGGTTCCATGACGATGCACGCCAGCTGCCCGCCGTGCTCGGCGAGCATGCGGTCGAAGCCTTCCCGGTCGTTGTAACGGAAGGTCGCGGTCGAGCCGCGCAGCTCGCGCGGCACGCCGAGCGGTTCCAGCCCGGGCAGCAGATGGCCTCGGAGGGAGTCGTCCGGTCCGAGGTTGGCTGCGAGGTACCAGTCGGCCCAGCCGTGATAGCCGCAGATGGCGACCTTCGAGCGATCGGTCGTCGCGCGGGCGATGCGGACGGCCACGGCGGCGACTTCCCCGCCGGTCCGCGCGAACCGCGCCTGCTGCGCCCAGGGGTGCATGTCACAGAGCCGATCGGCCAGAGCCACCTCCTCGGGGTAGTTCAGCGTGCACTGGCTGCCGCGGCGGACGCGGTCGCAGACGGCTTCGGTGACGTCCGGGTCGGCAAAGCCCAGCAGCGTCGAGCCGATACCCGCCATGGCAAAGTCCAGATAGCGGTTGCCGTCGAGGTCCCAGACCTCGCAGCCGCGGGCCTGGCGACAGTAGGCCGGCCACTGCTGGGGGGCGAACATCTCGGGGCGCTTGGAGAGCAGTTGCGTCCCGCCGGGGATGCGCTGCCGGGCGTGGCGGTAGAGCGCCTGGGTCTGCTCGGTTTTAGATGTCTGCTGGGTCATGGGCGTTTGCGGGGTCATGGACTTGTCCTTGTTTGTCTTGCGTGTCCAGCCCGGTCTGGGCGGGACGGGGCTCACGCCAGTTCGAACGCGAACAGCGAGGCCTGTTTCAATTCGATCAGAATCGCCAGAGGGATATCCTTCTGCGGGCTCGGCGGGAGGGTGGTGTTCTCGCCCCAGCGGATTTCCGCGGTGAGGTGGTCGCCGGTGACGGGATGGCAGTCCTCGAAGCGGAATCCGTCCACCGGCTCGACGGTCAGGCCGTCGACCACCGCAGCCCGGACCACTCCCTGCGGCGCGGTGCGGACGTTGAGCCGCAGCGTCCGTCCGGCCGAGTCGCGCCCGTCGAGGGCGAGGCGCTCGCGGTGGAGCGCATCGAGGCTGACCAGCCGATCCGTTGGCCAGTGCAGAAGTCCGATCTTTGCAAAGCCCCCTTTCCCGACCGTGGCGAGCATGGACTGCTTGTAATCATCCAGTCCGATCCGGCCGTGATCTTCGAGAGTCCCGCTGAAGTACAGGCGGGTCTGCGAGCCGACGTCGAGGGTGCGTGGCGAGGTGTAGATGCACCCGATGTTCCAATCGGGCAGGTGTTCCGGGCCGAGCCAGACGGGCCGGCCCGGCAGGTGATGCCATCCCCCAGCTTCGCGAAATCGGCGGACCAGGGAGATATCGACCTTGCCCGACTCGCCGCCACAGGTGTAGAGGTGGTTTTTCGTGTCGTGCTGGAGGGGGTGGTTGTGGCGGAAGTTCCAGAGGAACCCCGTGACGCTGCCGGCCGGTCCGGGCGAGAGCCCCAGGCCGTAGTAGTCGGCCGTGTTCATCTGCCCCAGGCTGGGGGTGAGGATATCATCCATTTCATCGGGCCAGAGCGCTTCGATGGGTTCGGACATCTGCCCGTCTTTCCAGCGGGCGGTATAGAAGGTCCGGCGGAGCAGGCCTCGCATTTGTCGGCCTCGCTTCATGACCAGCAGCACGCTGCCGTCTTCCTGCGGGGCGGCGGTCATGACGTCGGCGAAGGGCCAGAGTCGCTGGACCGACGCAGCCGGCCAGTGGATGCCGTCGGCCGATGTCGCCGTAGCGTAGCCCTGGTACGTGCCGAGGTGGGCGAAGTCGGCCTCGCGCCCCTTGACGGCCCGGGGGTGGTAAAAGCCGAACACGCGATACCGCTGCTCGGGTGGGGCATCGGGCTGGAGGAAGACGTTGTGGCAGTGCATGGGCAGGTCGGTCAGCGGGTTGTGCTTCGAGCCGTTTCGCTCGACGAGCCCGCAGTCGCAGCGCTTCCAGTTCAGGCCGTCGTCGCTTTCTGCCAGGGCGACCTGGAGCGTGTCCCGCCCGTCCCAGTCGCCCGGCCAGGCCTGGTACCACATGCGATACCGCCCCCCGTCCTCGATCACGCAGCCGTAGGACACGCCCAGCGAATCGACAGGCGTTTGCCCGCCGGCGAGAATCGGTTCGGGCGCAGCCGTCGGCGGGTGGACGGTGTACTTCAGCCCCGGCGTCAGGCCGGTAAGCAGCGGCTCGCCGTCAAATACAGGTTGCATGGTCATGGTGAAACCCCTTTCGTGTGCAGCTCAGCCACCTCCGGCTGAGAATTTGTTGTGATTGTTCCCTGTTTTACCACCGCCCACAGCCTGGTGTGGCTGTGGCAGATGGCAGTACCTGCAGCGGTGTCTCGGTCATCTACTTGGAAGTTGTGGATCGGGTCAAGGAGATTGTTCCATGGATCGTACAGCGTCGAAGATGGCCACGACATTTTCCGGGGGCGTGTCGCCCTGGACCTGGTGGCTTGGCGCTACGATCAGGCCGTTGTTTCCGCCGAGGGCTTTGATGATGCGTCGGGTCTCGTCATAGACCTGTGAAGCAGAGGCGTGGGGGAGCAGTTCTACCTCGTCGATCGCTCCATGGAAAGACAGCCGGTCGCCAAACTGATGGAACAGGGCCTCAGGTTCCATGCCCGCCGCGGTGACCTGGATGGGGTCCAGAATGTCCAGCCCGCATTGAATCAGGTCATCGATGACCGGCACGAGCGAACCGCAGGAATGGTAGAACGTTCGGAGCCCCATGTCCCGGAAGGTCCGGATCAATCCGCCCGAGTGGGGCATGATCCGCTCACGCCATATGTCCGGGCTGACCATCATCCCGCGCTGGGTTCCAATATCCCCCCCCGTGCCGACTAGGTCGATGAGGCCTTTCCCTGCCTGCAAAACCCTCTTCGCGCGGTTCAGGTAGTAGTCGCCCACGCGGGAACAGATGGCGTCGACCATATCCGGCCGGTCATAGAGGTCGGTCAAGAACCGCTCCATGCCGCGGATATACCAAGGCGTTTCGAAGGTTCCGCCGGCAAAGAACATGATACTCCGTGGCTGGGCCTGGTTGATTTCCTCAATCGCTTCGGGAACGCCTTGATAGTTCCACCAGTCCAGGTCGGGCCAGTCATGCGCTTCGACGTCGGCGAGGGTATCGGCCTCGGCCAGGGGGTGTCGGGAGAACTCGTAGTAGGTGTTGAACTCGTTGCTGATTTTACGGGATTCGACCCCCCAGAAGTCTACGCCCTCACTACCGAGCGGGATTGCCGAGCGTTCCTCCGGACCGATGAACGTAAGCGGCAGCCAGCGCAGGTCCACGTCGAGGGTATCGAGGACTTCCTGGTTGGTCTTGACACCCAGGTGCCCGCGGAGTTTCTCCCACGCTTCGGGAGTGCATCGCAGGCCGGTCGCCGGTCGATCGATCGGCTCGCGACGGGCAGCGGCGCACAGGCGTTCTCGGCTCGTCATGGTCATGTCAGACCTCCGTTTCGTTTTCGAGTGTTGCGTCCAGCCGGAAGCAGTAGATCGACGTCCTGGCCGAATCGCCCGCGTAGAACACGCCTGCAAGGGTCCGCTCGTCGAGCGGAATCGGTTCGACCCGCCCGAACGACCAGAGCTGCTGGTCGCTGAGCTTGTGGTCCGACTCCCCGCGGTCTTGGCCTGAGGGCTGGCGGAAAAGTTCCAGGTCCTGCGAATCGAACGAGCGTCCGCGATCCCGGCTGAGCAGTGCCCGGATCGTCCGGCTGCGGTAGCGGTCGATCACGATGACCACCAGGCGGCCATCCGGCAGGAATACGGGATACGGCTGTTGATAATCCAAGCCGCTGTTCCAGGGTTCGCTCCACGTGTGACCGGCGTTGATGGATTCGGCGAGATGGAAGTTCAGTTCCTTTCGGCCGACGCTGTCGAACGCCCACAGGCCGGCCAGAAGCGTACCGTCGGGCCCCAACGCGTGGCGCTGGTCCCAGTAGCGGATACGCGTGGTCGGATCGTAGGCTACCTCGCTCCAGGTGGGCCAGGTCTTCCCGCTGTCGGAGGAAAACTTGAGGATTGCCCGGTGATGCCATGGCTCGGGGTCCGTCCAGGGCTTGTTGATCTCCAGTTGGGCGGCCAGGGTTCCGTCCGGCAGAACCATCGCCGGCGCGCACAGGCCGGCCAAGCCTTCAAAGGGCGCGGCGTCCATGAGGTACGGCTCGGACCAGGTCTGCCCGCCATCGGCGGAGCTGCTCAGCAGGGTTTCGATGCGGACGAGTCCTTCGGTTTCGTCGTTGAACATGGGACGATCGGGTACGGTGCGGTCCAGCCACATGATGCTCGCCAGAACGCGACCGTCAGGCAGGGGGGTCAATGCCGCGTAGTGCAGGCTGCCGTGTGTGCTCTCGAGGTCGAAGGTTCCCGGACGTCCGGGGCTGGGGCGGTCGAAGGGCACCGTGGGCTCCGACCACGTCCGGCCCTGATCGGCGGAGCGGGAAAAGCAGATCGTCCCGTCGTCGGTGTCCTTGGCCGAGCCGATTCGCCAGGAGGCCAGCAAGCCCCCGTCATGCATTTGGCAGAGGGAGGGGAAACAGCAATGTTCCCGGCCGTCAAGGCCTGAGGAAACACGATTCAGACGGTGTAATTTCATCAAAGCTGCCCTTCCTGTTCGGTGCACCAGCGGGGGCGTCATACGGAATGAGTTCGATGCATTTGGGTTGGTCGCGATCCTGCACGGCCTGTCTTTGTGTGTCCTACCCGGCGGCGACGCCGGAGCGGACATGCTCCTCGGTCCAGCGGGTGATGGCTTCGCGGACAGTGTCGGCCACGGCGTGCTGGTACGATTCGACGATCTCGTCTGCCCGCCGGGTGGCGCGTTCGACCACGCCGGGGGCGTCGGGGTCGTATCCGCCGGTGCGGTCGAAGAGGCTCTCGCGGAGGAACTCGTCGCTGCGAAGGTTTTTCAAAGTCACCTCGTCGGTGAGGTAATCGCCGTCCGGCCCGACGCGGGCGATGCTCTCCAGGCCCTCGTCGAGGTCGGCCGGGTCCAGCCCGTCGCGGAGGTAGTCCATCGCCTCGATCATGGCGTACTGGATGAGCATCATCTCGCCGCTCATGCCGTTGGCGTTGTGGCAGCTGCCCAGCCCGGCCATCACGTGCTGCTGGCCCAGGTGGGCTGCCGTCAGCAGCAGCCCGCCCTCGAAGCCGGTCTGCACGTCGTGCCGCCACGGCAGCGAGCCGGCCGTCTCGCCCATGATCGGCAGGCCGAAGTCTTGCCCCATCTGGTTGATGGCGACCTTGAGCTTGACCTTCTCGATCGGGTAGTAGAGGTCGTGGCCGGTGGCCATGTCGGAAATCGAAGGCCCGGCCGTGAACCAGGCCGGGTGCCCCGGCTTGAGAGCCTGGGTGATGATCGTCGGCAGCAGCGCCTCGGCGACGCTCAGCAGCATCGTCCCGGCGATGGAATACGGCGCAGTCGTCCCGGCCATGGGGCAGACGGTCCCGTATACGGGGTAGTTCCGCTCCATCGCCCGGCGGATCAACTGCATGTTCATCGCCTTGACGACCAGCGGGCTCTTGACGCCCATGGCCACCGTCATCGTCGGCGACTGCTGCGGGTCCAGCCCGGCCGCTTCGCAAATGGCGTCATTCAGCGACCACCACAGCTCGGTGTTGGCCATCGAGGTCGGCATGATGAGGTTGTGCTTGGCCGAATGGCTCAGGTAGGTCTCCATCGACCGCAGGTACGATTCCTCGCCGGGGATATCGGCGACGGGGAACTGCATCCGCATCTGGATTTTGACCCGTTCCAGCGACTGGCCGAGGATGGTGTTCCGGCGGATGTCTTCCAGGACCGGCCGGCGGGGGCCGGTGGCTGGGTCGATGATCCACGGGTCGGTCACGATCGCCGCCAGGGCTGGCCGATGGCTCTGCGGGAAGCAAATCTCCCGCCCCTGCATGTCGCAGACGGTGATGTCCCGCGGGGCCGTGGCGATCAGCTCTTCCAGCAGCCCGGCCGGCAGTTTGACCCGCCCGCACGGGGCATCGACGTCCGCGCCGCGGCGGGCGAATTGCTCCAGGGCGTCGTCATCCTGGAGGACAAAGCCGACCGTCTCGAACAGCCGGGTCAGGGCAGTGCGGGTCTGCTGGATGTCCGAGTCGTTGAGTGTGCGTAAGTCCATTTTCATCAATAGGTTCTCCGGGGGGTGCGGGTTGCCGGGCGGGCGGCAAGTCAAGTGAAGTTTCTGTGAAAAAGGGATTGACAGGAAGCAACTGTCATGATAGTCTGTCATGATAGATTGTCAATCAAAAATGGAAGCCACGAAGAAAAAAAATCGCATCCGTCCCCTGGCCGTGGCAACGCCCACCCAGGCCGAGCCACAGCAGGACCTCACGCAGGCCCAGCGGGTTTACGATGAGCTTCGCCGGCGGATTTTCTCAGGTCGATGGGACCCCTCGACCCGGATGTCGATGCGAGCCCTCTCGCGGGAACTGGGCTGCTCGGTCGTGCCGGTCTCCGAGGCCATTCGGCGGTTCGAACAACAGGGCATCCTCGAGACGCGAAACCGCAGCGGGATTCGACTGCGTCAGCCAAGCCCCGAAGAAGCCCGCGAGATGCGCATCCTCCGCAAGGCGGTTGAGCTGCACGCCGTCGAGCGGATTTTCCAGCGGGGCGGGGCCGAGGAGACGCTTCTGAAAAAACTCCGTGCCGTCGCGATAGAACTTTACGACGCCCTCGAACAGGGCCGCAATGACGAGGCGACCTGGCTGGACTACGAATTTCACCACGTTCTGGTGGCAGCCTCGGGCAGCAAAAAGCTCGTCGAGACGTTTGAAAACGTCTCGCTTTGCCTCGCTTACTCCGACGAATGGGGCACGTGGGACCGCTGGCGGCAGCGGGAAAAGAACCCCCGCACCGGACACGTCCAGTTCGTCGAAACACTGCAGACCGGCCCGGCCGAGTTGGCCCGCACCTGCCTGAACCAACATTTTTAGCATGTCGAAACAGACGCCTCCCTCAGAATTACCAAGAACGCGGTTGTAAGACCATTTTGGGGACGCAACTCTATTCTTTGCCTTGAAGAATCGCTCTGAGGTTCCGTTCCGTCGACTTTTGAGGGGCGCATCAATAAAAATCCCACAGTTTGAGACTTTTTTTTCTTGACAGAACGGGAAACATCCTGCACAATAATTGAATAGAAGTTGAACAATTGGCATGCCCGCTGCTTACTGGGCTTCTCGCAGGTAGAAAATGACGCAATCGACCATGACATCTCGCCAGCAGGTTGTTTATAACTATCTGCATAAAGAGGTCTTAGGATCAATCGATGGAGACAGGCTTCCCACGGTCCGCTCGATATCCAGGAAGTGTGGCGTCTCGGTTCCGACCGTTTTGGCCGTTCTTGATCATTTTTCAAGCAAAGGGCTTATCAATTCCACCCCGGGCCGGGGCATCTACCGTACCTCGCAGGACGTCTCTGATCTGACGCAGCAGATCGACGTGGTCTACTTCGGTACGAACGAGGGGCTCATCCACTCCGACAGTTTCCACGGCCAGATGAAAACCTGCCTCGCCACCCATTTCGGCCAGCGGGGCCAGGGCACCCGCCTCCACGTCGTGCCCTTCCACACTCGGCAGGAGGACATCGACCGCCTGCTCGGCCGCCTGACCTCCTCGGCCTGCGTTCTGATCAACTGTTCCGTCCCAAGCCTCGGGCAGGAACTCGACCGCCGACACATCCGCTACGTCTACCTCTTCCCCAACAGCCATCAGACCCCGCCCCGCAGCGTCGTCATCGACAACGAGCAACTCATGCGCATGCAGCTTAACCATCTCGTCGCGTTCGGACACCGCGCGGTCGGCTATCTGCACCAGGTCCAGCAGGACATGTACCACCGCGACCAGCTTCAGCGGCGCGAAATCTACTACCGCCTCGTCGCCGAGATGAACCTCGACTTCCGCCCCCACTTCTGCCAATACGGCGGCTACGACCCCGAACAGACCGTCCGCACGACCCGTGACATCCTGGCCGAGCCCGATCGACCCACCGCCCTGATCTGCGCTGATTACCAGCTCCACGGCGTCTACCATACCGCCGGGGAACTGGGCCTGAAAATCGGACAAGACCTCGCCGTCCTCGGCACGGACGACCTGCCCCACGCCACGCAGATGTACCCGCCGGCAAGCTCCCTGCGAACCAGCCGCCAGCACGCCGCCCGGCTCGCACAGGACATCCTCGAATCCGACGCCCCCGACATCCTCCACCTGCCGCTGGAACTCGTCCAGCGCGCATCGACCCAAGCAAAACAAAACCAACCGTATGCCGGCGAGACGGTCTCGCCAGCTTGCACAACCACTTGACTTCAAGGAGGTCATCGAAATGACGTCCAACGCAACCCCCCGCACAAGGAGAAATGGAATGAAAAGCAATCTGTTGACGACGACGCTGTTGGCTGTGGCCCTTCTGGCTGTTTCCGCACAGGCGGAGACCCTCCTCTGGGAGCCCTTCGACGGAACAGCAGGCACGCTGCTGGAAAACGCAGGCTTGGGCTGGACCAAGGTTTCCTCGGGAGGGTCGGCGTGTCTTTATGGGCCAAATATCGATGGCCAAGCGCTTGCAAACTCTGCTGGTGCAACGTGGCAAAACTTGACATACGAAAAATCCGTCAATCGAACTCTCGGGCTTGGGGAAACCTTCCAAGTGACCTATGTCAGTTCTCTGTGGCCGGGTAGTTCGTCTGATAATTTTTATGATTCCCATGTCCGGCTCATCAATGGGAGCGATTACGCACAGATCAGGTCAGAGGGCGGATCCGGTGGTTTGACACAGGGCAAAACGAGCCTCAGCAGTGTGGACTTAAACACATCCGGTGCTTCTTATGTCATGGACCCTCCCCCGGGGGGCTCGGCAATCAAAGTGGCTTACTTGCGGATGCTGACAGACGCCAGTTCTTCGTCCTTCTACACCAGTAATGACCGTGGTGTGACATGGACCCAAGTAGGCACGACTCTCACGGGGGGGCTGGACGAGATCGATACCGTCCAGTTAAACTTGTATACGCCCAGTTATTGGGGGGTGATGGACAGCATAAGCGTTTCTGTCATTCCCGAGCCGGCCACGATGGGTCTGCTGGGCCTTGGCGGTCTGGGTATGCTTCTGAGACGTCGTAGCCGCAAGCGGAACTAGCAATCAAAAGCCCCGCCCGTGAGGGCGGGGAAATGGATTGACTCGAGAACATGCTGTCGCCCTTCGCTTGATGAAGGCTGAAACGACGAACCGCCCCGGCCGGTGGAGCCAAACTCCCCGGCCGGGGTCGGGGTCGGGTTTCCTGCTGCTACGCACCGGCAGCAGGATGCCGCTGCCACGGAAAAAATCATGCCTGCGGGAGCAGGCATGGCACCCGGCACCCGGCCAAAATCCCAAATCCGTCCTTGAATCCGAAATGCCAAATCCGAAATCCAAAATCCGTCCTTTCGGACGCCCGTATGGGCGCAGTGGCTTTCCCCTAATCGAGCGTTTGGCCTGCCAGCCGAAGCTTCAGCGAAGGCAAGCTCGGGCAGGTTTCAGCCTCATCGAGCTTCTCGTCGTCATCGCCATCATCTCCCTGCTGGTGAGTATCCTCCTGCCTTCACTTCAAAAAGCCAAGGAACTCGCACGTTCGACGGTCTGCGTCGTCAATCTGCGGAACCTCCAGCAGTGCAATGAAATGTACGCCCAGGAGGACGGGCAGGTCTACGTCCCGCCACGGTCGTATCTGGGGTGGAACGACTACCCTGATTGGAACGAAGCAACCGGCTTCGCCTCGCCGATCTACCAGAACCTGCTGGGATTCAGCGGTGATGAGGAAATTACGATCCCTTGCCCCTCGGGCGATCAAGGCGGAGACGTCCTGGGTTACAGCTACAATTACCATCACCCGGACAGGACGGTCAAAACGAACAGCCCTCCGTATTCCCGCACCTGGTTCATCAACCGCGTCACCAAGCCCGAGCACAAGCTGGCGTTCCTTGACGGACCGAGCCCACTGACGTGGAGTTCGAAGTATATCGACATGGGCAACGTGCCGGACCCTAACCATTTCCGCCACCTGGATGAGAAGCTGAATATCGTCTTTTTTGACGGGCATACGGAACCCTGGTCGTTGCTTGAACTTCAAGGGGGCCGTTACCCCTCGATGTGGTGGCCGACGAACTATGCCGATCTCTGGTACAAAAAGTAACGGGGCCCCTGTCGACCGTATGCCATCGAACCCAAGGTTTTCCGCCGAATTTTCATACACTCCTTGTGATGAAAGGACTGTCCATGTCCCGCACCCTCGCCGCATTCTGTTTCCTGTCGATCCTCGCCGGTCTTA
>CAYMAP010000007.1:0-2595 GCA_964388425.1 uncultured Planctomycetaceae bacterium
TCTTTGCGTTGACGAATCGCCCTGATGTTCCGTTCCGTCGACTTTTGAGGGGCGCGTCATTATAGACCCCCCACCTGACCAGGCCAAGGCCGTTTCAAAGCCGGTCCCGGGAAAACTCAGCCGCCGGGCTCCGTCGTGGGCCAGGCGAGCTGTTTTTGAATCCAGAGACGTTTTTCGCCCGGTTCGGCCTCGGCGGGATAGAGCTTGAGGTCGGGCGCGACGATACGCAGCAGGCCGAGGATCGCGGTTTCCTGTCGGCTGTCGGGTTCGGACCGGGCGAGCAGTTCGGCGAGGGTTTCCAGCAGGGGCTGGACCGCCCGCGGGCCGAGCATCCGCAGCCGATTCTCCGCTTCGCTTCGGGCACCGACGTCGCCGGTGAGGACCTGCCCAAGGAGTTTGCGGACCTCTTCCCGGTCCGCGTCGAGTCGGGCAGCCGAGGCCTCGCGGACTCTGGCCGTCAGGGCGTTTCGGTCGGCCTGGCCGAGCCGATCCTTCAGGGCCTGCCGGGCCGAGGTACCCAGGGAGACCGCAGCAGAGTACTCCTTCGCGGCAATCAGGTCCTCCAGGCGTCGCAGCAGCCGACCGTACGCTTCGCGAAAGGCCTTGCCGTCGGATTGTTCGGCAAGAACGCGACCGACGGACGGGTCGTTGGCGGCCAGCAGGGCCTCGACGCCGGCTGCGAAGATCAAGGGATTGTCCGGTTCGAGACGCAAGGCTTCGGCAAGGAGGGGGACAGCCTCTGCGGGGCGGTCGGCATCGATCAGGGCCCGGCCCAGTCGAAGCAGCACGCCGGGCAGCTTCGCACTCTTCTGCCCGCGAAGACGATCAGCGAGTAGGCGAAGCAGTTCGATCGACAGGGCTTCATCCGCCTGCCGGGGTTCGAGATCGTCGAGGATGCCCTGGAGAGTATTGGCGTCGGCGTCCCGGCAGAGGCTCAGCACGGCCGATACCGCCGCCCTGCGGACCGCCGGGTCGGGTTCGACGGCTTCGGACGATCGTGCCACGAGCGTCATGACGTAATCCATCCCCCCCAGCCGGGCCACCGCCGATGCCGCCGCCTGCCGGACGCCGCGGTCTTCGTCGGTCATCAGGGGCGCGATGGCCTTGACGGCGTCGGTCGCGCCGATGGTCGCCAGCCCCCCAACCGCCGACAGACGGATCACGCCCGACTCGTCCTGGAGTGCTTCGAGAAAGATCGGTCGGGCCTGACCGTCGCCGACCACCCCGAGGGCGTTGAGCAGCGACTCCCGCAGCGCCACCCCGTTGCCGTTGCCCCCGGCCTGTCGGTATCGGTCAGCCAAGGCGCGGGCCGCCCGTTTGCGACGGTCCTCGTCGAGCGGTCGCGTCTGGGCCATCCTCGCCAAGGCCTCGGCGGCAGCGATGGCCTGGCGGTCGTCCTCGCCGGCGATCTCGTCCAGCACCTCACGATACGTCTCGTCCGTGGGCAGGAGCTGACCCAGCGCGCGGAGAAGCCCCACGCGGACCTCCGGGAGGGGCTCGACGTGCAGACGCCCCAGCAGCAACCGGGTGGTCCGCTCGTCGGCGAGCCCGGCCTCCAGCAGAGCGGCGGCCTTGCGGACGCGCGGGTCGCCGTCATAGAGCAGTCGACGAATCCGCTGGCGGAGGTCTGGCGGGACGGGTTCGTTTTCGCTGAGCATCCGGTCCACGAGCATCGCCCCCAGCAGCCGAACATCCGCAACCGGGTCCTTGAGCATCCCCGCCAGTATCGCCGGGCGACGGGGTTTTCTGGAGGCATTGTAGATTTCCAGCATCACCTTAACCAAACGTTCGCGCAGGTCCGCCGACTCGGTCTCCAGCGTCATCTTCGCCCGCGCCTGCCGATCAATCATTTCCTCCAGCCAGCGCTGTCCGGAGAGTTCGTTCTGTTCGGCCCGCCACGCTTGCCACAGCGCCCGGCTCGTGCCGTAATCCGGGATATTCGTCATCCGTCGGAGGCTCCGGGCGGCGGCAACGCGAACCGCCGGGTCCGAATCGCCCAGCAGTTTGATGAGCACCTCGATGCAGGGACGAGTCACGACCCGCTGCAGAGCCTCGATCGTCGCGATGCGCACGTCGCGAAGGCGTCGGCCGTCACTGGCAATCTGGAGCAGCTTCTCCCGCACGCCGAAATCGCGGAAACTCACCAGCGCCCGCGCCGCCGGGGAACGAACCATCGGTTCCTCCCCGAGCAGCATCGCTATCAACGGGTCGATGAAGGGTTTGCCCGCCCCGCCGTCGTGGGCGATGGCCTCGGCGACCGCGATCTGCGCCTGCGGGTTGGAGGTATCCGACAGCGACCGGAGCAGAATGTTTCGCGCCTCCGGGCGGGTCCGTCCCAGCAGCATCCGCGCCGCCTCCAGCCGGGTCCGAGCCGCCCGAGTCGGGCCCGTCAACTGGTTCTGGAGCGTCTGCAGTTCCCGTTGCCGCTCCGGGGGGACCTCGGCCCACGCCGACCAGGCCACCCCAAGCCACAGCAGAACAGCCCAGCCTGTCGTTCGCATCGTCACCGTTCGCACCTGTTCCGTCGTCCGAAACTTCCCGCGGGACAGGGTAAACGCCCCGTCCGCAAAACACCAGGCTCTGTCTCGAAAGGGT
>CAYMAP010000007.1:2695-9493 GCA_964388425.1 uncultured Planctomycetaceae bacterium
CGTTCCGTCAAATTTTGAGGGAGGCGTCCATGTTGGTCTGGCAAAGAATTCTCACCGCTGATCGGCTGTGCCACACGAGAACTCTCACAGCTACACGATCCAATGACTTCTGAGACAGAGGCTACTGCCTCCTTCGTCTAACCCCAAAGCACGGCGGAAAGTATCGGTCGGGTTCGGGGCAGAACGTTGCAAACCCCGCATCGGCTGGTACGATGGTCTCATGGCAGGCAAGAACACCCGACAAACGCTGACGTACAAGCAGGCTGGCGTGGATATCGACGCCGGCGAGGCCATGGTTCGCCGGATCGCCCCCCTCGTCCAGGCGACCCATTCGCCGCGCGTGATGAAGAATTTCGGCAGCTTCAGCGGACTGTTCCGCCTGGACTACGGCGAGAAGCTCTTCCGCCGGGAATACCGCGACCCCGTGCTGGCCGCCTGCGCTGACGGGGTGGGCACGAAACTCAAAGTCGCCATCGACATGGACCGGCTCGACACCGTCGGGGTGGACCTGGTGGCGATGAACGTCAACGACCTGGTCTGCGGCGGGGCCGAGCCGTTGTTCTTCCTGGACTACCTCGCGACGGGCAAGCTCGATCCGGAGCGCATGGCCGGTATCGTCGCGGGCATCGCGCGGGGCTGCAGCGAAGCCTGCTGTGCCCTGCTCGGCGGGGAGACCGCCGAAATGCCCGGCTTCTACGAACCCGAGGAGTTCGACCTGGCTGGTTTTGCCGTCGGCGTCGTCGAACGCCGGCGGATCGTCGACGGCTCGGGCTGCCGATCGGGCGACCTGGTGATCGGTCTGGCCAGCAACGGACTGCACTCCAACGGGTACGGACTCGCCCGACGGGCGCTGCTCGAATCGGGCGGGCTGGACCTCCACGACAGGCCCGACGAACTCGGCGGGGCGAGCGTCGGGGAGGAACTGCTCCGCCCGACACGCATTTACGTCAAACCCGTCCTCGACGTCCTCCAGCACTACAAGGTCAAGCGTCCTGTCCGCGCGATGGCACACATCACTGGAGGCGGGCTGGAGGGCAACCTCCCCCGCGCCCTGCCCGAAGGGCTGACCGTCAAACTCCAGCGGGACAACTGGCCCATCCCGCCGATCTTCCAGCTGATCGCATCGGCCGGACCCGTCGACAGCCTGGAAATGTACCGCGTCTTCAACATGGGCATCGGCTTCGCGCTCGTAGTCAACCCCACCTTCGCCGCCTCGATCCTCGATCGTCTGGGCCGCTTCGGCCTGGCCTGCCATGTCCTGGGCAAGGTCAAAAAAGGCGGACCCGATCTGCAGTGGGGCTGAGCGGTCCGTGCCCCGGCCCGGGGCGAAGCCTCCGAGAGGTATCCGCAAGCGACCCGGTTTTCCGTTGCCTTTCGCCCCTCCTTCCGCGATAAGATCCCAGTTCACCGTCCCGGAATCGCCCGGCCCGCGGAACCACGTCATGAGCACCTACAAGATCGTGATTTTCGACCTCGACGGCACGTTGACCGACCCGACGCGGGAGATGGTCGACGCCGCCCGCTATGCGCTGGAACACTTCGGCATCCGCGCGCCCCGCAAAAGCAAACTGCAGCGCGTCACCACCCAGCCGTTGCTGCACTGGTTCGAGGAGGAATTCGGCCTGACCCGCGAACAGGCGGATAAGGCCTTCGTCCAGTACTGGTACTACGCCGGTGCGTTCGGCCCGCAGAAGTGCATCCCCTACCCCGGCGTCAAAGACCTCCTGGCCGAACTGAAGCGGCGCGGGGTGTTCCTCTGCATCGCCACCGCCCGAAAAACCCGCAACGCCCAGCAGATCCTCAAGGCCAACCAGATGGACGGTTTTTTCGACTTCGTCCTCGGCGCCAGCGAGGACGAAACCCGACGATCCAAGAAAGTCATCATCTTCGACCTCTACGAACACCTGCCCGAACACGACGACCACGAAGTCGTCATGGTCGGTGACCGCGCCGTGGACATCACCGGCGGGCGGGACAACGGCTTCGATACGCTCGGGGTGACCTTCGGACAGGAACCCGCCGAGGACATCGCCAACGCCAACCCCACCTGGCTCGTCGAGACCCCCGAGCAGATGGCCGACATTCTCCTCCAGCACACGCCAACTCCCCCCAACGCCTGACCGCTCGCTACGGGGAGAGTGAGTCCCGCCAGTCTTCCGGCTCGTCGGAGTCGTCGTCGTGTTCGTCCTCGAAGTACTTCCACTTCTCGGCTTCCTCGACCTCGTCGATCTCACGCTCCATCATCTTGAACATTTTCTCCTGCATGGGCGCGAACTTCTCGTAGTACCGCAACGTCGCCTGGTAGCTGGCGACGACTTGGTTGATCTTCACCAACTGCCACTTCGCGAGGCACTCCGGTTCCTTGACCGTGCTGAACGGGTCGCACGAAAACGAAATCTCGCCGTCTTCGCCACGGTGGAAAAATTCGCAGTCTTTGCACTGGATCATGATTGGCTCCCGATGGAAACTAAGGTTCACCCCGAGCATACACGAATCCCCCGCCCCGCTGCAAATCACTTCACCCTGCCGGGGCCTCGTCTTGACGTCCACCGGGGGCGACTGAACGACACCACCTCAACCCCGCGCGAAGTGCTCGAGGGTGTCGAGGAATTCCTGCATGTCGAACGGTTTCTGGATGTACCCGTCGGGGCGGGGCTGATCCCCGGTCCCGGACAGTTCGATTTCGCTGTAGCCGCTGCAGAACAGCACCGGCACGTTGCCGCCGGCGGCGCGGATGGCCTCGAGGGCGCTCTGCCCGTCGCAGGTGGGCATGACCATGTCGAGGATGACGACGTCGATGTCGTCGCGGTGGGCCTCGAAGAGGTCGATCGCCTCCTGCCCGTCCTCGCCGATAAGGACCTTGAAGCCGGCCTGGCTGAGCATCCGGCGGACGATGGTCCGGACGTTCGGCTCGTCGTCGGCGAACAGAACGGTCCAGCGGTGGGGCTGATCGACGTCCTCGACGGTCTGCCCGTTGCGTTTCTCCGAGGCCGGCAGCGGAATCCGAACCGTAAACGTCGACCCCTCCCCGGGTCGGCTGGCGACCTCGATCCCCCCGCCATGGCCCCGCGCGATGCCCAGCGCCGCCGCCAGCCCCAGCCCGCGACCGGTGAATTTCGTCGTGAAAAACGGGTCAAACAACCGTCCCTGCGTCTGCTCATCCATGCCGCACCCTGTGTCCTGTACCTCGATACTGATGTACTGTCCTTCACGGAGAGTCTCTCCGACATACGTTCCGGGCGCCGAGTCCGTGCCGGCGCGGGTCTCGATACGCGTCCTGACGCTGAGCCGGCCGTACTCGCTGCCGATGGCCTCGGCGGCGTTGACCAGCAGGTTCCGCACGAGCTGGCTGAACTGCTCGCGGTCGACGGGAACCTCGGGGAGGTTCTCGTCCAGTTCCCGCCGACACTCGATCCGCTCGGAAAAATCCCTTTTCAGTTCATTGCAGAGGTCGCGAATCATCGCGTTGATGTCGACGGGTTTGAGCACCAGCCTGCCCCGGCCTGCATAGGCCAGCATCTGCCCGGTCAGGTCCGCGGCGCGGAGCGAAGCGCTTTTGATCTCGCCCATCAACTCGCGGACGCCGCTGTCGGGGGGCAGCTCGCGCAGGGCCAGATCCGCGTTGCCCATGACGGCGACGAGCAGATTGTTGAAGTCGTGGGCGATCCCGCCGGCCAGCGAGGCGAGGCTTTCGAGCTTCGCCAGACGCTGGGCACGCGAGGTCAGTTCCTGGCGATGCTTCTCGGCCTGCTTGAGGTCGGTGATGTCCATCACGACCTCGACCACGCCGAGCACCCCCCCGCCGTTGTGGTCCCGGATGGGGTTGCAGAGGATCTTGCAGACCTCCCCGCCGCGGCAGAGAGGGTCGCCTTCCGTGATCCGTGTGGCGGGCTGGCCGGTCTCCAGCACGCGGGGAATCGAGCAATTCTCGCAGGGCGTATGCTTCTGGCGGAAGACTTCGTAGCACTTGCGGCCGAGCACGTCGGCCCGGCGGGGAAGCTGACTGCATCGCAGGGCGTTATGGTTGAGTTCCATCACGCGGAAGTCGCGGTCGACGACGTGGACGCAGGCGGGGAGGGTGTCGAGAACGGCGCGGAGCTGCTGATGGGCAAAGGTCAGGGCTTCCTCGGCCCGGCGGTCCATGGTGATGTCCATGGCCGAACCGACCAGGCGGAGCGGCTCGCCCCGCTCGTCACGGAAATACTGCCCCACCAGTTTGATCTGCCGGACCTGCCCGTTGTCCGGGCGGACGATGCGGCATTCCATGCTCGCCTCGTCGCATTCGGCGAGGTACCGCTCGTGCAGTTCCGCGACATGCTCCCGATCCTCGGGGTGAACGAGGTCCATGAAGTCCCGATTCCTCCGCACGGGACCGTGGGGGACGCCGAAGAGTTCGCAGCATTCCGGGGACCAGTGGGCTTCGTCCGTCCGGAGATCGCAGGCCCAGTACCCCAGTCCGGCCGTCCGCGCCGCCAAGGCGAGGTTCGACTCGGACTCGCGGAGTTTCCGCTCTGCTTCCTTTCGATGGGTGATGTCCTGGACGATCCCCAGGATGGTCAACGGCTCACCCTCGCGGACCTGCATCGGCGCGCTGCTCAGCTCGATCCAGACAGGCCGGCCGGTTTTGTGAAGCAGGCGTTTTTCGAACTGCATCAGCCCGCTGTTCCCATCGTGGCGCTTGCGGATGGCGTCTTCGTCGAGGCGGCGGTCCTCGGGGTGCGTGAGTTCCTGGACGGTCTTGCCGAGCAGTTCGTCTTCGGTGTACCCGAGCATGTCGCACATCGCGGGGTTGGCGCTTCGGATTCGGCAGTCGTCGAGTCGGATCGTCGCCAGCCCGACCGGACTGGAGTCGTGCAGCGTGCGGTACCAGGCCGCGGAGTCCTCGTTGGAATTTCCCCCCCATGGGTGCTCGCCGTAGGTAGACATGCCGTCAGTGTCTCCACGAAAGACCAATCGGGTCTTTCGCTGGGTTGGGTGAACGTCCGGGAGCAGAAACCCGGCCCCTGCAAGAGTGCCTCATCCGCCTCTCCGTGGGCCAGGCTGTCTACGCCCCTGTCCGTTTCACAGGCGCCATGCTTGATGCTGAGCATGGCAGTCATCACGCGGCTTAGTATCAGTATGCCCATTATACCAAGTGTTGAGTATTTTGCAAGTAATCAGAGCAAAAAATGTCGTGCTGTCCAACGACCGGCCTGCCCTTGTATTTGCATAAAAAACAGCAATTTACACCAAACACCGGCCACGATTCTTCCAAAAGGCGAAAATAGATGCGCCCCTCAAAAGTCGACGGAACGAAAAAGCAGGGCGATTCGTCAATTCAAAGAATAGAGGGTACTTTGAAAAATTCAAATTCGGGTATCGCGTAGGATTTTCGCTTTCTGGCAAAGAGCAAAAAATGGTGCATATGGGCTCATATTCCGCCGTTTTTTGCGATGCCGCCAGGGAGTGAAAAGACCAGCGAGGCCGAAAAGTGAATTTTTCAAGGTGCCCTAGAGTTACATCCCCAAAACGGTCTTACAACCGCGTTCTTGATCATTCTGAGGGAGGCGTCAACAAATTGTGGCATAAGAAAATTCCCCACAAGGACGGCGTTTTTAACCCCGCCGCCCCTGCGTGTCAAGGCGGGAAGTGAACGATCGGGATTGTCTAGCGGTACATGCGGTGCATCTCGGGCGGTTCGTCGAACATGTCCCGGTAGATGTAGGGGTGGTAGAGGTCGAATTCGTAGGGGCGGATGTATTCGACGGGTCCGCCGTTGCGTACGCCTTCGATGAGGGTCTTGATCTGCTTCTGGCTCTGGAAGCAGGCGATGGCGTCGAGTTTTTTCTGAAAGGCCGTCCGCGGGGCGGTCACGCGCAGACGGGGAGCGGCGGGGAAGTTGCAGTAGACCGCCAGTTCGTGGACGTAGGGAACGTCCGCAATCGCTTTGCCGAGTTCCGGCCAGATCGATCCCGTGGCGTGGAAGATGCTGATGAGCATTTCCGAGTGAACGATCCGGTGGTCGGGGTGAAGATCGGTGAAGGTCGGCAGGAAGACCTGGTTGGGCCTGACGTCGCGGAGGAGTTCGACGAAGCTGTGCTGCAGCCCGGTGGCGCCGTGGCTCTGCACGGGATCGTCGGGTTGTGCGGATCGGCGACCCTGGAAGCGGGAGAGCTGGCAGTCGGGAAAGCCCAGCCAGTGGACGTTGCGCTGTTTGACGCCGAGGACTTTCATGGACCGGTAGAACTCGTCCCGGCGGATGTCGGCAATGGTGCCCTTTTCCTTCATCGAGCAATATCCCTGCGAGCCGTCCGTGACGACGGCGACGTGGACGGGAACCTTCTCCTTCAGGACGGCCTGGATGAACAGCCCCGCGCCGAGAATGATGTCGTCGTCATGCGGGCTGACGAACAGGAAACGTTCCTTCTCCTGCTGCCAGTGACGGGAGACGCTCGCCAGCGCCGGGCCGACCCGCCGCTCGTTTTCCACCAGCCGAACGAATTCAAATTGCTCTCTGGCCATGCCGTACCACCTTCCGGTTCATTCGGGATTCGCCTTCCCACGGATCGTATGCTCCCGGCCGATTCGTTGCAAGGTGGAAGCGAACGAATCCGTTAGGTTCCAATGGGCGACGTTCGCCGCCTCAGAACCTGCATGAAGACGTGACAAGGCCGTCTCGTCCATGCGTTTGACGGGCATCCTGCCCGTGCGGCGGACCGGCGGCGCAGGGCCAGGACGGCCCTGCAACTGCCCGGCAAGAGGCCGGCGCCACGAAAAAGAACGGTTTGATATACGTTCTCAGAACCCCGCGGGCGCGAG
>CAYMAP010000007.1:9593-25803 GCA_964388425.1 uncultured Planctomycetaceae bacterium
AGAACCCCGCGGGCGCGAGGATCTTGCCCGAGACATTCTCAGCCATCTTCAGGTACCCCTCCCCGTCTGGGTGGAGTCCGTCGGGCAGGTGGTCGGCGAGGCTCTCGTCGAACAGTTCCAGCCCGGAGAGGTAGCTGATGCGTTCGTCGCCACATGCCCGCATGCGTGCGACGGCGTCGGCGAGGGCATCGCGCATGTCGCACAGGCTCAGGCCCGCGGTGCCCTTTTCGTCCTCCCGGCCGGGACAGTAGATCGGCGAGATGACCACGATGGGCGTGGCGGGGTGATTTTCACGGATGATCTGCACGAACCCGATCGCGCCGGGCGCGAAGGTTCGTTCGTTCAGCGTCCCCCCGCCATGGACGTTGATGCCAAGCTTCAGCGTGATCAGATCGGCGGGACGGTCGCGTATGATCCGCGCCATCATGGGATCGAGGTGGCACTGCCCGCCGAAGCCCAGGCAGGTGAGGTTCAGGTCGTGTTTCCGGGCCGCAGCGGCGGGCCAGGTACGCGACGGGCCGTGCGCCGAGCCGCAGTGCGTAATCGAACTGCCATACGTCGTCCATCGCTTCCGTCGATCCGGCGCGGGCCGGGCCTGGGCGCCTTCTTCCAGCAGCAGGTGACAGACCCGCACCCGATTCCGCTGGGGCAGGTAGAGTTCCAGGACGTTCTCAGCCCGGGGGACGCTGTCCGGCAGCGGGGCGAAGCGGACCTCGGTCTGGTTCTCCGGGAGCGTGACGGTCTCGATCCGTTCGTTGTCGAAGACCAGGTCGAAGTTCCGCTGCTCGGCCGGTTCCGGGGTGACGGTCAGCCCGATGTTCCGCGCCCGCGTCGCTACCCGGATGCGAACCCCCGCCGGGGTACCTGCCGTTTCGACCAGTGCGTCATGGAAGAGCGGCGAGAGGTCGCAGGGAATCCGCCAGGGACGGACCCATCCCGGACCGTGCTCCAGCGAAACTGCGCCCTGAAAAAAGTCATTGGTCAGATCAACGTAGCTGTCCATGGGATTGTCCCTTCAGACCCGCATGAAACCCTGGCATGGCCATCTCGGCCATGCGTTTGACGGGCATCCTGTCCGCGTCCAACCGGTTTTCAGTTGCCGTTCCTGTCGCTGCCTTCCTGGATTTGCGGATTGAAGCCCGACATGTCGACGGTCTTCCATGCGCCGGTGTCGACGGTGAACC
This sequence comes from uncultured Planctomycetaceae bacterium, assembly GCA_964388425.1. Taxonomy (GTDB): domain Bacteria; phylum Planctomycetota; class Phycisphaerae; order SM23-33; family SM23-33; genus CAYMAP01. The sequence continues at coordinate 10,778 of CAYMAP010000007.1, forward strand.
GCGGGGAGGTTTCGAGGACGATTTCCTTGCCCTTGGGGTCCATGGCGACAATGCGGAGCCGGCTGTGGTTACTGGTTACAACCGGGACGGTCCACATGACGGCCTGGTTGTCTCGGAGTCCCTCGGCGACGGTCATCCACTTCGCGCCGTCGTTGGCCGAAAACTGGAGCTTGACCATACGGTAGTTGCCGGCCTCTCCGGGCAGCCAGTTCAACAGCCTGCTCACCCCGCCTCGGAAGACCATGCCGCGAACCGGCCAGCCCTGCTGGACTTTTTCCGGGATGTCGCTGAGGCGGGTGGCAGGTTTGTCCAGGCCCGAAGCAGCGTGTTCCGGCTCGACGGGCTGGGCCTTGGCCGGCGAGAGGAAGACGTCGTCCGGCTCGGGGCGGGTCTCGGGAGTCCCGTCGCCGTCGGTCTCAGCGGCGATATCCGACCGGTACGAACGCTCCGGCGAGGGGGTCGGTTTGATCTTAGGCCTGGCGGGCAGGGAATCCGGCCGGGCCTGGACGGCCTGGTCCTCGGCTTTGACCTCTTCGAGGAGATCGTCCAGACTGCGTGCGGAGGCATCATCGGAGGCCGTTGCGGACTCGTCCGTCGATTCGTCCTTCGCAACCTTGTCCGGTTGATCCTGTGTGCCGGGAAACCGCTGGGGTTCGCTCCGCCGGGCGAGTTGAGGCTGATCGTCCGGCCGGGCCTGCGCCGGCTCTGCCGGCGGGTCGGGTTCCAGCACGGCTTCGGGTTCGGATGCGACAACCCGTTCGGGGGTCGTGGCAGACTGGGGCTTGGGCTCGACCCGGACAGCCGGCTGGGAACGTGGCGCCTTGCGGACGATCGGCGACTTGCCCCACCGGTCCTTTTTCTTAACCAGCGAACCGGTCTTTGGCTTGCCGGGACGTGTTTTCGTTTCCGTCGGCCGGGGTTGCGACGGTTTCGCCCCGGCGGGCTTGGTCGGGGTGGTGTCGGCCTTGCCGTCGGGAGAAATCCAGTCCACGCGATCGGAAATGGGCTGATCGGGCGCCGGCGGCGCGGGTTTCTTTTCGGGCTGGTGCGCGGGGTCGGCCGCCGATGCCAGTTCGTCCCCGCCGGGCTTGGCGTCGGTCGTGGCGGGGGCAGGTTGATCGTCGGTCGGCTCGCCCACTCGGGCCTGGGAAAGAGGCTTCTTCGACTCGGGCGCGGTGTCCGGCTCGGTGACGATGGGCTTGGGGTCGGCCTCGGTGAGCACGGGCACGTCGGCCGGGGGCGAAGTCGGTGGCGTTGTCCGAGACGTCCTGGCTGTCCTTGCAGCGGGCTCCTCCGCTGGCCTTGTCTCGACGAGGTCCAGCACGGAGACGGTGTTCTCGGTCGTCTCCGGCTTGGCGGTCCGGGCCTGGTCGGTCACCTGCTCTGCCTCGACCGGGGTTTCCGTCGGGGCCGCTTCGAGGACCGGCTCGACCTCCTCCTGTCCGGGCTGGACGAGTTCAGAGAGCTTCGTGGTTTCCTTGCTGTCGCCCTCGGAGATCGCTGCGGGTTGGCTGGCAGCCTCGGCGTCAGCGTCGAGGACGATCCGCGGACCGGTCGTGTCCTTTGGTTCCGGCGTGGGTTCGGGCCGATCGGTCCGTGCCTTGCTGTCGATCACGGAAATCGCGGGGTTGACCTGTTCGGCGGGTTCGTCGGCCCGTCCGAGTTTTTTGTCGAGTTCCTTACGCCTGCGCTGCTCGTGCATTTCCGGCAGGGCCGGCGCGGGGGTCGGCTTGGGCTCGGGCGATTGGGCTGACTGTGCAGGCTGGGCTTTGAACCCCGTCGGTTCGGGTTCGCCCGGGCCGGGCCGGGGGGTCTCGGCGAGAACCGGATCGGGCTGATCGGTCACGGTCGGTGCGGCCTCCGCCGGGGCCGCGTCGGCTTTCGCAGGGGCACCTGGGTCGATGGGGTTTTTGCCCGTGATGCGGATCGAGCCGTCCTCGGTCGGGCGATCGGGCCTGGCCTGGACCGGCTCGGCAGCCGGCACTGGGTGCGGTGCGGGCTGGACGGCGGTAGGTTCATCCGCCTGCGTGACGGCCGGTTCGGGCAGAGGTTCGACCTCGGTGGGCTTGCCCTGGAGTTCGACCGGTTCGAGCAGCTCCTCGGAACGGTCTTTCGGGTGGGGAGCGGGCTGATCGAACCGTCCCGCGTCGGGCAGATCCATCGGTTTTCGTGCCTGCGAACGGTCGGACGCCTCCGCCGGAGCGGGTTCCACTGCTGCTTCGGGCTCTACCGCCGAGGGCGTTGCATGCGGGGGCGTGCTGGCCGGAACGGCATCACGGGCCGGACCTGAGGCGAGCTGCGAGCCTCCCGGTTCGTCGCCAGCCGGCTGGGCGGGGGTTGGCTCCGTGGCGGTCCGGGACGGATCGGGCGACCAACTGTCCGGGTCGGGCAGGTCGTGGTCGGCCCGCGTCAGGGCCGAATCGGCCGACCGTCGCGCCGGGTCCGGCGAGCGGTCTGTCGGCTGGTAGGCCGACGGGGCCTTGGCAAGCTGGTCTTTCAGCGGCATGCCCTCGCGTCCGCGGACGTGCATCACGTCCGTCATCTGAATGCCGATGTTTCCGGCGAGGTCCTCGGCGACGATGCGAAAACGCAGACCCGCCTGATGGGCGGCCTCGGGGGGGATGGTGATTTTGATCGAACCGCTTGTCGGCAGGGCTTCGGGAAATTCCGACCAGACGAGGTTGTGCGGGAACGTCGCGAAGCAGGTGCTTAGCTTGATCGTCTTCTTTTTGAGGTTCGCGTCGGAGACACTCCAGTGCAGTGTCACCTCATCGCCGACGCGGTAGATGTGCGGGCGGGCATTTTCGCAACGCGGGTTGCAGGGCTTGCCCTCGGGCTGGCCGGGCTGTTGCTCGCCGCAGTCGTCCTTTTTCTCGCTCGGGCAGCCGCAGTGCTCGGGGCAGTACCACGCCACCGGGTCCAGCTCCATGCTGATGTCCGGGGCGTGGGTGTCGATGACGTAAATCCGGTGAGGCTGACCGGGGGGGACCTCCGTGACGCCCTGGCCCGGCCCGACGAAGCGGACCCAGTAGCCCCCGTCGTGGTCGGCCTTGTAGAGAAAGTGCGTCTGATCGAGTCCGAAGTAGCCGGCCTTTTTCCATTTCCGACCGGCCGAGTCCGAACCCCAGACCGCCACATGCGGGTAGACGTCCTGCTGCTTGCCCTGCGGATGCTTGACGAAAAACAGGTTGTCGCGGGTGTAGTAGACCGGGATGTTGTTGCCCACCTTCGCCTGCGGCTGGAGTTCCTCCGCGGGTTGGAGATACACCGGAGCGTTGTACGCCCAGTCCGGATAGTCCGTCCCGGGCGACCAGTCGGGGTTCTCGTCCTTGGTGGTGCAGGCCAGCGGCAGAACCGCCAATGCCGCGATCGTCAACACGAGTAGTGCGCGCAAATGCATAGACCACTCCCTGGCAGAAGCGCAGATTCGATGCAGATTTCTCATTGATGGTTGTTATCGGCACCCTACCTCCCCGGCCTGCAACCTTTTAGGCTGCAATTTTCCCCGCACCGCCCGGCCGTATATCCTCACTGCCCCAACAGGCACCTTCACCCCCGCCGCCTTGCTCCAGTTTTTTCCCGCCGCTCCGCGCGGACCCCAGAAGCCGCTTTGTTTCTCAGACGGTTCCAGGAATGACGCCTCCCTCAGAACCGCCAAGAACACGCTGGGAGGACCATTTTGGGGATGTCACTCTATTCTTTTTGAATCCCACGCAATCCAATCTCTTCTTGGTCTTCGCCTTGGTATGCATAGACCACTTCAACAGGTGTATACGTATCGTCAACGGTTCATAAGATATGCAGCCGCGGCTTGGAAGAACAACCGACCGTCCGCTCGGCGAACGTCGCGGCGAGTCCATTGCGGGTGGTTGGTGATATCGAGAAACCGCTCGGGGTGCGGCATGAGGCCGAGGACCCGGCCCGTGGGATCGCAAAGGCCTGCGATGTCCTCGACGCTGCCGTTGGGGTTGTAGTCCGGCTCGTCCGAAGGGGACCGGCCGGGGGCGGGGACGTACCGCAGGGCAAGCTGGTCGCCGGTCCGCAGGCGGTCAAGGACGGCTTCGTCGCGCGGGATGAACTTGCCCTCCCCGTGGGCGATGGGCAGTGAAATCACCTCGCCCTTCGGCAGGAACACGCAGCGGTCGCTCTCGGCGCGGAGGTGGACCCAGCGGTCGACGAACTGGCCCGAATCGTTCCAGCCCAGCGAGGCGTCCCGGCAGGCGGAGGGGTCGACCTCGCCCCACGGCAGCAGGCCGCTCTTGAGCAGCACCTGCATGCCGTTGCAGATGCCCAGGATCAGCTTGCCGGCTTCGACAAAGGCGTTGAGCGGGCCGGCGAGGCGATGCAACATCTGATTGGCAAGTATCTTACCCGCCGACACGTCGTCGCCGTAGCTGAACCCTCCCGGGACGACCAGCAGGTCGAACTCGTGGAGTCGGTCCGGGGCGTCCATCAGCCGGTATACATGGATCCGCTGGGCGGTAAACCCTTCCATTTCAAGGGCATGCTGCGTTTCCAGGTCGCAGTTGGTCCCGGCGGTGCGGAGAATGATCGCTCGTGGTTTGGACATCGCTTGTATTGGCCTATCTTTTGTATTTTCAGATACTTATCCGACAATTTCCGAAATATCCATCAGGTACATCTGTCGGCCCTTGCCTTCGTGGACCGAATCGATGGTGATCCGTCGGCCATCGGGGCTTTGGCGGGGGTGCAGGTCGACCCGCCATTCGCCCTCGTAGTCGATGGGCGAATCGTACCAGCCCAGGTCGACCCGGCGGTGGGTCGGGACGTGGTAGAGGTACAGCCCGCGCTTGCGGTCGTCGTCGCGGGGGTAGGTGTCGTTGAGGATCCAGTCGCGGTCCGGCAGGTACGTACAATGCCCGTCGCCGGGGCCCATCACGCCCGCCCCGACGGGCTGGGGGGGTCTCCCGCCCGTATCGTCATGCAGCAGGAACAGCCACTCGCCGCCCGGTTCGGCCGCCGCGTAGGCCAGCACGTGCTGCGGGTCCGGCCAGATAAAGTGCGAGAAGTGCCCCGAGTCGTTCAGCACGCGAATGTCCGACCCGTCAGCCGAGGCCGTCATCGCGCGGGTCTTGATCGGGCATTCCTGGCCGGGCGCCTTCCAGCGGTGCAGGAAGATGAATCGGCTGCCATCGGTGTTGACCAGCAGGTGGTTGAAGTAGTGGAAGCAGTCGGCGGTGTCGTAGTTCGGGTGGGGAATGTCGGCCACGTCGGCAACGCTGAACAGGAGCGTCGACTCGCCGGTATCGAGGTCAACCCGCCGAATGCCGCTGTCGGTCGGCGCGGGGTTGTCTCGGCTGGGGTCCTCGCCGGCGTAGCCGTACCCCGGCCGCAGCCAGCCCGTGCGGAAGAAGTCCGCGGTGACAGCCCATGCCCCGTCGGGGCTGACGGCGTAGACGGGGTAAGGGACGGTCCGCGACTCGCCCGTGGCCGTGTCGAAAATCCGGCAGCGAAGCCCGCCCTGTCCGTCACGCTCGTTCCAGAGGACCTCGCTGCCCGAGCCCGGCCGCCACTGCAGCATGCACCCCTGCTGCCAGCACCACGCCGTGGTCCGGCCGATCTCCCGCCAGGCATAATCGGACCTGAGGTCGATCAATCCCAGCCGGATTTCGTCCTCAACCCGCGGAGAGCGGTGCTCGAAGTCCACTTCCATGCCCAGCACGAACCGCTCGTCCGGGCTGAACTGCAGCTTGTCGTAGTACCCGAACCAGTGAAACCCAGGCCCGGCCGTGATCGCTTTGATGTCTTGCATTGAATGCCTTTCTGTCTGAACCGCAGCGAAAAAACATAAAAGAGGTAAACCGCAGAGACGCAGAGGACGCAAAGAAATTGCTTACAGAAGTCCAGGCCCCAGGTGTCGATGCACCTCGATCGCAGCACCGATAATATGATGCGAAATCTGATTGAATTCCTGGGGCAGTTCTTTCTCTACTGTTCTCATGTGTTCTGTTGTTCTCTCCGCGTCCTCTGCGTCTCTGCGGTTTCTCTTCCGTTCTGTTTCACCAGCCGAATGTCTTCTGCCACGCCGCCTTGGCGTCGACGAGGGGCAGGTCGACCGCATCGCCGATCCGGATGCGATCCGCGTCGGTGACCTCGCCGACCAGGGCGTGGGGTGCGTCGCCGAGGGTGCTTCGCAGGGCGTCGAGTTTGCCCGGCTCAACTTCGACGAGGAACCGACCGGCTGACTCGGCGAAGAGTTTCTGCCCGTCGAGCAACGTTCCGGTGCATGGAATGTTCTCCAGCGAGAGTTCCGCGCCGTATCCGCCGGCGAAGGCCATCTCGGCGGCGGCGACGGCCAGCCCGCCTTCGCAGAGGTCATGGCAGCTTCGGACGAGCCCGGCCTCGATGGCCTGCTGGAGCTTGCGCATCAGGGCGAGGTTGGCCTTGCCGTCCACGGGCGGAACGTCGTTGCCGGTCGCCAGGCCCAGCACGTCCAGGACGTGGCTGCCGGCCAGTTCCGACCGGGTCAGGCCCAGCAGGACCAGCCGGTTGCCCGGGGCCTTGAGGTCCATGGTCACGCATCGGCAGACGTCGTCCAGGACGCTGATGGCGGAGATCAGCAGGGTCGGGGGGATCGCGATGGTCCGCCCGTCGTCGGTCTGAAACTCGTTGTTCAACGAGTCCTTGCCGCTGATGAACGGCGTTTCGTAGGCCAGGGCCGCCTCTCGGCAGGCTTTGGCGGCCTGGACGAGGGCGCCCATGCGGTCGGGCTTGTTGCAGTTGCCCCAGCAGAAGTTGTCGAGGATAGCGGTTCGGTCGAGGTTTCCGCCCACGGCGGCAAGGTTTCGCAGGGCCTCGTCGACGGCGTGGAGGGCGGACTGGTACGGGTCCAGTTCGCCCAGCCGGGGGTTCATCCCGCAGCTCAGCGCGATCCCGCGCGGGCTGCCCAGCACGGGCCGAACCACCGCGGCGTCGGACGGCCCGTCGTCGTCGGTCCCGACCATCGGCTTGATCACGCTGCCGCCCTGGACCTCGTGGTCATACTGGCGGATGACCCATTCCTTGCTGGCGACGTTGGGGGCAGCGAGGATCTTCAGCAGCGCAGCGTTCCAGTCCGCCTCGGCGGGCAGTGCCGCCGAGGCCTTCGGCTCGGGGTCCCAGAGCGCTTCCTTCGTCGGGCGCGGCAGGCCGTCGTGCAGAAACCCCATGTCCAGCTCGCCGACTTCCGTGCCGTGGTAGTACAATCTCAGGAGAGGACGTGTAGCACAGCCGAAGGTCCCGATCTCAGTCGCTTCGACGCCCTCGGCTGCGAAGAGGGCCAGGAGTGGTTCGAGGTTCTCGCGCGGGACGGCCAGGACCATGCGTTCCTGGGCCTCGGAAATCCAGATTTCGGCGTAGCTCAATCCGGCGTATTTGAGCGGCACGCGATCGAGGTGGACCTCCGCGCCGATCGTCTCGCCCATCTCTCCGATGGCGGAGCTGAGCCCGCCGGCCCCACAGTCGGTGACGCAGCGGAACAGGTCGGCGTCGCGGGCCTGGCCGATGACGTCGAGCATTTTCTTTTCGGTGATGGCGTTGCCGATCTGGACGGCGTGGGAGAATTCCGTTTCGTGGGTGTGTGTAAGTTCGCCGGAGCTGAAGGTCGCGCCGTGAATGCCGTCGCGTCCGGTTCGTCCGCCGACGACCACGACCGCGTCGCCGGGATCGGGTTGGCCCTTGGTGGCCTTCTCGCGGGGGAGCATGGCGGCGGTGCCGCAGAAGACCAGCGGATTGCCGAGATACTTTTCGTCGAAGTAGACCGCCCCGTTGACGGTGGGGATGCCCATGCGGTTGCCGTAATCGCGCACTCCCGCGACCACGCCGCGCATGACCCGGCGGGGGTGGAGGATGCCCGCGGGCAGGTCGTCGAGCGTCGTGGTCGGCGGGCCGAAACAGAACACGTCGGTGTTCGCGACGGGCCGGGCCGACCCGCCGGTCCCCAGCGGGTCGCGGATGACTCCGCCGATGCCCGTCGAGGCCCCGCCGTAGGGTTCGATCGCCGAGGGGTGGTTGTGCGTCTCGACCTTGAAGCAGACGGCCCGTTCGTCGTCGAAGGCGATCACGCCGGCGTTGTCCTCGAAGACGCTGAGACACCAGGGCTTGTCCAGTTCTCGCGTAACGGAAAAGATCGTGGATTTGATGAGGTTGTCAATCCGCTCGACTTCGTTGCCCGCCCGGTCGCGGACGACGACATCCGAGCGGAAGGTCTTGTGGACGCAGTGTTCGGACCAGGTCTGGGCGATCATCTCGAGTTCGACGTCTCTCGGCTCCCGGCCGAGCTGGCGGTAGTGGTCTCGGATGGCTTGCATTTCGTGCAGGTCGAGGAACAAGTGGCCGTCTCGACTGAGTTGCATGAGACCGCCATCGGAGAGGTTCCGAATCGGGACTTCGACGACTTCGAGCGAGTACGGCTGGCCGTGGATTGCCTCCGGCGTGTGGGCTTGGTGGAAGACGTCCTCGATGACGGGATTGGCCAGCAGGCGGGTGGCGATGGTGTTCCGTTCTGTCTCGGAGAGGTCGCCTTCGAGTTCGTAACGACGCGCGGTGCGGACGGCTTCGATGGGGAGGTTCATCTCGCGGATCGCACTTTCGGCCGAGGCTGCGACGGGGTCCATCACGCCGGGCTGGAGGTGGACCTCGATGACGCTCGCCCCGCCGGGGTCGGACTGCCCGAGGCAGAATCGCTCGACGACGGAGTCGGCGAGGAGTTCCTCGGCGGCCCGTCGGGCGTCGGCTTCGGTAAGCTCGCCGATCAGGAAGAACAGCCTCGCCGACCGGACGGCCCGGACGCCGGGCAGCCCGAGTTCGCGGATTTCGCCCAGTACGCCCTCGGCGCGGGGGTCGCGCTGGTTGTCGCCGGGACGGACTTCGATGCGATGGATCATGCGATGCTCCCTTCCGCAGCCGATCTTGGACCGGCGGGGAGGAAGCATTGTAGCGTCCGGCGCAGGCGGAGGCAAACGGGAGCCTTGCCACGTGTTTTCATACAGATTCTGAGGCGAGGAATCAGCCGACTGCGCGGGATGGTTCGAGAACGGCGAGCATGCGGGTGGCGAGGGGATCGCCGGGGGCGAGTTCGAGAATCCGCCGGCAAAGGGTCTCTGCGGTGGGCAATTGCTGCCGGGTTTCGATCAGCATCCAGGTCATCCCTCGGAGGGCGGAAACGTTTTTCGGATCGAGCCGGGAGGCTTCGTTAAGCTGTTCGACGGCGGCGGGATAGGCGGCGGGCCCCTGCTGGAGCAGCAGCAGGCCGAAGGATGCGTGGGCTTCGGCGAGGTTCGGCCTAAGGGTCAGCAACTGACGGAGCGTCCGGTTGGCCGAGGCGTCCTTGCCGGCTTCCATGTCGGCTCGGGCCGATTCGAGCCAGTGCCCGGCGAGGCGTTCGATGGCGAGGTCGAGCCGGTCGACGTCGGCCTTTCGCCGGCAGGCGGCGAGGGTGTCGCGGGTTTCTCGCAGCCATTCGCAGAGCGGCTCGGTCGTGTCGCAATCGGACGTTTCCACGGGTTCGGTCTCGGGGCTGCGGTCCTGCAGGACGTCGCACAGCCAGTCCAGCCGGACCCGGAGGGTCGAGGACGCCGGCAGTTCCGCCAGGGCCCCTCGGGCCCGATCGTTCAGGCCCTGGCAGAGCAGGCAGAGAGCCAGGCCGGCCCGGTCTTCGGGGGGCTGGCCCAGGAGCTTCAGCGCCTCGTCGGGTTGACCGGCCTGGAGAATTTTCCGCCAGTCGCCGGTGGCGGTTTCGTTTTGGACGTCGTATCCGAAGCGTTCGACGTCCCCGCGATAGAGGTCGCCTACGGCGTCGATGAGGTCGGGGGTGTAGAACTGCGTGTAGCCGGGGTAGGCGTCCATGGCGGCAAGGCCGTCCCGGGGCATATCGGCGAAGTCGCCCTGGATGGCTTGTCGGGGATTGACGCCGGTTACGGGCACGGGCAGGTCCACGCCGAGAGTCTGCTGGAGCCGGCGGACATCTTCGGCAAAGGTCTCGAAGCGTCCGACGAAGTCGAAGTCGACCTGACCGAGGAAGAAGGCCTGCGGTCTCCAGTGTTCATCCTTCACGAGATGCTGCGGATCGGCGGCGAGGTAGTGGACAAAGTGGCGAAACGTAATGTTGCGATGGTCCTGGCCGTTCGCGCGGGCGATGTCGAATCGACATTTCCGCCAGTAGCCTTCATCGTTAGAGGACTTGACGAACTTGTCGAGGAAGCAGGAAACCAGGCGATCCCACGGGTTGCGAACGAAGACGAAAGAGAAGCTGTCGTTCAGCAGGCGTGTGATGGCCTCGGGGGGTTGGTGGCCCAGGGCGAGGTGCTGCCGGGCGACGGCGTGGAGGGTGTCGTTGAGCGGGACGGTGAACTCCGGCCCGAGTTTGAGCTTGAGCATCCAGAGCTTCAGGCTGGAGCAGACATTTTTGGGGATGGGGCAGTACAGGGCGGGAGGCTGTTGGCTGATCAGATAGGTGTTGTAGGGCCACTGGCGTTGGCTGCTCATGGTCACGCTCCGAATGCGACGGGTATGAGAGGGCGGGCGCAGGGTGCCTGAACCTTGCCCCGCGAATATCTCGGAATGAACCGGGGAGAACTTCAGGGCAAACGCGGAGCGGGCGGTTCCAGCCGAGGGGATCAGGTCTTGATCGAGTCGAGCATGAGGACGCTGACGGGGCCGAACAGCAGGACGGGAAGGAAGGCGGCCCAGAACTCCGGCAGGCCGAGGTATCGGCAGACGTGGACGAAGATGAAGAACGCTCCGACCATCATCAGGCAGAGCATGCCCGAGGCCTTGAGGTTCCGCTGGCGGGAGAGGATGAAGGGCAGGCCCAGCAGAAGCATGACGAGACGGTTCAGGGGGGCGGCGAAGCGGAAATACTTGGCGAGTCGGACTTCGCGCAGGTTGATCGCCCGCTGCATTTCCAGCAGTCGGGACAGTTCCCCCGAAGACATGAAGTCCTGCCAGCGTCCGGACTGGCGGAGTTCGAGTTCTTCAGCCGTCAAGTCGGTTTCGTGGAAGAATCGCCCGCCGGTGAGTGTCCAGCGGTGTTCGGCTGGGTTCGAGCCGGGTTCCCACTCAGCGTAGTCGGCGATGAGGACGCCGAGGACTCGGCCTTCGTCAGCGCGGAAGGTGAATCGAGGGCGGACGAGCTTGCCCCCAACGATGCGATCGTCTCTCCAGACCGGCCAGAAGGTTTCGGCGAAGAGGTCCATGTTGTAGAAATCGTCGTGCCCTTCGCTGTCGTCGACCTGCTGGATCTGCTTGTCTTCGGGAACAGGCTGGCCGGTGTGAGCCTCGTGGCGTTGTAAGGCACGTTCGGCGAGGTGCTCGGGGGTCGCCTGGGCGGTGTAGATCGCGGAGGTGGTCTGGGCGTTGTTCCACTTGCGTCCCTGCCGGTCTTCGAGCCGGAGCAATTGGACGCCCCAGCCCATCCACCCGGTCTGGGTGACCCCGCCGGTGGTGAAGGTAGCCGGTTCGGCGCGGTCGGCGTTGAAGTTCGCAAGGTATCGCAGTTCGTCGTCGAAGAGAATGACCTGGGCATGGATCATTCGCTGGTCTTTCGGCATGTACCAACTGGCGTACCAGACGGTGCGATTGCCGTCGGTGGTGGGTTTGGCCTGGAACTGCTTGAGGTGCTCTAGGCTATCGGTATCGCGGACCAGCTTCCCGCGGATGTTGGGAACGATGAATTCCTGGTCGAGGATGATCCCCCCCCCGATGACCATCGAGGCGAGGATGATGGGCCAGACGACCCGGTGCAGGCTGACCCCCGAGGCGAGCATGGCCGTCAGTTCGTTGGTCTGGTTCATCCAGGCGACGGTGAAGACCGCGGCGACGACGATGATGACCCCGCCCATCTCCATGATATAGAGGAAAATCTGGAAGAAGTAGTACTCCAGGATGTATCCGGCGAGCCGCCAAAAGCTGAGGTGCTCGTGCTCGGTGAATTCGTCCATCTGGGTGAACAGGTCGCCCACGACGCGCAGGGCGATGAGCACGACGAACCACAGCAGCATCGACTGGAGGAAGGTGCGGATGATGTAACGGTCGAGGGTCTTCATGATGCGTTTATTGTCGCGACAGTCTCCAGTACACCCCGGCGTCGAGGGCGAGCAGCGCGACCAGCCCGCCCCAGATGACGACCATGCCGGCCAGGTCCGAGCTGGCGGGGTTGGAGATCATTTTCTTTCCCATCAGGGTCATGGCGATCACGATGGAGGCGGGGATGACGGCGATGGTGAAGGCGGCCAGAAGCTGTCCGCCCCGAAAGACCAGCCCCAGCGCCGCCCCCAGCGCCACCAGCAGCACCGCCGAGAGGCCGAAGGCGATCCGCGAATGCATTTCCGCGATGATTTCGCCTCGTATTTTCGGCGGGCGGGACTCGCGGATGGTCTGGACCGTGCCCTGCAGGCCCTTGTCGTCGGTGTACTTCTCGGGGTGAAGGTAAATGTCGTTCAGGGGCGCCCGCTCGAGTTCGGGGTCGGGAGGCAGTTGGATCTGCCCCCAGGACAGGTCGGTCTTGCGGATACGTTCGCTGTTGTCCTCGCCGGCGGGCATGGCGATGTTGCCCGACAGGGAGAGCGAGATTCGGCTTTCGCGCCAGACCGGCTGCCAGCGGACGGAGATCGACCCGCGCTCCGCGCGGTATCGACGCTGCATGCCGGGCTCGCCGATGACGATCTCGACGGGCTGGATCGTGCCGTCGGGTCCGGTCGTCGTATTGAGTTGCGCTTCGTCGCCGGCGACGCGGATGGCCCCGGCGCCGATCGCCATGGGCTTGCCGTCGGAGGTCTCCAGGCGGTCGTAGGAGCCGCCCTCCTCGATCGCCCGGGCGATGCGGGTCAGCAGCCGATTGTGGCGGATCGTCCGGCGAGCCTCCTCCATGGACCGCTGAATCTCCTTGTGCCTCGTCGGATCGGCTAGCGTCTGGATCATGGTGGGCCAGTCGTAGAACTCAGCCTTTTCTTCCGAGGGGTTGTCCAGTTCGAGGTTGCGAAGCGGGTCGCCCTGCTGCCCTTGGAACTGACGCCCGGGCTGCCTGGTGATCGGCCCGACGGGATCGGTGAGGTAAACTGACGCATAGTAGTTGCCGGTCTGTTCGTCGCGGAAGGTTTTCAGGTACGCCGAAGAGGCAACGAGGACCTGCAGTTCCGGCAATGTCAAGCTCAGGGCCTGGTCATGGGTGAACAGGTAGCGTCCGGCGACAACGCCGGTCAACAGCAGGGCGTCGCGTTCCTCGTCGATTTCGGCGGTGCGGGCGTGGACGACGTACTCCCGCCCCTTGCCGAACTCGACGAATCCCTCCTTCTGGATTTTATGGGCGGCGATGCGTTTGATATTGCGGATCACCGCCAGTTCCGCCTGCCGGGCCATCTCCGGGGCGACGAAGTTCGTCAGGGCCAGGGAGATGACCGTCACACCCACTCCCAGCAGGATGGCCGGCTGGAGGATCCTCAGCGTCCCGATGCCGCTGGCGCGACAGGCCGTCAGTTCGCGATCCTGGGCGAAGCGCCCGTAGACGATGCTCGCGGCCAGCAGGGCCGCGAAGGGCAGCGTCAGCGAGAGCATCACCGGGAGGGTGTAGACAAACAAGCTGGCGACCTGGCCCGAGGCCAGCCCCTGTTTGCGCAAGGGTTCCATGATGGCGAAGACCGTCATGACGAGGGTAAACGCCACCAGCCCCAGCAGGGTCACGCGCGCCAGGTCGCGTCCGAGGTAGCCGTGGATGGTCTTGAGCACGATGGTTCTTCCCGGCCGGTGCAGGCCCGGCCATGGTCCTACCACTGTACCGATTGACCCCGTCGGAGTCCACGCCGTTTGCCTAAGGCCCAGCCTGGGCTTTGTCTGAAACGTGCGGCTCAGCCGTTCAGCGGTGAGCTAGTCGAACCGCCCCGGCTGAGATTCTTTGATGGTTTGCGCCCGTTCCCCGGGCAACGTCACAGCCGACGCGGCTGTGCTACACACACCATGGCCTTTTCAGACAAAGCCGGGATGACCGCCGGGGTGGTGACGGTCCGCACGCCGGCGGGTATGATGTCGGACATGAAGCATTCAACGACAAGCCCGCGCGGTCTCTTCCCGGCCGACGTGCTGTCCAACGAGAGGCTTTGCACGGACCACTACCGTCTCGTGCTGCGCGTTGCGGGGTTTCCCGCCAGTCAGCCGGGACAGTTCGTCCAGCTCCAGTGCCGACCCCTGGCCGAACAGTCCGGCGCGACGCCGGTGGATTGGCCCGCCGACCGCCCGCCGAGGCTCCGCCAGGCTGAGCTGACCGACCGCGAGCCGTTGCTCCGTCGGCCGTTCAGCATCGGCGGCAGACGGGAACGGGACGACGCCTGCGAGCTGGACCTCCTCTACCGCACGGTCGGGACCGGCACGGGCTGGCTGGCGGGGGTAGAACCGGGTGAACCGTTGAGCCTGCTCGGCCCGCTGGGCAACAGCTTGCCCATCGAGGACAAACCCCGAGCTGCCCTGGTCGGCGGAGGGGTGGGCATCCCGCCGATGCTCTACCTCGCCGAGGCCCTCGCCCATGCGGGCAAGGCCGTCACCGCGTTCGCCGGCGCCCGCTCGCGCCATCTCCTGCCCCTGACCGTCACGGACAACGAAACCGCCGAAGAATTCGATCGGCTGGGCTGTGAGAGCCGCCTGGCCACCGACGACGGCACGCTGGGCTTGGAGGGAACCGTCACGGACCTGCTGGTCCAGTGGCACAGGGACAGCGGGCTCGGCAGCGGGGACCTCGTCGTCTACGCCTGCGGACCCGAGCCGATGATGCGAGCCTGTGCGAACCTCTGTATCGATCTCGACCTGCCCTGCTACCTCTCCCTGGAACGACAGATGGCCTGCGGGATGGGCACCTGCCAGAGCTGCATCGTCAAAATCCGCGACGAATCCACGCAGGGCTGGAGCTACAAACTCTGCTGCACCGACGGGCCGGTCTTCGAGGCCCGGCAGGTCTTGTGGTAGAGCGAAGCCCCCCGCCAACAGGGACGCGCCCCTCAAAAGTCGACGGAACGGAACATCAGGGCGATTCGTCAACGCAA
>CAYMAP010000008.1:0-25685 GCA_964388425.1 uncultured Planctomycetaceae bacterium
CTGAGGGTGAAGAGCAACTCAACTGCACGCACCTCAAGCCGGTCAATCGGACGTTCCTCGACTACGACCGGCTGTACATGGACCTGCTGCACTTCAAAAAGCAGAACGCGATGTACAACCTGGAGATCAGTCGCGACAGCGTTCAGGGCTTACTGGGCCAGATCGACTGGTACGACCTGTTCATACCCGAGCACATGCTCGAATTCACTGACTTCGAGAAGGTGGAAGTCTGGCAGGAGATTGCGGCCGATCTGCTCAAGAAGTACTGCCTGAAATACTATCGCTTCAAGAAGGACGAGTTCGAAGGGCCATACCAGGAATACCGCACGATCAAGGAGATCATCGAGGACACGGAGGAACGCCACAACAAGCAGTTCCTCCAGAACCTTCGGGTCGAATACCAGGCCGCCATTGAGAAGAGCCAGGAGCAGTTGATCAAGGACCTGCGGAAAATCGGCGAGACACTGCAGGCCGGTGAACTCCAGGACTACTCCTTCGGTGACCTGGCGATCTTTCAGTTCAACCGGCACCTTTACCAGCCGCTGGTCCACGTCAAGCATGGCGCGGTCGGCCTGACGGTCAAGCCCGTCAGCTTGAACAACCACGAGAAGCAGTTCGTGGAGGACATGAAGATTTGGTGCAAGAAGGAGGTGGACGGCGTTCTAGGAGACCGGGAACTCTACGTCCTTCGGAACCAGAGCAGAGGCAAGGGCATCAGCTTCTTCGACGAGGGCAACTTCTACCCGGACTTCATCATTTGGCTGGTGGATGGTGACCGGCAGTACATCACCTTCGCTGATCCCCACGGTCTGCAGCACGCCCGCAGCTTCAGTGACAGCAAGGTGTTGTTCTCCAAGCGGATCAAGGAGATCGAGGCCGAGCGATTGCGCGATGATACCGTCACGCTGAATGCATTCATCCTGTCGCCTACCTCATACAACGAAATCAAGCATTGGGATGAGAATGCAGACGTGAAGAATAGCCCGGGGGGTTTGGTCGGGGCTGGTGGCGGCGGACGTCGCCCGTTCGGTCGGCGCAGAGTCCGAGGGGGCCAGGATGTGCGTCTGGCAGATAGGTGGGCGAATGGGGCGGGTTCAAGGCTGGACATGGCTGCGGTCTACCGAGCTAGGAGCTGTCCAGCCGAATCTGTATGCACTGTGCGGCGGCGGGGTCGATCGCCTCTGGATGGATCAGACGGTTGCGAATGCTTTCGGCCAATCGCCTGGCCAGATTGCTGAGGCTGCCGAAGAGCTGCTTGACGTCGGCGCTGAGCAGATTGCCGCATTCGATGAGTTGCAGGATCATGTGCGCGATCTGCAACAGCACGTAGTAGTTTTTGATCTGTCTTTCGCCCATACCGTAGGCATGTTCCAGATTGAACCCGCCGTTCTTCTGGATATTGAATCCTTCGTTCTCGATTTTCCATCTACATCGACCGCCGCGGTTACCCAGGGCTACGACGTTCTCCGGCCGGATCGTGAAGTTGGTCAGCCAGGCGAAGAACTTCGTGTCCCGTCCGTTCTGTTCGCGGCACTGCATCGCGCCGAACCGCTGTCGGCGGTTCTGGTCGTCCACGTATTGAAGGTTTTCCACCCAGGCAAAGCTCTGGTGGACGCCCGCATCGGTGGTGTGGCTCCTTCGGTTCTGTGGGCAGAGTTCCAGCAGGGTCTGGTATTCCTTCCAGACCGCCGGCATGGAGCCCTCCTTGAAGGTGATGAAGTACTTCCAGTGGTTCTCTCGGCAGATCGACAGAACCGTCCCGTTGGCGTACAGGCCGTCCAGACACATGCACATCCGCAGTTGGGGGCTGTCCATCTCGAACCGCACCTGCCTTCGCGAACCGAGCTTCAGCAGGAACAGCATCAGCCCTTCGACCAGCAGGAACTTCCGGTCATAGATGCACAACTCCTGAACGCGCGTGTCGGCCACCTTCCTCAGCCATGACCTGAAGTCCGGCCAGAAGTGCGCCAGGGTCTTGCCCAGGACGCCGCCCAGTGCTAATCCCTGCCGGCGCGCCGGACTTGGTGGGTTCTGTAGCCGCGGATCCGCTCCAACTGGAGCTGTGTGATCTCCCGCAAGAGCCGCTTGATTCGGCGATGTTCCTGTATCGATGTCTGCACCTCCTCCGTGAGGTCTTTGGGGACGAAGACGGTTTGGGTTTTTCCGGCCTGCTTGCGGGTCACGTGAACGCCGCCGCCGGCCTGTTTGCCCAGACTGGCCGCCAGGGGCGGGCATCGGGGCGTGAGTTGCCTGAGGCGGGCGTCGATCATTTGCTTCAGGCGGGTCGGATGCCTTGTGGTTTTCATGTGCGATCTCCTTGTACTAAGTCTATCCACTTAGTAAAGATCGTCAAGAAAAAAGCCGGTGCGAAAGAAAAAAAATTTGGGAGTGGGCGGCGACGCCCCCTGACCGAGCCGTTCAGGCCCAAGACCAGCCTCCCGAAGCCTGACCAGCCAGGTGCGACAAATATCTATTCGTCAGGGCTATCGCGTCCCATGCCGCCGAGCGGTTGATTCCTCAGGGCCAAGGCATCTCCAGCGTCTGGCGATACCGGCGAGGCGAGACGCCAATGACCCGGCGGAACGTGCGGGAGAAGTCCGAGAGTTCCTCGTAGCCCAGTTTCTGGGCAATGTCCTGAATGCTGCGATTCGGATTCATCATGCACTCGATGGCGTGGTGCATCAGCGACTCGATGAGATAGGCGTGAAAGGGCTGGCCGAGCTGGGCTCGAAAAATTCGCCGAAAGTGGCTCACCGACAGACCGATTGATTCCGCCATCGCCTCGGCGGTACTCTTTCGACTCGGCTCGCGGTGAATCCTGTCGAGGACCCACTCGATCATCTGCCGATGGTCCGGCTCGTGCGGCGTGGAGTGAATCTCCCGCTGCAGCAAACAGAGCAGCTGTTCGAGCAGGACGCAGCACTCGCCCTGGTACCCGGGGCTCCGCCGCGTCACCCGGTGGATAAGTTCACGAAAAGGATGCACCACGCGGGACAGGTCGGCCAACACGCAATAGCCGCTGCCGGAGAGGCTATCCAGCCCCGTGCGAACCAGCCTCTCGGCCCGGGGCCCCGCAAAGGTTACGAACAGGTGATGCCACCGCCCCGCCCCCTCAGCCGGTCCGTAGCGATACCGGTGGCCCGGCGCATGCCAGTGAAGGCACGGCGCAGCGAGGGCAACCGATGACTCGGCATCCCGCGCATAGTGCATCGAACCGCCCGCGATCAGTTCGATGGAGTAATACTCCTCAATGACCGTATCCACTTCAATGAAGCAGTCCCGAATCTCCATGGCCAGGCTGAACGTAATGTCGGAAAAATATTTCATGGTCATATATGTCAACAATAATGATTAGATATGCCATGGAAGTCAATGTTTTACTTGTGTAAAATGCCGAGAATGGCTCCCAGCAAAGGAGCGACTCGATCTGTTGCGAACAATACGATCGAGCGAGATCGTGAATCCAATGTTCCCAGACGCACAATAATGACAACAAAGGCAACGGCATGAGCAACGAAGAAAAGCTTCGATCACTGTACACGGACACGACCCGGTCGGGGGCCGCTTTTTGTGCCATCCCCCAACCCACGCCGCTGAGCCAGTACCCCTATGGCGATGTTACCCTTTCCGACCGCCCGGTCGATGACTGGATCCCGCTGCTTGTCGAGGAGTATCGCCGGCAAGTCGAGTGGAACCAGGCCCTCGACGACGACTCCGTGCCGCTGGCCAAGCTCGTGACCGCCACGCATATTTACGCAGCCGCGTTTGGCAGCCCGGTCAAGGACTTCGAGGACAGTAACCCCTGCGCCATGCCCTTCCTCAAGACCGCCGAAGAGGCCGACGCGCTCGAGGTGCCCTCGGTGGAATCCTCGCCGACGCTCTCGCGGGTGATCGAACTCGGCCAGAAGGTCCAGGCCGAGCTCGGCCCCGATGTTTGGCTTGGCCCGTGCGACATGCAGACCGGCTTCGATACGGCCTGTCTGATCTGGGACAAGACCGATCTGTACTGCGCAATGATGGACCCGCAGGGCCGCCAGGCCGTCAAACGGCTGGCCGAAAAGTGCGCCGAGCTGCTCACGTCGTTCCTGACCATCCTCCGGCGAGAGTTGCCCCGCATGAGTCCGCTGCACTGCCCCGGTACGTGGTGCCCGCCGGAGTTGGGCCCGTGGGTCTCCAACGACGAATGCGGCGCGATCAGCACGCCGATGTTCGAGGAGTTCCTCCTGCCTGAGTTGATCGACCTGGCCGAGACATTCGGCGGGCTGGGAATGCACTGCTGCGCCCAGGCCGAACACCAGTTCGCATCGTTCACCAAGATCCCCAACTTCTACGGGTTCAACCGGGTCGACTCCGGCCGGGGCTACCTGCCTCTGCTGGACGATCTGGCCGGACCCGGCTCGCCGGTGCACGTGCTGGCCTGGGGCGGGGCTGCGCCCGAGACGGTCCGCGAACTCCTCGCCGCGGCACCGGACGGCACGCGATTCATCTTCCACCGCTCCTGCGAAAACCTCGACGACGCCCGCGCCTGGCTGGGCGCCTGTCGCGGCGGCTGATGGCATGACGCGCCGCGCAGGCCAACGCAGCCTCCTCGCTGCCGGCGCGGCGAGTGGGGTTGGACAGCGCAGAGCCAATCCTCCGCCGGAGTGACTCGCCGCCGGCCGACCAAGAAAAAATCTGGACAGTCCCAATCCTGTTCGGCCCAAGGATTGCTGTGCCGTTAAGACGGCTGGGCATGGGTTCGGTCAGGCAGGTCAGTTGCTTAGTCGAAACGGGCTCGCGCCCAATTCAGGCTGAACCAGTACACGTCTAGCCCCATGTGAAGGATCAGTGTTCCGCCGGTGCGGTGTCGGGTTCTGCGGTTTCGGTGGAAGGCTTCAGGGGCTGATTGCTGCTCAGTGATGAGGCGTCGAAGAGCGGGCTGTCGATGGCGAATTTGACGACTTCCCATGGGCCGTTGCGTGTCATGCCGACGAGGACGACGCCTTCGCCCCGTTTCCAGGTTGCCCGATAGGTGAACGATCCTTCGATGGTCTCGCCGACGCGGATGGTGGAAGAGAGGACTTCGTCGCGTTGGATATCGACGAGGGGGCCCAGGCGTTTGTGGTAGATTTCGGCGTCTTTTTTCCAGGTTTCCAGGTCGATTTGATTTTGGAAGGACGCTGCGAAAAAGGTGTTGTAGGGTTTTTCGTATTCGCCCTCGGCGATCTGCTGGAGAATCAGTTTTGTAGTATCGTCGACCGTGGAGGTATCGACGGGCGGATCGGACTGGCAGCCGAGTCCCAGGAAGGCGAGGGTAACGCACAGTGTCGGGAAGATCGCGAGCTTCATGGCAAGATCCTTGTGCTGAGGGACGGAAACGGGGGCGGATGATGCGGTTTGCAATCCCCTGGCCGCCACCGCATGACGAGGATGAATTGTTCCAGAAATTCGCATGGGGGTCAAGTGGGAGTGGCGTTTTGTAGCAGGGTTCTGGCGAGTTTTGCTCCCGCCGGTGCATTGTTGGTGCGCAGGATGGTCCATTCCGATCGCGGTCCGCAGGTTCGGCAGTAGAGGTCGCGTCGTGGTTTTCGTGCGGGGAAGGTGTGTCCGCAGGTGGTGCATCGGTGGATGTAGATGAATCGGCCCCGTTTTCTGCGGAGGTGTTCGACGGGCAGGGCATGGGTCGCTTTGGGGGAGAGGTTGACGGCTCGCATGAGGGTGCGGAACTCCCGGCCGTGGGGTCGGGCGCGTTTGCCGTAGCGTTCGTGAACGACGAGGTGGGCCAGTTCGTGGGCGAGGGTCGGTCCGAGCTGGTCGGGGTGTTCGCCGAGGAGTCGGGGGTTGAGTTCGACGACGCGTTGGTCCAGCAGAGCCCGGCCGAGCGTCGTTGCGAGGCGGCGGTTGTAAACGATGCGGACGGTTCGGGGCAGGGCGGGGGCGTCCCAGGCGAGGGCGAGGTGCTGGAGGATCGCCTGGAGATCCCGGGCGTCTGTGAGTGGATGTATCGGGTTGGCCTGTTGTGCGTCCATGCGGCCTCGGCGTTGTCGACCAGTATACCCGGCGGGCAAGGCGCTGCCAACGCACGAATCCGGAATGGGCGGCTGGGCCGATCCTCGTGCGAAAGTCGGATTGCCAGCCGATCGTTCGGTGCGTACAATCCGGGAATGAGGTTCGATCACGCAATGACGGCGGCGGCGAGACAGTTGCTGGCGATCGAGGAGTTACTGGGCAACACGGATTTTTTGTACCGATCGTCGGCGGAGTTGCCTAAGGTTCCCTCGGTGCCGGCATTGCCACCGGTGGGTCGGGTAGAGGCTGCGGAGAGGCTCCCGGCGGGGGACAAGCCGGCTTTGCTGGAGGCGATGGATCAAGACGAGGTACGGGGCTGCACGAAATGCGTGCTGTCGCAGACGCGGGCGAACACGGTGTTCGGTGAGGGCAGCCCGGACGCGGAGCTGGTGTTCGTAGGGGAGGGCCCGGGTGCGGACGAGGACGCCAGCGGTCGGCCATTCGTGGGCCGGGCCGGGGAACTGCTGGCGAAGATGATCGGGGCGATGGGGCTGTCGCGGGAAGACGTGTTCATCTGCAACGTCGTGAAGTGCCGACCCCCCGGCAACCGCGCGCCATCGCCGGAAGAGGCTTCGGCGTGCTGGGGGTATCTGGTTCGGCAGTTGGGGATCATCCGCCCTAAGGTGATCGTGACGCTGGGCAACCCGGCGACGAAGGCGCTGCTGGATACGAAGATCGGCATCACGAAGCTGCGGGGGCAGTGGCAGTCGCTGCCGGCCATCGGCGAGGGGCTGGAGGGTACGGCCGTCATGCCGACGTTCCACCCGGCGTATGTGCTGCGGCAGTACACGCCGGAGAATCGGGGGAAGGTCTGGTCCGACCTGCAGGCGGTCATGGAGCGTCTGGGCCTTTCCACGCCGACGCCGGGGGAGTGAACCGTGACCCGGCAAGGCCCGTTGGAAGGCAGGGGGCTTTGTCCGGTACAGGTCGCCGGACGGGACGATCAACGAAACTGCTGCTTGGCGCGATAGATTCGGGCGAAGCTCTTTTTCTGCTCCTTATCGAGGACCTGCTGGTAGGTTTCTTTGAGGACGCGGGTTTTGGCACCCGGGTGCTCTTGGAGTTTCACGCCGGGAGCCAGCCGCTTGGCCAGGGCGTTGCAGATGTCCTTGATGCGGGTGACCTGGTCGTCGTCGATGGGGGGGGCGATCAGGCGGAGGTCTTCTTCGGCGAGTTTCCAGAGGCGATGGCTATACCAACGGTGCAGTTGTTCGCGGGTCAGTTGGCGGTAGGCAAGCCGGTCGTATTGCTGGGCGACGCGGTCCCGGCCCTCCATGAGTCTGTCGAGTTTTTTCTGTTCTTTTTCCCTGTCTTTGGCATCTTCAGCATCGGAGATTTTCTTCTGTCTGTGTTCGATCTGGCGTTTGTTGTCGTATTCCCATTTTTTGAGCGCCCGTACCTTGGTCTTGAGAACCTTTACGATTTTCTCCTGCTGTTCGGGCGAGAGCTGGCAGTACTCGGCCATTTCCGCATAGGGACCCGTCAGGTCGGGATTGATGGCGACGGGTTCCTTTGGTTCTTCGGGAGCGTGCTTGTCGTTTTCGTTCCGGCCAGTTTTTTTATCGTCTCCCCAGTCGATGTCATCCTCGGCGTGCAGAGCGGCCGACGCCAGAAGCAGGGCCAGGACGGTCAGCAGGCAGGTGGACAGGACATTGCGTTGTCGAATGGACATGTGTGCTCCTTTGTGTCCGGTTGAGTGGGCAATGACGGCGGGGGGTCCGACCGGAGCGAACCTCCTGCGGCCAATGCATTATAACGATCCGTGGCGGGAAAGGACAGGGCGTGGCAGGCGGGGACGTCAGGGCAGGGGGGTCAACTGGCCGGTTCGTCGTCGACGAGGAACCGGCGTACCCGCGGGCCGAGCCGGCAGATGATTTCGTAGGGAATGGTCTCGGCGAGGCGGGCGAGATTCTCCAGGCTGTGTGGCTGGGCCGGGTCGGGCGAGAGGATTTCGACTTCGTCGCCGACGCGGGCGGCGGGGATGTCGGTCAGGTCGATGACGGTCTGGTCCATGGAAATTCGCCCTCGGACGGGGGCGAGTTTTCCGCGGACCTTCATGACGGCTTGGCGGTTGGAGAGGCTTCGCGGGTATCCGTCGCCGTAGCCGACCGGCACGAGGCCGAGCCTGCTGGCATGTTCGAGCCGGTCGGTCAGCCCGTACCCGACGGATTCCCCGGCCGGGACGGTCTTGACCTGCATGAGGTGGCCGGAGAGTCTCATGGCCGGTTGGAGGGGCAGGGCGGTATGCATGTCGGGTCCCGGCTGGTAGCCATACACCGCGATGCCGGGGCGGATCATGTCGAAGCGGGCCTCGGGCAGGTCGATGGCGGCGGCGCTGTTGGCGGCGTGCCGTAGGATGTCCGGCCCGAGCCGGGCGGCGTCGAGGACCTGCTCGAAGTGGGCCAGTTGCCTGCGAGCGGACGTTTTGTCGGCTTCGTCGGCGGTGGCCAGGTGCGTGTAGATGCCGGTCATGCGCATGGCGGGGTCCCGGCGGAGGCGTTCGAGGCAGGCCGGTACGTCCCCGGGCAGCACGCCGGA
Source organism: uncultured Planctomycetaceae bacterium (assembly GCA_964388425.1). Taxonomy (GTDB): domain Bacteria; phylum Planctomycetota; class Phycisphaerae; order SM23-33; family SM23-33; genus CAYMAP01. The sequence goes on from CAYMAP010000008.1 coordinate 8,587, forward strand.
TCGCGACATGCCGGTATCGACCATGAGGTGGACCTTGGCGTCGCAGTCGGTGCGGAGGGTGGCGGCGGCGAGGGCGTCGATTTCGTCGCGGGCGGCGAGGGTGAGGGTGACCCGCCGGCGGAGCAGTTCGTCGAGCGTCTGGGCGAGGTGCGCTTCGCCGCCGTCCGTACAGGCGCTGAAGAAGACCAGCAGGGGTCCGGTGTAGCCCCGCGCCCGGAGGTAGAGGGCCTCGGCGGGGGTAGCGACGGCGAGCCAGTCGGCCTGCTCGGCGAGGATCGGCAGGAGCAGGTCCTGTCCGTGGCCGTAGGCGTTGCACTTGATGACGGCGCAGAGTTGGCAGTCCGGGCCGACGTATTCGCGCAGAACGGCGAGATTGGAGCGGATGGCGCGGGCTGAGATTTCCGCCTTGAGATAGTTGTGCATGGCGTGATGATGTCCCGGCCTGGTGTGCGGCACGGCGCGGGGGGTTTTTCGGCCTACCTGAGGGGCCGGCGAGGGATTCCCGACCGGCCAGCAGATCGGCGGGTGGTCGTGGGCCAGACTGCTCATGTAGTGTACTTCGGCGAAAGGCCCGCGTGGAGATGAATCTTGCGGATGGGGTCGCCGACGCGAAGGGGCGAGGCGGTCGAAAGGCCCGCGTGGAGACGAATCTTGCCGGTCGGCCGGTGTGGGTATGGGCGGGAGGCACGGTCCTCTTGTCGAGACCACGGCGTGGGTGCATCCTGCTTCGCCAAGGCTTCGCAGAACGCAAGCACCCACCCTCCGCGTGTGACTCAGCCGGGGCGGTTCGACTTACTCACGCTGAGCGGGTGAGCTACACCAGATCGATCCTAAAGGAAATTGCGTTTCCTGGAGCTTTGGAGTACAACAGAGAGCATGTCGGCGTGCCGACGAGGAATGACCCGTGACGACGGGCGGTGATTCCGCTCAGGCCATGAGGTGCGAAGGTGACCGAAGCGTATCAGACGATTGAGTCCGGGGAAGGATTCCCCCTGCTGCTGCTGCACGGCATGATGGGCGAGACGGCGAACTGGGCGAGCCTGATTGAACATCTGCCGAACAACTGCCGGGCCATTGCGCTGCACCTGCCGTTTTTCGAGGACGGCAAGGCGCTGTCGACCGTGCCGGAAATCTGCAGCTACGTCAAGGGGTACCTGGACTCGTCCGGGCTGCAGAGCGTTGTTCTGGGGGGCAACAGCCTCGGCGGGCACGTTTCGCTTCGTCTGGCGATGGAGATGCCCGATCGCATCGCCGGTCTCGTCCTGACCGGTTCGAGCGGGCTTTTCGAGCGGGAACTGGGCACCCATCGCGGGGCCAATCCCTCCCGGGAATGGTATCGCAACAAGATGACGGAAATTTTCTACGATCCGGCCTGGGTGACCGAGAGCCTGGTCGACATGGTCTGCAACGTCCTGGAGACCCGCCGATGCCGACGCATCCTGGTCAGCATGGCCAAGAGCGCCAAGCGCGACAATCTCGCGGAATACCTCGGCAAGATCCAATGCCCCTGCCTGCTGGTCTGGGGCAAGCAGGACAACATCACCCCCCCGGAGGTCGCCGAGGAATTCTGCTCGCTGGTTCCCCGGGCCGAACTGGTCTGGCTGGACGAGTGCGGTCACGCGGCGATGATCGAACAGCCCCGCGACTTCGCCCGCGAACTCTGCGCGTGGTGGAAGCGGAACATCCCGGCAGGGCGATCCTCCAGCACCGTACGATCCTACGCATGAGCCTCCGGGAGCGTGACCGTTGAATCTTCTCGGCCCGGCGTTGTCGCTGTACCTCCGACGGGTTGATCGCCGGCTACGTCGAGCCGCCGCCGATCCCCTCGCCGCTCAGCATCGGGTCTTCGAGCATCTGCTCGCCCAGGGCCGACGGACGCAGTTTGGCCAGGACCACGGGTTCGATGCGATCCGCACCCACGACGACTTCGTCCGCGCCGTGCCCGTGGCCGATTACGTCGCCCAGTTGCCCTGGGTCGAAAACATGCTCGCGGGAAAATCCGACGTGACCTGGCCCGGCGTCACGCGGTACTTCGCCCAGACCTCCGGCACGACGGCCGGGGACAAACGCATCCCCCTGACCGACGCCATGCAGGCCGCCAACCGACGAGCCGCCCTGGCGATCTTCGCCTACTACAAACGCCGCTCCGCGAAACGACTCCGCGACCTGATCGGCGGGCAGTTGCTGTTCCTCGGCGGCTCGACGTCCATGACCCCCACCGGCCACGGCGGTTGGATCGGCGACCTCAGCGGCATCGCGTCTCGTGATATCCGCTGGCCCCTCAACAAACACTACGAGCCCGGGCACGACATGGCGCTGATCGACAACTGGGAAGAGAAAATCCGCCGAGTCGCCGACCGCACCGTCGGGCGCGACGTCCGTTTCGTCACCGGCATGCCGAGTTGGGTCATGGTCCTCTTCGACCACGTCTGCCGCCTCCGCGGGCTCGACCCGGCCGGGGGGGTCAGCGACATCTGGCCGAACCTGCAACTGTTCGTTCACGGCGGGGTGAATTTTGCACCCTACCGGTCGGCCTTCGGGCGGTACTTCCGCGACGACCATCGCCTGGACTACCTCGAAGTCTACCCCGCCAGCGAAGGCTTCATCGCCATCCAGGCCGAGGCCGACAACCCGGGCATGGAGATGCTGACTGACAACGGGCTGTTTTTCGAGTTTATTCCGCTGGAGGAGTTCGGCCGGCCCGGCGCGCGTCGCCTGACGATCGGGCAGGTCGAGACCGACGTGCCCTACAGCCTCGTACTCTCGACCAACGCGGGCCTGTGGGCCTACGACATCGGCGACGTCGTGCGATTCCTCTCGACGAGGCCCCCGCGCATCGTCTTCGCCGGACGGAACAAGCATTTTATCAACGCCTTCGGGGAGAACATCATCGGCGAGCAGATCTCCGCCGCCGTCGCCCACGCCGCCGAGGTCACCGGCACGGACGTGGCCGAGTTCACCGCCGCCCCCCGCTACGCCGCCAGCGAACAGCGCGGCTGCCACGAGTACGTCGTGGAGTTCGACGGCCCGCCCCCGCGGGACGGCGTCCTCGACCGCTTCGCCGAAGCCCTCGACCGCAAACTCGTCGAACTCAACCACGACTACGAAGTCAAACGCCGAGGCGACCTCGGCATGACGCGCGTCGAGGTCAGTCCCGTCCCCGCCGGGACGTTCTACGACTGGATGAAACAGCGTGGAAAACTCGGCGGACAGCACAAAGTCCCCGTCTGCGCCAACGACAGGAAATATCTTGAGGAACTGACCGGGCAGCATGCAACGGGCAGCGGGAACAGCGGAACTCTGTAACTCACGCCTTACTTCATGTCTTGATGAAACTTAGACAATCCAGCCCCGGTCCTACGGGCGCGGAATTCCCCTGTTCCAATGTGCCTGCAAAGAACGGCGGAAAAAACCTTCTTCGCTCAGGAGCCTGTTGACAAAACGCGGCAGGGCGCTTTATAATGGCACACCTTGGACATGTAGATTTCGGAAGGAACTGCGACAGATGAGCCGTGGCTATGGACAGATCACTATTACCGCGATGCGACAGACTTGCTGCGCAGATGCGATTCACATCGCCAAGCTGTTCTACATGACCTAGGTGTAGCGGACTTTTTCCCCTTTCATCCGGCTCCGGCCCTCCCGGAGCCATTTTTTTCGCCTCGTTGACATCGATATGCACAACACTGCCCGCCTGGGAGGGTTCTGGTATCGCTTTGCAATATGGACTCTTCTCGGGACATGCGAGGATACATCGCCGACATCGCCCGCCTGCTTCAGCCGCAACGAATCGTGCTGTTCGGCTCGTATGCCGAAGGTGCCGCCACGGACGACAGCGACACCGACCTGCTGGTCGTGATGGCGCATCCACCGTCGAGACGTCGGTCAACCCGGGGCAGTTCTTGAATGGAAGCCATGAGTCGTGTAGCGCGAGCGGGTCATCGTACTCGCGGAACGGTGGTCTCACCGGCCTGGATTCCGCGAGCACCGGTTTGACAAACTCACGGCAAGCAAGTGCTTGCTCTACCTGCTGGTTGATTTTTCAACCTGGCCGACACAGCCGTGCCGCCCGGCGCGTCAGTCGTCGAGCGTGAAGACCTGTCCCGGGGCGGGGACGTGGACAGCGGAGCAGCCGACGTCGTGGAGGATCTCTTCCATGGCTGCCGGTTGGGGGCCCTCGCCGTGGACGACGAAGGCACCTTTGAGTTGCGGTGCGAACGGGGCGAACATCCGCTGGAGGTCGGCCTGGTCGGCGTGGGCGGAGAAGCCGTTGAGAACCTCGACGCGGGCGAGCAGCGGGTAGAGTCGCCCGAAGATTTTCAATTCCTTCCGGCGTTCGACGATCCGGCGTCCCAGCGTGTGCTGGGCCATGTACCCGACGACGCAGACGGCGTTGGCCTCATTCCAGACGTTGTTCTTGAGGTGGTGGAGAATCCGCCCGGCCTCGCACATGCCGCTCGAGGCGATGATGACGTGCGGGTCGGTCCGGCGGTTGAGATCCTTGGATTCGTTGACGTCCGTGATGTACGTCACCAGGTCGTTGCCGAACAGGTCGCCCTGGTGCATCCAGAAATCGCGTGCCTCGGCGTCGTAGCATTCGGGGTGCTTTTTGAAGACCTCGGTGGCATGGGTAGACAGGGGCGAGTCGACGTAGATCGGCAGGCGATCGATGAGCCCTTCCTGGATGGCCTGGACGAGGTAGTAGACGACGTTCTGGGTCCGCCCGACGCTGAAGGAGGGGATGATGACCTTCCCGCCGAGGTCCACGGTGCGCTCGACGACGCGGGCGAGTTCGTTCTTCATGTCCGTGGGGTTGTGGTGCCGGCGGTCGGCGTAGGTGCATTCGGTGATGAGGTAGTCGACCTCCGGCAGGGGGTGGACGGGATCGCGCAGGATGGGCATGTCGAACCGTCCGAGGTCGCCGGTATACAGCAACCGGATCGGGTGGGGGTATTCGATTTCGATCAGGATGCACGCCGAGCCGAGGATGTGCCCGGCATCGAGGAAGGTCGCGCAGGTCCCGTCAGCGAAGCAAAACTTCTGGTCGTACTGGATGTGCTGGAAGTTCCGCATGGCGTCGTGGGCGTCCTCGACGGTGTAGAGGGGCTGGATTTCCTCCGACTTCTTGCGGGCGCGTTTTTGGTTCCAGTAGCGGGCGTCTTCCTCCTGGATGTGCCCGCTGTCGGCGAGCATGATCTCGCAGAGGTCGCTGGTGGCGGAGGTGGCGAAGACCTTGCCCGCAAACCCCCGTTTGACGAGTTGGGGGATGTTCCCGCTGTGGTCGATGTGGGCATGGCTGAGCAGGAGGGCGTCGATCTCGGCAGGGGGGACGGGAAATTCGCTGTTGCGTTCGATGGTTTCCTGGCGTCGGCCCTGGAAGAGGCCGCAATCGAGGCAGATCGTCCGCCCGTTGATTCGCAGGACGTGCATCGAGCCGGTGACGGTCTGGGCGGCTCCGTGAAAAAGCAGCGACGGAGCGCCGTTGGCGGTGGACTGCTCGGTCATAAAATCCTGCGTTCTGGTCAACGTCCGTGTCGTGATCGGCGCGTCCGTGTGCCGAAGTATCCGCTTGACACACACTACGGGAATCCTGGCTTCGGCCAGCCTCGCCGGAACTCTTCGCGCGTCCGGATCGCCAGCCTGTAGGTAGTTTATCGGACCCCCCAGGCGGAGTCTATGATGTTTTTTGCCAGGATTGCCAGGATGCTCAAACGTGTGCGAGCGTAGATTCTAGCACTTCTCATGCGGCGGTTCGTTCGGACTTCCAGTCCGGCGAATTCACATCTCCAGTACAACGGTGCGGCAACAAAAAGGGCATCACGCTCAAGGACGTCCAGAACTTGCAGAACGCCCCCCGCCGACTCGCCGAGTAGGGCCGCATCGCGCGGGAGACGATCGAAGGACAGCAGCCTTCGAGCTGTCGGGGCGACGGCGCATCATGTCGTGTTGCTAAGCTCCTTTTCAAAGGCCAATTACGGAAGATGCATCCTGCAGCTGTCCGAGGAAAATTGCAAGATCAAACTGCCATAAGAGGGAGGTGTTACATGTCTCATTTTTCTTCGCTGAGACGGCGGAAGTATTCCTCCAGGGCGGGGCGGTATTCGGCGGGCAGGTTGCCCTGCCGGGCGTCGTGGAGGTCGTCGCGGAGAACCTTGGGCCGGTCGGAGGAGGTGTCGCGTGTGACGTCCAGGCCGGTGCCGACCATCCGGCGGGTCTGCCGGAGGGCGGAGACGGTGGCCCGGCGGCGGCGGAGGGCGTTGCGGTAGTCGCCGCGGTCGAGATCCGTACCCAGCCGCTTCATCAGCCGAACCGCCTGGGCCATCGTGAAGCTCGCGTAGTCGCCGGCGCGGAAGTTGGCCTGAATACGTTCGGCGCGGTTGACGAGTTGGGCCTGCCGGCCGGCGAGGCGTTTGATCTCGGCGGAGACCTCCGCGGGGGTGGGGCCTTCGAGTCCTTCCTCGCCGGCGCCGCTGTGTTTGCCCCCGCCGGTCGCCCCCCCGGGTGGATCGGTGGAGACGTCGTCGACCTGCCCGGTCTGGAACGGATCGTCGGTCATGCGCGTCGGTGTGCGCCGTCCGCCCTTGCCGACAGCCTTGTCCTCGACGAATTCCCCCCCGCTCTTGCCGGTCCGTCCCTCGCCGGAGCGCCCGGAAATTTCGCTGGTGTTCGGCAGTTGGTTGCCGGTGACGCCCTGGGCGTTCATGTTGCTGATCGGCCCGTCCTGGGCGTCCCAGCCGATCGCCTTGTCGCCGCTCATGAAGGCCTGGCTGGTCAGGTCGTCCATCTCCTCGAAGAGGTCTTCCTCCTCTTCGAGCAGGTCGCCCACGAGGTCCTCGAGTTCGGTGAACAGCTCGGCCTGCTCGATGTCCATGGGCTGCTCGGGGGCTTCCATGTTCCACTTCTTGCGGTCCGGCTCGTCGGGGAGCCATTTTTCGAGGTTGGCGGTGAGTTCCTCGGCGTTCTCCACGCCGTTGTCCTCGCAGGCGGTGGCGATTTCGACGGCCTTTTTCTTCAGGGCGTCTTTGGCCATGGTCACGTCGGCCTTGACGGAGAGCAGTTCCTTGAGCATGGACGGATTCGCGAAGTCCTGCCGGGCCAGGCGGGAGAAATCCGTGAAGGCTTCGTTGAGGAACTTCTCCCACTTGTCCTGGACGGCCTGGAGTTCCTTGAGGAGTTTTTCGTCGGCGGGGGTGAAGTCGTCGAGGGGTTTCTTGTTGAGCCGATCGGAGGCGGCGATGACTTTTTTCTGCTCGGCGATGAATTGCTCGAGCGACTTGCGGAGGTCTTCGCGTTTCTGTTTTCGCTGGTCGGGCGGCAGGTCGCTGCCCGGGAGGCTGTCGAGCAGGCCGGCTTTGGCGGCGAGGCTGGGCATGATCGCCAGCATGTCCTGGAGGACGGCGATGATGTCGTCCTGCGTTCCGCCCAGCAGGTCGCAGGCGCGGTTGCGGGCGTCGAGTTTGGCGAGGTCCTTGAGGACGCCTGCCTGGTCGATCGCCAGGCGGGCCTCGCCGCTCAGCAGCAGGTCGAGGGCCTTGCGGAGATCGTCGAGGGCGGGGGGGAAGTCGAAATGTTCGGCCAGTTCGCTCAGGGCGGCGTGGACGGCGCGCTGCCCGACGTGGAGTTCGCCCCCGATCCGTCGGACCTCGCGGAGGGACTCTCCCGAGCGGGCCAGACGGGTGTTGTTGCGGTGCATGAGTTGGAGTTCGAGGATCGCCAGCAGCCGTCGCTGGAGTTCGGCTAGTTGCCGAATCTGCTGCCGGGCCAGCCGCTTCGGATCGCGGACAGTCACGGTGAGGGGCTTCGTGCGGGTAGTCTGCGGTCCGCCGAGGTCGCCGAGCTTTCGATTGTCGGTCGCGGCGGCGAGGAGGGTGATCGACTCCCCGGCGGCGAGGCCCGCCAGGGACAGGCGGTGCGTGACGACGAGGTCCTTCTGGCCGGTCAGGTCCGTGCGGAAGTCCTCGACGGGCGAGGGATCGGCCCGGCCCCGCGCGGTGAGGAGTTGAAGGTTGGAGAATCCCACGTCGTCGGCGGCGTGGAGCTTGACGGGCAGGTCCTTGCCGAGCGGGACGGTCACGTCGCGGGCCGGTGCGAGGAGCGTGATGCTGGGCGGGGCGTCCGGCTGGGCGGTGACGGGCCAGCCGATCTGGGGCCGGCCGGTGTCGGCGGGGAGGCGTTTGATGACCTTGCCCGAGGTGTCGGCCAGGACGAGTCGGCAGTGGCCGGTCGCGCGGATCGGGAACCGGGCGGAATGTCGAAGGGCATCATCGGCAGGGGTCATCTTGACTTGTCGCCCGTCGTCGAAGTGCAGCGTGGCGGCCGGGGCGGGGGCATCGAGCGTCAGCCGAAGCGTCGCCCACGATCCGACGGGCGCGGCGAAGGCTGCGGAGTCCGCGGCGAGGGTTTCCGTACGAGGCGGGAGATTGCGGTACGGCGGGTACTCGTAGCGGACGGTCATGTCCTCTACAGCCAGCCGATGCAGGTCGATGCGGTACCACGGCCGGTCGGGGGGCCAACGGCTCTGCCCGGCGGGCCCGGCGGCGCGGACGGCGTAGCGGAGGGGCTGATGCACCGCCTCGAGGCGGAGGGCGAACGTCGCGGTCGGATCGGCCGTGCCGAGTTCGCCGTCGCTTTCGACTCGTCGCATGGGACGGGGCTGCTCCTCTTCGTCGAACAGCACCTCCGCGGCGGTCGTGCCTGGGGCGTCGCGGACCTCCAGGCGGATCGCGACCGGCTCGCCGGGGTAGACCGTCACGTCGCCTGGGGTCAGGTCGATCAGCTCGACGCGGTTGAGGGCCGGCACGAAGGCGCGGGGCGTGAAGACCGCCCGCAAGCCCCGCCGGACGACGGTCGGCTGGAGCATCGCGAAGGCGAGGACGGCTGCGATCAGCCCGACGGCCAGCAGCGACCGGCGTTTGAACGACTGCCGGGAGACGCAACGGGCGAGGTCCAGGTCCCCGGATCGGTCGAGGCTTTCAGCGATGGCACGCTGGACGAGGGCGGGGCTGGGCGGGTCGGCCTCGCGCGCCAGGAGGACGGCGTTGACGAGGTCGTTGCGGAGGTCTGGGCGGACGGTTTCCAGAAAGCGGGCGGTCTGGGCGGGGTTCTGCCGCCAGAGCAGCGACCGAACGACCCAGCCGAACAGCCCGACCGCGGCGGCGAGGACGACCATCCCCAGCATCGCCCATCGCAGGGGGGAGGGGGGCTGATCCTGTCCGGGCCAGTAGCCCAGCAACGCAGCAAACCCGACCGAAGCGGCGGCGAGTGCGGTCAGTCCAGCCAGGCCTTCCAAGACGCGCAGCCGCCATCGCAGGCTGTGAACCCGTCGCAGCCTGTCGTGCAGCGCGTCCACCCCGCGGTAGTCCCGCAGGGTCGAAGATCCGGCCAGCGTGGTCATCGTCACCTGGGAATAACGCTCTGAGCCTGATTGTATCGCATCGGATTCTCTGGCCCAAGCCGATCGCTGCAGGGTTCGCCGGCTTGACAGGGACGCCGCGTTACGGAATGACGGGGCAGAATCATGGCGCTTCGGTGGGCGGTGGGGGGGCGTTGGGGTCGGAGGCTTCCTGGCCGTGCAGTTCGGTGGCGACGGCGTCGAGTACGCCGTTGACGAAGCGGGGGCTTTCGGCGGTGCTGAACTCGCGGGCGATTTTGATGGCTTCGTTGACGATGATCTTGACGGCGAGGTCGCTTTTTCGGAGTTCGTAGACGGCCAGGCGAAGCAGGTTTCGGTCGACCAGGGCGAGTCGGTTGAGTTCCCAGCGTTTGGCGTGCCGTTTGAGCAGCTCGTCGCAGGCGGGTCGGTCGTCGAAAGCCTGCCGCATCATCTTGATCGCCGAGTCGACGACGATGGAGTGTTCCTTGCTGTCGCGGATGAAATGTTCGATGAGTCCCCAGGCGGAGGGGCCCTGGGCATCGAGGCAGCAGAGTCCCTGCAGGGCCAGCCGGCGGGATCGATGCAGGTTGCTCATGGTGGGACTCGCGTGGGGTTGTCAGGGGTTCGGATTACGTCGCGGCGGGTGGGAGCTGGCCCATCAGGTCGATCATTTCCAGCGCAGCGAGGGCGGCTTCGGCACCCTTGTTGCCGCTCTTGGCACCGGCGCGGTCGACGGCCTGCTCGACGGTATCGCAGGTCAGCACGCCGAAGATGCATGGCAGGGAGGTTCGCAGGGAGACCATGCTGACGCCCTTGGCGACCTCGGAGGCGACGTACTGGTAGTGGTCCGTACCGCCTCGGATGACTGCGCCGAGGCAAATGACGGCGGCGTAGCGACCGGCCGACGCCAGCCGATTCGTGATGACGGGAATCTCGAAGCTGCCCGGGGACCAGACGACGTCAATGGCGTCGTCCGGCACGCCGTGGCGCGTCAAGGCGTCGAGGGCCCCGCCGAGCAGTCGGCTGGTGATGAATTCGTTGAATCGGCTAACCACGATCGCCAGCCGAACGTTCTCCGGCGTGCGGAGTTGGCCGTGCAGTTCGTTCATGCGTTGTGCTCCTTGCCGGGGCCGAACGAAGGCCCGTCTGCGCAGTATACGCGCCCGGAGGGAATTCTCAAGCCCCTGGAAGCTGACGTATCACCCTTTTGGGTTGCGCTGTGGATGCTGGGAGGGCTGCCGACTGAGATCGCCTGCCTCCCTGCGGTTGCCCAATCGGCCGATTCGTCTGCGTCGCTCCTGGAGGGGCTTCGGCGATGGCCCGGGCACCCATGAGGGCTTTTTCAGGTCCGTCCCGGAACGGTTCATTCCCTGGCGGGAGCAGTTGCCGGCGGGGCGGTGACGATCAGCACATCGCCGGGCTGGAAGCCCAGGCGTTTCCCGACGGAGGCCGAGAGCAGCAGGGCGGTGCGGTTCGTTCCGTCGAACGTGACGGGCTGTGCGGGCAGGGACTGGCGGTCGACCGGTGAGGCGGCCTGGGCGTGGTCGAGGACCATCTCGCCGATGAGTTGATTCTGTTCGCGCAGTTTGTCGACGTAGCGTTGAAGTTTCGTCCGCTTGCCGCGTTCCATCACCCACAGCCCGGCCAGGGAGAAGAGCATGAGCATCGCCAGCCCGACGATAAGCCAGTTGGCGGGCGAGGCGTTTCGGGTGGCGTCGTCTGGAGTGTCGTGTGGCTGATTCGGTGTTGTCATGGTTCGTCCTGTGTTACAGTCCGGCGGCGGGTTGGAGTCCGAGGCTGCGGGCTATGCGTCGGTCGGCGTCGGGGGTCTGGAAGTCGGCGAAGTGGGGCAGGGGCCGACCGTGCTTGCCGTAGTAGTACGCCAGGCCGCGCTGAATGGCCAGGTTGGTCAGCCAACTGTGTTTCTTGAACGGCCAGACGCGGAGACGGCCAAGAGCGCTGGGCATGGCGTAGAATTCGTGGAAGGCGGCCATCTGGGCGTGGCGGAGTTGGTCGACGGTCATGCGGGCGGGCTGGTAGCAGACTGTCGCGCCGTTGTATTTCTCCCAGTCGGTCGTCAGGAGTCGGCCCTCGCGGCGGTACTGCTCGAAGACGGCGGTTCCCGGGTATGGCGTGAGGATGATGTAGCAGCTCATGGCCAGGTCGGCCCGCTGGGCGAAACGGACAGCGGCCATGCAGTCCCGCCAGTCGTCGGTGTCGAAGCCGAAAATGAAACTTCCCCACAGGCTGATGCCGTAGCTCTGGATCGTTCGGATTCCGCGGAGGTAGCTTTCCGCGGAGACGAAGCGTTTGCCCGCCTCGGCGAGGGTTCCGGCACGCGGGCTCTCCAGCCCGAGGATCAGGCCGATGCACCCGCTGTGTCGCATGGCGGCGAGGAGCTTCGGGTTGCGGGCGATGAGGATGTCACACTGCGACGCCCAGCGGATGTTCAGAGGGCGAAGGGCGTCGAAGAGTTCCATCGCCCAGGTCTGGTTCCCGGCGACGTTGTCGTCGGAGAAGATGAAGACGGGGGTGTCGAACTGTTCTTTGGCCGAACGGATTTCCTCGACGATTTGGCCGATGTCGCGCTGGCGGAACTTTCGACCGAAGATGGCAGGGGTGGTGCAGAACGTGCAGCCGTGCGGGCAGCCGCGGGTCGTCTGGATGGGGTTGAAGACGAGGTAGTCCGCCGGGTCAAGCAGGTCCTTGCGCGGGGTGGCGATGGGCGCGTCCGGCTGTTCGCGCCAGTCGTAGCGCTGCTTCGGCAGGGAGATCGGCTGGCCGGGCGTCCTGCGGTCCAGGGCGTCGGCGAGGTCGTGCAGGGCGCGGGGGAGGGTGCCCTCGGCGTCGCCGAGACAGACGATATCGGCGTGCTGGAGTGCCTCGTCCGGCAGGGCCGATGCGTGCAGCCCGCCGAGGAGGACCGGCACGCGGAGGTTTCGGTAGGCGTCGGCCAGGGCGTAGCCTCGCCTGGCCTGGCTGGTCATGATGCCGATGCCGACGGCGTCGACCCCGTCGGCGAGGGGGTGATGGGGTTCGGTGAGGGTATTCTCGTCGACGATCTCGACGTCCCAGCCCGGGGGGGCGACGGCGGCGCAGATGGTGAGGTTCAACGGGGCGAAGAGCGCCTTGCGCGTGAAGGTCATCCGCTGGATGATGCTCGGCATGGTGAGGGTACTGAGCGGGCTGTGGGGATTGATGAGCCGGAGAGTCCGGCGGGTCGTGTTCGGCGGGCCGGGCGGGGCGGTCACTGGATGAGAATCTCCGCCAGGGCCCAGGGTTGCGAGCCGGGCCGGGACGCCTGGATGCGGATGTAGCGTGCGCGGACGGGTTTGAACAGGGGGACGTACGAGACCTTTCGACATCCGGGGGTGGTCGCCTGCTCCGTGAAGCGTCGCCCGTCCAGGCTGGTCGAGACGGTCAACTGCGTCGCGAAGCCCCACTCCCGCTGACCGTGGGTGAGGATAATCATGTTGAACACGCTGCTTCGCCCGAGGTCGATTGTGACGGTGGCCCCGGTGTTGCCTCCGACGGCGACGGCGGTGGTGTTGATGTCCCCGTCGATGGCCTTGGGCAGCCCGTTGAATCGCCCCGTAGCGGCGGTAATCGTCCACTGGCGATGGGAGGGCACGGAGTTCGGCAGGGCACGCTGGCCGTCCTGCTGGAAGTTCAGCTCGCAGGCGCAGAAGAACGCCAGCGACAGAGTCAGTAGACACAGGCCGATTATCTTGGGACGGTTCGGTCGCATCGGGGGGTCTCGGCTGAACGTTTCGGGAAACAGGAGGCCCGATTTTAGCGAGAGGATGTAAGCGGTTCAACTAAAACCCGCAACGCACACCCCGCAACGGCATGGCGGGGGTGTGGTTGGCCTCGGCACGCCGGTTCGAACGTGATCTGTCGCCACGGGCCGGGTCGTTCTTGGATTCCCCGGCAGGTTGTTCTATAATCCGCCGACATGCCCGCCCGATCGGCCGTCACATGGGCAAACCGACCACCGGTAGTAGGGAACAAGCCGATGAAAAAAACGTGCGCAAACTGCAAGGCACTGTGCTGTAGATATTTCTGCTTCGAAATCGACCAGCCCGACGATTACGAGGAATTCGAGGACATCCGATGGTACCTCTGTCATGGAGGCGTCAGCGTACACATCGACGAGGACGACGACTGGTACATCCAGATCGAGAATCCCTGCAACAAACTCGGGAACGACAACCGCTGCACCATTTATGAGGAACGGCCGCTGATCTGCCGGACCTACAGCGACGACAACTGCGAAGCGACGGGCTCGGATTACGGATACAGGGAAGAATTCACCTCGCCCGAGCAACTCGACGAATACGCCCGCAAGACGCTGGGCAACTACGTCTACGAGAAGGAGATGATCAAACACCGCGCGAAGCTTGAGGGGGTCTCGAAAACGGTGATGCGGAATCGGCTGCGGGCGCAGTTACGGGCCGAGCACCCCGGCGGGAAGTCCAAAAAACCATCCGGGCGCAAGGGCAAGACCCGGCGGAAGGGCAAAACGAAATGAAATTCCAGGCAGTCAAGGGCATGCGGGATTTCTATCCCGACCAGATGCGTCTGCGGACGTGGATCACGGAGACCTGGCGGCGGGTGTCGATCCGCAACGGGTTCGAGGAGTTCGATACGCCGATCCTGGAGTACCTCGATTTGTTCACGGTCAAGAGCGGCCAGGAGATCGTCGAGCAGCTCTTCAGCTTCACCGACCGCGGCGGGCGGGACCTGGCGATCCGTCCTGAGATCACGCCCTCGCTGGCTCGGATGGTCGCGGCGAAAATCAACGCGCTGCCCCGGCCGATCAAGTGGTTTTCCATCCCCCGCCTCTGTCGGGCTGAGCGACCCCAGCGCGGTCGACTGCGGGAGTTCTTCCAATGGAACGTCGACGTCATCGGCGTCGACGACATCCAGGCCGACGCCGAGTGCATCTTCACGCTCGTGGACTTTCTACGCGAAGTCGGGCTTCAGCCGGTGGACGTGAAGGTCCACATCGGCTCGCGACCACTGGTCCTCGCGATGCTGCGCGAAAACGGCGTCAACAAGGATCGGATGGACCAGGCCCTGCTCGCGCTGGACAAGAAGCCGAAAGTGCCCCCCGAGACATTCGAAAAAATGCTCGCCGAGCTGGGGCTCAGCGCATCGCAGATCGCCGGCATCGTCGGGTTCATGGACGCGCCGCACGACGAGGGGCTGGATCGGCTGGCGGAATATGCCGGCGCGGACGACGTCCGCGCGTTCCAGCAGCTTCGGGAGAACCTTGAGGCGATGGGGGCGGGGGAGTACATCACCTTCGATTGGCACATCGTGCGCGGGCTGGCATATTACACGGGCGTGGTCTACGAAGCCCTCGCCGAGGGTGAACGGGCGGTGGCAGGGGGGGGGCGCTACGACGGGTTGCTCGAACTCCTCGGCGGGCCGACCTGCCCGGCCACGGGCTTCGGCATGGGCGACGTGGTCCTCAGCCTGCTTCTGGAAGAAACGGCCAAGATCCCGGAAACCATCCGCCAGGGCACACTGGAGTACTTCGTCATCGACAGCGAGGATGCATTGTTTCCGCGTTGCCTCAAACTGGTTGGCTCGCTCCGCAGATTGGGTTGCGCTGCGGATTACGCGGTCAAACGGCAGGGCATCGGCAAACAACTCAAGGAAGCCAATCGGCGAGGCGCCCGGCAGGCGGTGATCGTTCAGGAAGGCAACCTTGCCGTTAAGATATTGGATACCGGCGTCCAGATCGAGATGACAACAGACGAATTGCTCAAGCAGGCCGTTTCACAATCGCACCCCAACGAGACCTGACCGACCGAAGAGAACCCGGAGTCGCTGAGCGATCTCCTGAACCTGATGAGGAATGCATCGTGTCCACGCATCGATTCATTCTGAAGCAAACTGCACGCGAATCCGTTCTGTCCGCAGGTGTGTGTTTTTTCGGTAAAACCACGACAGGTTCTTGCCTCACCGGAACCCGCGTTCTACAATAGCACCATGGAAAGCATCTCCTCAGACATTCGGCATCGGGCGGGGGGGGCAGGCTACCTTCTGGCGGTCGCCTGGTGGGTACTCAGTGTGGCCGATTCTCTGCAGGCCGACGAATACCGGGCCCCCGAACTGGAAACGGCCATCCCCTGGAAGGCTATCGGCGTCATCGCCGCCTGCCTGGCTGGGCTTGCTCTGTCCATACTGAAAAATCCCCGCCGCAGTACCCAGGATGTCGACGACTGAATTTCGACGTAACTGAATGGAATCAAGACGCCTCCCTCAAAAATCGAAGGAACGAAAAAGCAGAGCGATTCGTCAACGAAAACCATCGAGTTACGTCCCCAAAATAGTCCTACACCCGCGTCCCTGGCGGTTCTGAGGGAATCGCCAATCAAGAACAATGGAACATTTTGCAGGAGACCAAGCATGAACAAACTAAAGACAGTGGCCATTGTAGTGCTCCTTGGTGTGAATCTGGCTCTGCTGGGAGCGGTCGTCAACGCCAACCTCTCCGAGGCCCAGGCAGCGCCCTATCCGACCTCAAATTACATCGTCGTCACCGGCAAAACCCAGGAAAACAAGGATTCCCTGTATATCCTCGATCTGGCGTCACAACGATTTGCCGCCTGGAAGTACGACCTGTCCAAGAAAAAAATGCAGCCGATCGGAGGCCAGCGACTCGACCGGGACTTCAAAATCACCAACTGACATATCACCCTGAAATACGGATGGTTATAACGTTTATACATCATGATTAAGGCCCCTGAAAGGAGATCCGATGAAATCTTCCTCCAACGCCCTTTTGGTACTCTTGCTGGCCTCTGCTGCAATTCTGTCCATCATGTGGGTGGTTTCCGAGCAGAACACCGCCGAAGCCGCCATTGCCTCCGACCGGGCCGGCGACTGGATTATGGTCACCGGTGCCCGAAGGGACTCCAACGACCTGCTGTACGTCATCAACGTCCCGTATCAGCGTATGGTGGTGTATGATGTTGATGAAATTCAGGGACGCATCACCATTGTCGACACGATTGACCTCAGCCGGGTCTTCCGAAATCGATGAGCGGTCAGCCCCAAGAACCTCAAAAACGCCGACGCCCGTCAACGGCGATCTTCTTGCCAAAAACGTAACTCCATGCTTGGAAATGAGTTGCGCAACATAACATATATTATCGGACTTCCTGTGCCAACAACTTGAATTTCAGTTTCATCGGGATCCGTCGCGCCTCGCCGGGACTCGAAAAAAAAATTATCCGGACACGGATTTTCTCCCTTGACGACGGGCCAATTCGCTGGTACCATGGGCCCATGCTCAGATAGAGATCAGAAGAGACAAGCTCAAGGTACTGCTCGTGGTGCTCACATCTGAAACTCGTTGACCCAGATGCAATCCTCGTGCGGAATCTCTTTTGGCGGTCCTGCTGACATGTGATTCAACACGCTCAACCGGCTAGCGGCTGGCGTTGAATCGGTGATGGCGGCTGGACCGTGCAAGTAAGTAAGGCGGCAAACCCGCTCGTCTGTCGGAGGCGTTCCGACGAATCTGGTGGATCACCAGGTTTTCAGGCGGGTGGACTTGCTCCTGATGAGGTTTATCGCCTTCGCCTTGGACGCTTCGAGAGAGACGAGAGGTTTGTATTGTTCAGGAGAGAGACACAAGTTGCTCACAAGTTCATAACACGATAAGGAGAATGCTCGACGCTCAAAACCGTAGACGAACACTTGCTGCTCA
>CAYMAP010000009.1:0-19858 GCA_964388425.1 uncultured Planctomycetaceae bacterium
GCGTTGACGAATCGCCCTGATGTTCCGTTCCGTCGACTTTTGAGGGGCTCATCAACAGAAATGCCATCGCGAATGTAGACGTGCAGAACAGCCGTCTTCGGCTGTGTGCCCCCGGCTGTGAATCGCAGGCAGTTCGGACAGTTCTCAGCCGAGGGCGGCTGAGCTACATTGGGGGATCATTTCCAAACGGTCTTACCCCAGTTCGGGCATGGGCGGGGGCGTGTCCGGAGCGGCGGGGGGGGCATGGCTGACGGCGGGGCGGTCGCCGGCGGGTTCGCCCTGCTTTTTGTCCTGCTCGGCCTTAAGCAGCTCGTCCATGGTCGGCTTGTCGAGGTCTTTGCCCTCGATGACGGCCTGGACTTCCTCGGCTGAAAGGGTTTCGTATTTCATCAGCGCCCTGGCGAGGCGCTGAACGGCTTGACGGTGCTCGTCGAGCAGCGTCTTGGTCCGCTCGCGGGATTCGTCGACGATGCGGTGGATTTCGTCGTCGATGGCCTGGGCGGTCCGGTCGGAATACTCCCGCCCCGAGATGTCCATGGGCAGAATCCGCCGATCGTCGTTGGTGTAGTTGATCATGCCCAGTTTGTCGCTCATGCCCCAGTCGAGAACCATTTTTTTGGCGACTTCGGTGGCCTGGGCGATGTCGTTCTGTGCCCCGGAGGTGATGTCGTTGCAGAACATCTCCTCGCTGAGTCGGCCCGCCAGGCAGACCTGCAGCAGGGCGTTGCAGTACCCGCGAGTGTAGAGGTAGCGGTCCTTCTCGGGCAGGGAGAAGGTCGCTCCGCCCATCGCGCCGCGCGGGATGATCGAGACCTTGTGGAGCGGATCAGCGTCGGGCAGCAGGTGCTGGACGAGGGCGTGGCCGGCCTCGTGGTGGGCGGTGATTTCCTTTTCCTTTTCGTCGATGACTCGGCTTTTCCGGCTGCGTCCCCAGCGGACCTTGTCGCGAGCCTCTTCGAGGTCGGACTGGTCGACGTGGTCCTTGTTGTGCAGGGCGGCGTCGATGGCGGCTTCGTTGACGAGGGCGGCGAGGTCCGCGCCGCTGAACATCGGCGTGCCGCGAGCGAGTTTGTGCAGGTCCACATCCGGGCCGCACTTGACCTTGTCGGCGTAGATTTTGAGGATTTCGTATCGACCCTTCAGATCGGGCAGGGGGACGGTGATCTGGCGGTCGAACCGTCCCGGCCGCGTCAGGGCCGGGTCCAGCACGTCGGCGCGGTTGGTTGCGGCGATGACGATGACCTGGTCGGAACTGTTGAACCCGTCCATCTCGACGAGGATGGCATTGAGGGTCTGTTCGCGTTCGTCGTGCCCCCCGCCGTTGAACCCCACACCGCGTTTGCGTCCGACGGCGTCGATCTCGTCGAGGAAAATGATGCAGGGCGAGGAGTCCTTGGCTTGCTTGAAGAGGTCGCGGACCCGGCTGGCACCGACGCCGACGAACATTTCCACGAAGTCGCTGCCGGAAATACTGAAGAAGGGGACCTCGGCCTCGCCGGCGATGGCTTTGGCCAGCAGGGTCTTGCCGCAGCCCGGCTCGCCGACCAGCAGGATGCCCCGCGGGACGCGTCCGCCCAGCCGCTGGAAACGCTTGGAGTCCTTGAGAAATTCGATGATTTCCTGGACTTCCTCCTTGGCTTCCTCGATGCCGGCGACGTCCTCGAAAGTGATCCTGGACTGCTCCTTGGTGACCAGTTTATGCCGGCTGCGTCCGAAGTTGCCCAGGAACCCCGCCCCGCCCCCGGCGGCGTTCATCCGACGGAAGAGGAAGAACCAGAAAAACGCGATCAGCCCGACCATCAGCAGGATGCTGGGGAGCATGCCGGCCCACCAACTGGGCTGGGGGTACTCGACCTTGACGTTGCTTCCGGCGGCCTGGAGTCGCTGTTCGAGGCGCTGTTGGAAGCCCTCGTCTTTGCCGTAGGCGTAGCTGGCGTAGAAGGAGTGGCTCTGACCTTCGGACAGGGGGACGGATTTCTCGAGTTCTCCGCGGATTTTGTTTTCTTCGACGACGAGCGTGCCCGTCAGGTCTCCGTTGTCGACGTACCGCCAGAATTCCGACATGGAAATCTCGTCGCCGGAGGACATTTCGTTGTTCAGCAGGACCGCCAGCAGCAGCCCCAGGCCGATAATCACGACCCAGCCGAAGAGGCTTCGGCTGTACTTGGGTCCCTTCGGGGACGGGCCGTCGGGCAGGTTGTTGGGTATCTGTTTTTTGTTCATGCTTGTTCCGTGAGGATCGGTGTCGATGCGCGGGGGCCGGTGCGGTCAGGCCTGTCGTATGTCGTTAACCGTCAGCCGGGTGCTATTGTATCGGAAGAACGGCCTTTGCCGTCGCGAAAACCTCTACGTGCCCCAGTCGGCTTCCATGGTTTCCACAATGCGGACCGCCAGGCGTTCGATCAGGTCCTGGCTGCCCTGGAAAAAATCTTCCTCCAACGGTTGGGAGGGCAGGTAGACCGAGGTGACGCGGAATTGCCGTCGTTTGACGAGCGTCCGTCCGGAGCGGAGGTCGTTCCACTGGAAGGAGACGATGGCGGCGACCTGGATTTCGCGCGGGCGTCCGTCGTCGGGGTTGAAGCTGAGCATGGCCTGGCTGATGTCCTCGATCGTACCGGTCAGGAGGGTGTCGGCCTTTTTCTTCTCGACGACCTTGTACGGGGTGGTCAGCTCGATGCGTTTGATAAGGGCTTCGGTAAGACGGAACTCCAGGTCGCGGCGATAGACGTTCTGCCCGCGGGACCAGAGGGGGACGGCGACGGTGCGGACGCTCGTGCGGAACGGCGAGCGGGCGGTGTAGCCGAGCGTCGGGTCATTGCCCCCGCAGCCGACCAGCAGAACGCCGGCCAGCAGCAGCGCGGGCTTCCAGGGGAGGTTGACGTGTCGATGGGTGTGCATGGTCATGGCCTCGGGGTCGGGTTTCGGGGGAGGTCTTCGAGGTTGATCGGGCGGGTGCCGTCGGTGCGGTCGGCCCGCTCGGCCGGAGGCGACGCCGGGACGGGCTCGCCGTCGGCGGGGATCTCGGCGACGGGTTCGTAGTTCTCTTCGATGGTTTCGTCCGAGGCGTCGGAGGTCGGGGGATCGGTTGGTTCGGGCGGACCGGTGGCTTCGCGGGGCAGGTCGACGGTCATCTCGGGCAGTTCGCCGGGCTTGACCGGCTCGACGTTGCCTAGCCGTTCCAGCTTCCCCCGCGCCGACTGGGCCCAGTGCGTATCGGGATATTCCGCGACGGTTTTGTCGTAGTAAAACGCCGCGGCCCGCGGGTGTTTCGTGCGCTCGTAGAATTCGCCGGTGTGAAACAGCTTGTGAGCGAGGGTCAGGCGAATCTGTTCGAGGATGCCCTCGACGTTTTCCTTTTGGGCCAGTTGCGGATAGGCCTCGGCGAAGACGCGGAATCGTACATCGGCGTTGCGGAGGGGTTCGGCCTCCCACTGCACGCCGCGGAAGCTCAGGAGATAGCTCTTGGCGACCTGAAGCATGGCGTAGCTGCGCTTCTTCGACAGCGGGAAGTCCTTGATGAAGTCCTCGTAGACGCCGATGGCCTCGGGGTATTCCTTCTGGGCGAAGTGGTAGTCGGCCACGCGGAGCAGGGCGCGTTCGGCGATGGGCGTGCCCGGGGCCGCCGC
Organism: uncultured Planctomycetaceae bacterium; assembly: GCA_964388425.1. Taxonomy (GTDB): domain Bacteria; phylum Planctomycetota; class Phycisphaerae; order SM23-33; family SM23-33; genus CAYMAP01. Next base: position 3,627 of record CAYMAP010000009.1, read on the forward strand.
GGCGACGCGCATGAGTATTTCGATGCCGTCGTCCTCGGCCGGGACCCGGAAAATTTTCAGCGCCCGGCGCTTCCGCCCGCCGAGGAACGCATCGGCGATGCGGTACTGACGGTCCAGGGCCCGCTTGAAATACTGCCCGTTGGGGTACCCGTCGATCTGCCGCTGGAACCACTTGTAGGCGTCCCAGTACCGCCCGCGGTTCATCAGGGCCTCTCCGGCGAGGTTCATGGCCTCTTCGCAGGTCGGGCTCCCGCCGTGGGCGATGAGGAACGGTTCGACGGCGTCGACGGCCTGTTGGTTCTGGCCCTGCTCTACGAGCTGGCGGATGTGCTGGAGATCCCCCGCGGCCGTGCCGGGGTCGGCCGGGCGGGGCTGGACCCAGCCCTCGCCGCTCCAGACCATCTGCGCTGCGGCCGGGCTGAGGCAACCCAGCAGGGCCAGCGAGGCAAGCAGCAGCGTGGATTGTCGATTCGATCGTCTCAAGCGGGTATCTCCCGTCCGGCGGGGTTGGCGCAGAACCACCCCGCAGGATAATTCCACGATTGTACGCGCCCGGGGAAGTTCCGCAAAGCCAAAAAGCCGACGTTCCAGCAACGTCCCGAAACCCGCAACGCCCGCAAAACGATTCATTCGCAGGCGTTGCGGTGGGTCGCGTGCGGATCGCAGGGTTCCGGTTGCAGAAGCTGCTTTGCGGCGTTGGCTGTCACCGTTTCCGGGAAACCCGGCAGGGAGGATCAGTCGTTTTCCAGCGGTTCGAGGAAGACGTACCGCCTCCCGCCGTTGGGGATGACAATCAGCAGCCGAATGCCCTCTTCGGCGTCCTTGGCGGCGAGGGCTTTCTCGAACTCTTCTGCTGTCGTGACGGTGTGCTTGTTCACGCGGGTCACGACCAGTCCCGGCCGGAGCAGGGTCGGACCGTCGCGGTCGACTTTCTCGATGAGCACGCCGCGGACGTTCTCGTCGTAACCGAGCTTCTGGCGTAGGTCGGCCGTCAGGGTCGTGACGGTCAGCCCGAACCGTTCGAGGTGCGTTTCGGTCGGTTCCTGGGGGGCGTCAAGTTGCTCGGTCCTGGCGAGGTTCTTCGGCAGCTCGCCGAGTTGGGCTGTGGCGGTCTGCTTTTTCCCGTCGCGGTAGAAGGTCAGTTCGACCTTGCTGCCGGGCAGGCGGGAGGCGATGACGTTGCGCAGTTCGTCGGTGTCGGCGACTTCGCGGCCGTCAACGGCGACGACGAAGTCGTCCATCGTCAGGCCCGCCTTGTCCGCCGCCGATCCGGGTTCGACCTTGGTAATCAGCACGCCGCGGGTGCCGGGCAGGTCCAGGCTGCGGGCCAGACCCTTGCTGTCGACGTCCTGGATGCCCACGCCGAGGTAACCGCGGGCTACTTTGCCGGTTTCGATGAGCTGGTCCATGATCCGGCTGGCCATGTTCGAGGGGATCGCCAGTCCGATCCCGGCGTACATGCCGCTTCGCGAGACGATCATCGTATTGATGCCGATGACCTCCCCGCGGGTGTTGACGAGCGGACCGCCGGAGTTGCCCGGGTTGATCGCCGCGTCCGTCTGGATGTAGTTGCGGTATTTCCGAGGGTCGCCCAGCGGTCCGCGGGCGGTTTCGGATCGTTTCACGCCGGAGATGATCCCCGCCGTGATGGTCTGGGCCAGGCCCGACGGGGCCCCGATAGCCAGCGTCCAGTGCCCGACCGTTACGTCGTCGCTGTCGCCCAGCGGTGCGGCGATGAGATTCTCGGCGTCGATCTTCACGACGGCTACGTCCGTCAGCGGGTCGCTGCGAACCCAGTCGGTCTCGAAGGTCCGCCCGTCGGCGAGGACGACTTCGACGCGGTCGGCGTCGGCCACGACGTGATGGTTCGTCAGGACATAGCCTTTTTCGGCGTCGACGATCACGCCGCTGCCCTGGCCCTGCCGCCAGAAGTGGCGTTGTCGGCCGTCGTCCTCGCCCGGCCCGCCCGGGCCGAAGAACCGCCTGCGGAACTCCTCGGGAAGCTGGTCGCGGAACGGCTCGGGGATCATCATCCCGCGCCGGCGCATCGAGACTTTCTGCCGAGTGCGGATTTCCACGACGGAGGGGCTGACGGCTTCGGCGACGGCGGCGAAGAGCGGACTGAGCCGGTCCTGCCTGCTCATCTCGGCGAGTTGTTCCCGGACGGCCCGGGTTTGACCCTTCGTGACGGCGTAGGATACCTCTTCGACCACCGCGGGCGTCAGCAGGGCGGCAAGCCCCACGATCGTCCCCAGCAACAGCAGCGTCCGCCCGCGCCGGGTGCCCGAGACGTGTCGGTGGTTTGTCGACGGTTCGGTGTTGGTCTTCATGGATCGGTCTCCTTGTTGTCTGGTTTCTTTGCGAACCGGAGAATCCGGTGTTGTCTTTTCCTGTGCGGGATGGGCCCGGGGACCGCCCCGGCAAAGCACCCGCCTCGTATCGTTACGTTCAACCACGCCGAACGGTTCAGGTTTCGCCCGAGGTTCCCGTCCGGTGCTGCCTTTGCGTTGGCCCGAGCGGTCGGGGCGTGTATGATCGTCGGGCATGTGCGGTATCGCGGGCATGCTGAGTCCCGGCGGGGGGGTGCGGGCGGAGACCGTCCGCGCGATGCGTAAGACCCTCGCCCACCGCGGGCCTGACGACGCGGGGCTCTGGCTCGACGACGGGGCGACGGTCGGGCTCGGCCACCGTCGGCTGAGCATTCTGGACCTCTCCGAGCGAGGCCGACAGCCCATGACCGATCCGCTCGGGCGTGCGGTGATCTGCTACAACGGCGAGGTCTACAACTTCGCCGAACTCCGCGACGATCTCCGCGCCGCCGGTGCAACCTTCCGGACCGACACCGACACGGAAGTCCTCCTGCAGGCCTACCTCGCCTGGGGCGAGGCTTTTGTGGATCGGCTCGAAGGCATGTTCGCACTGGCGATCTGGGACGTCGCCCAGCGGCAGCTTCTGCTGGTGCGCGATCGGCTGGGCATCAAGCCGTTGCACCTGGCGGTGCTCGACGGGGGGGTGGTGGTATTCGGCAGCGAAATTCGAGCCGTGCTCGCCAGCGGGCGGGTCGACCGCGACCTGTCCCCCGAGGCCGCGTGGGATTTCTTCTCCCACGGGTACGTGCCGGCACCGGCGACGATTTACCGGCAGGTGCAGAAACTCCCCCCGGGCCATCTCCTGCGGGCCTCAGCCGACGGGCAGGTCGAGATCGCCCGCTGGTGGTCGCCGCGTTTCGAGCACCTCGACGACAGCCCCGAGACCGCGCAGCGTCGACTCATCGAACTCGTCGACCGCTCTGTCGCAGAGTACCTCGTCGCCGACGTGCCGACCGGCGCGTACCTTTCCGGCGGGCTGGACAGCAGCATCGTCACGCAGCGGGCGGCGGAGTTGTTTCGCCGGCAGAGACCGCCGGACGGGAACGGATTGTCTTCGGCTGCTGCGCTTCGGCTCGGCGGGCAGACGTTGCACAGCTTCACCATAGGGTTCGACGTGGCCGAGCACAGCGAGACCGACTTCGCCCGACTCGCTGCCGAGCGGTACGGCACGGAGCATTGCGAGTTGATCGTCTCGGGCGGGATGGCCCGGCAGCACGACGAGACCCTCGTCACGATGTTCGACGAACCCTTCGCCGCCTCAAGCGCCATCCCCATGACGTTCCTGGCCGAACTGGCAAGGCGGAAAGTGACCGTCGCGCTGTGCGGCGAGGGGGGGGACGAAGCCTTTGGCGGCTACGGCTGGTATCGCAACTGGCTGAAGTTCCGCCAACCCAGCTTCTGGGCCACCCCGGCCGGGAAGTTCGTCCGGAACCTCCTCGAGCCCCTGATCGGTCGGCCCCGGAAACGCTGGCGGCTGCCCGCCTTGGACGACGTCGAACTCTACGCCCAGCTCATGGGCGCCTTTGCCGCCGAGGACAAACGCCGCGTCTTTTCTCCCGAAATGGCCCGTCACCTGGGCGACCGCGACCCGGCCGGTGCATTTCGGCTGCACTGGCGCGACGACCTCCCGCCGATCGCCCGCATGCAGTACGTCGACCTGATGACCTTCCTGCCCGACCTCAACCTCACCCGCGCCGACCGGACCTCGATGCGCGTCGGACTCGAACTCCGCGTCCCGCTGCTCAACCATCATCTCGTCGAGTACAGCATCGGGCTGCCCGAAAGCGTCCGAAACCCGGCCGGGGCAATGAAGGGACTGTTCAAGCAGACCTTCGCCAACCGCCTGCCCGATGCGATCCGGCAGCGGAGGAAAAAAGGCTTCAGCGCGCCGGTACGAGAGTGGTTCGACGCAGGCGATCTGCCCGAACTCGTCCGCGCTGTCGGCCACGAACAGCCCGAACGCGCCCGCGCCTGGCTCGCCCCGGACCTCGAAGATTCCTGCCGACGATTCCGCGGCTCGCGGGCCTACAAGCTCTGGTGCTTCCTGCAATGGCTCCGCCGGAACCCCTGAGCCGATTCCGCGTCCAACCGTACCGACCGACCCGCTGGGGTGGAATTCCGAATCGGGCAGGGGCTTTGTTTTTTTTAGGAACCACACACAACAGCGGGGGTTGTACGATTGTCCCGGGGGGTTCGACCCGGCGGGGCGTTTCTGTGCGACAGGACCTGATGGCATCGCAGCGGACCAGACTGAGCGGACCTCGCCGGCACCGATGGACGGCGGGGTTGTTCTGTGCGCTGTTCTCGGCGGTGCTGGTCGGGTCCGCGCCGGCCAAGCCGAGCCTGCCCCCCATGGTCAGCGTCGATCTCGAGTTGCACGACTGGCTCAGCAGAGCCCGCCAGCGGATCGAAAAGCGCGACTTCGCCCAGGCCATCCAGATCCTTCAGGCTCTCATGGAACGCGACAGTGCGGGGTTCATCCAGGCCGCCGACGACCCTCGCAGGTACGTCCCCCTCCAGGTTCTTGCCGCAGGGATGATCGGCTCGATGCCCCCCGAAGGGCTCGAGCGATACCGCCGGCTGTACGACCCCAAGGCCCGGCAGAAACTGCAGTCCGCGTTGGAGACCGGCGACCTCCAGGGCCTGCGGCGCGTCGTTCGCCGGTACGGGCATACCAGCGTCGGACCCCGAGCCAGCCAGGTACTGGCCGACTGGCTCTTCGACCGAGGACAATTCGAGCGGGCGATCGCGCTATGGCAGAATCAACTCCGCCAGGCCGGGAAAAACGACAAACCCGCGCTGTTGGGGCGACTGGCGGTGGCGAGCCACCTCGCCGGACGGAAGGACCTTGCCGAGCAGACCCGCAAAGAACTCGCACGCCACCCCGATGCCGAGGGAGTCCTTGCGGGGCAACGGCAGAACCTCCTGAAAGCCGTCCGCCGAATCCTCGCACGACCCTACCGGCGGACGGAACCGTTCCCGGCCAAACAACATCCCGGCTGGGGTAGCCCGGGCGGACTCGCACCTTCCCCGACGCCATGCCTCGTCGTCCTCTTTCCTCGCTGGCAGTACCCGCCCGACGTCCATCGCGAGCTGGACGGCTTGACGCTGGAAGGATCCCTGCAATACCTGGGCCGACGGACCCAGAAGGCTCGGCCCGAACGTAAGGCCGGCCACGTCTTCCTGCACCTCCAGGTCGGCAAGAAACGCCTCATCCAGCCCCTCGATGCCCTCCTTCGCCCCCTCGTCCTGGACGACCTGGTCGTCTGTCGAACCGATGACGGACTGCTGGGCCTGGACCTCTGGACGGGCGAACTTCGCTGGCAGGCCGACCTGCCTCTCCAGCGGGATCTTGACGCCATCAAACAGAAACACAGCATCCGCCACATCCGCTTCCACAGCAGCCGGGGACTGCTCGCCGTCGACCGGGGCCGATACGCCCTCACTGCCGGCGGGGACCGGGTCTTCACCACCTACCACTTCGCACCGTCGGCGACCATGATCGGTGCCAAGGGGCAGGTCGAACTGAGCGGCTCGCAACTCGCCGCACTCTCCGTTCCCGCCGAAGGCAAGCTGCTCTGGACACTCGGGGCCGGCCAGGGACAGTCCGACCTGCTTCGGCAGGGGACCTACCTCGGCCCGCCGGCCTGGAGCCCAGGCCACGGCGGCCGACTCTACGCTCTGGTCCTCTACGCCGAAAGCTACCACCTCGCATGCCTCCGGGCCGAGACCGGCGAACTGCTCTGGCAGCGCGAACTCGCCCAGACCCCGCCCCTCGATATGCGTCGCACCGGGCACCTCCTGGGCGACCTCTTCAAAACCCTCGCCTCACCGCCCACCGTCGCCGACGGACGCGTCTACCTCGCCACCAACACCGGCGCGGTCCTCTGTCTCGACGCAGCCACCGGCCAGCCCCTCTGGGCTCGACAGTATCCCTCGACCTACCTCCAGACCCATCGACCCTACAGCCCGCCCGGCAACGACCAGTTCATGCCCAGCCTCGTCAATCCCCTCGTCGTCGCCGACGGCGTGCTCGCCTGTCTGCCCGCCGACAGCGGCGAACTCATCGCCCTCGACGCCGAGACTGGCCGGGCCCTCTGGACCGCCGACCGCGCCGGGGCGAACCATTTGACCTTCGCAGGCCGGGGGAGGCTTCTTCTGACCGGCAGCGAACTTCGCGTCCTCGACCTCGGCACCGGCCGGGAACGTTACCGGTCGGCCGGTCTCGACCTCCCCGCAGGCCGGCCCGCCGTCGCCGACAACCACGCCCTGCTCAGCGGACACGGAATCCTCCACGTTGTCGACCTCGATACCTTCACCCACCACGACCTGCCTCTCCAGGACCCCGACGCCATCCTCGGCAACCTGGTCGCCTGCGACGGCAAACTCCTCGCCGCCAACACCGCCGGTCTGGCCGCCTACTTCCGCTACGAGGACGCCCTGGCGGAAATGACCCGCCGCATCGAAGCCGCCCAACCCGGCCAGCGCATCGAACTGCTCTTCCAGCGGGCCCGGCTGGCGAGGAATACCGCCCACTTCGACCAGGCCCTGGCCGACTACGACGCCCTCCAACAACTCGCAGAGTCCCTCGACGCCCCCGATCGGCGCGACGCCCTGCGGACCCGGCTTCGCCCGCAGCGCTACCGCGCCTTCGTCGGTCGCGGAAACCAAGCCGACGACCTTGACGCCATGGAAGCCGACTTCCTCCAGGCTCGCGATATCGCCCGGACTCCCCAGGAAACCGGGCACATGCTGCTTCGCCTCGCCCGCCTCCGCGAACGCCAGCAGCAATTCACCCGTGCCCTCGAACTCGCCCAGAAACTTGCCGACCAACTCCCCGCCGAACGACTCGTCGACGTCCGCATCGGGCCCGACGCACGCGACCGGCTAGGACGCAGCGACATCCCCCGCGCGACCGGCTACGAACTCGCCCGATCGTTCGTCCAACGTCTCATCGAACTCCACGGCCAGGAGGTCTACGCCGACTTCGACGCCGCCGCACGCGACGCCCTCGACGCCGCCATCGACCGCGACGACCCCGACGCCATCCTCGCCGCTCTACGCCGATTCCCCCACACCCGCTACCGCGACGAAGCTGAGTTCGTCGCCGCCGAAGCCTCCTATCGTCGATCCCGCAAAGCCGTCGGACAGAACGCACAACTCCTCCTCGCCCAGGCCGAGGAACTCCTCCGCCGCGTCGCCGCACGACGCGACAGCCCCCGACGACTCAGCGCCCTGGTCGCCCTCGTCGCACTCTACGAATCCAACGGACGCGACGTATCGGCCCGCCGGACGCGCATCGAAATCGCAGGCACCGACCCCGGCACACCCATCGCCTTCGCCGACCTGCGAGGCCCCCTCGGGGACGTCCTCGACGACCTCCGGAACGGTCCCCTCCAGACACCCAACGCCCCCGAACTCACTGACGTCCGGCAGATCGCCCCGCCCATCCATCCCATCTTCCATGTCCCCGGCGGCAGGCTGCTCGTCGACGACAAAGGACAACCCGTCCAGTTCGGCGACCTCCTGCTCGTCCAGGTCGACGACCGGACCCTCCTGGTCGATTCGACCGCACCGGACTTTGCTTCCGCGGTCGTCTGCGAAGCCCTCACCGGCATCGACGCCCGGCTGGCCTATTTTGTCGCCGGGGGCAACGCCGACGGACAACGTATCGCCGTCTACGGCGGCGGGCAGGTCGTCGCCTTCGCCGCCGATACCGGAAAACTCCTCTGGAAACAACGCACCCGACCGCTCGGAATCGACCTCGTCGCTTCCGTCTCGGTCCTCCCACGGGCCATCCTCGTCATCGGCGCCAACCAGACTCTCGCCGCACTGGACTTCGACGACGGCAGCCTCCTCTGGAAAAGCACACTCCCTCCGGGCTACGCCCGCTACAACGACCTCGGCTGCCCGGCCTGGACCGACGGGCTGATCTTCTTCCCCCGGCAGGACAAACTGCCCGCGATGGCTTTCGACTCCGACAGCGGAAAGCTCCTCTACAAGCAGGCCCTCTCCGCCCACGCCGCAGTCGATATTCTCCCCCACAAGGACAATCACCTCCTGACAGCCCGCGCCCGACGCGTCCACCGGATCACCGTCCGCGACGATGGCTCGACCGTCAATCGCATGCTCTGCAACCATCCCGCCGTCATCGCCCCGAGCTTCCTCCACGCACTCTCGAAGTCCGTCGTCCTCCGATTGGCCGACAACGGCTCGAAACTCGGGCTCCTTCAGACCGACCTGCCCCCCAACGCCAAAAACACACTTCGCGTCATCGACCTTCGTGCGGACGTCAGAGACCGCGCCCCCCGCATCCCCCAGGCCTGCGCCTCCGACGGGCGGGACCTCTTCGTGCTCACCACCACCAGGCCCGTCGCCAAACGCACCGAACGCCCCCTCGCCCATCAGCCCGGGCTCGTCCGCGTCAACATCGCCAACGGCAAGTCTCGCGTTCTCGTCGACCGCTTGACCTTCGAAGACATCGCCCCCGACGCACCCGTGACCATCGGCCAGGTTCTCCTCGGAAGCGAACACCTCGTCGTGGTCCTCTGGCCCGGGGACAAACGCGACCAGGCCCGCGCGCTCATCCTGGACAGGACCGACGGACAACGCGCCCAACGGATTGATCGGGCATCGCTCGTGGCCCTGACCCACGGCCGACTCGCCGTCCAGCGAAACGACCGCCTGACCATCCTGGGAGCCAAGTGACATGAAGACCCGAAGGTCACTGCTCCTGGTTTCGACCCTGACGGCCCTGGCGGTACTGGTAGGCCAGATCGACTCGCCGACCGCCCGTCCCGTCCGGGCCGACGCACCCAGCAGCGCCCTGCCCGACCTCCTCGATCGCGACACGGTCAAACGGATCGACCGGGGCCTGAAGTATCTCCAGCGAACCCAGCGGCACGACGGAAGCTGGCTCAACGCCGGCGGATGGGGAAGCTACCCCGTCGTCATGACTTCCCTGGCCGGGCTGGCCATGATGGCCGGCGGCTCGACGCCCGAGACCGGACCCTACGCACGCAACGTCAACCGTGCACTGAATTTCATCCTCAACGCCGCCGAGACCCAGGGCAAGCTGCCCGGGGACAACATCCTCATTACTGCCGGGGGTTCCGAAAGCCGGAGCATGTACGGCCATGGGTTTGGCATGCTCTTCTTGGCCCAGTGCTACGGCGTCGAGGGCGACCTCGCCAGCGGACGCAGCAAACGCATCAAGGCCGTCCTCGACGGGGCCGTCGCGCTGACCGCCGGTGCCCAGTCCGACCTCGGCGCCCGCCACGGGCACGCAGGCGGGTGGATTTACACCCCCAACGGAAAAAGCGACGAGGGTTCCGTCACCGTCACCCAGCTCCAGGCCCTTCGCGCCTGCCGAAACGTCGGCATCAAGGTCCCCAACAAGACCATCGACCGGGCCGTCCGTTACCTGAAATTCTGCCAGCAGCCCGACGGGGGGATCTGCTACTCCCACCGCTCCCGCGGACGGTCCCTGCCGGCCATCTCCGCCGCCGCCATCGCCTGCTTCTATTCCGCCGGTGTCTACGACCTCAAGAGCGGTGGTGCCGGCGAGGAAGCCAAAATGGTCGAACGACTCGTCCAGTATTGCAAAAAAAACGTCGGGCCCCACTACCGGGGCGGGCACTGGTTCTACACCCAGTTCTACATGGCCCAGGGCATGTACCACCGCGGCGGGAAGGATTGGACCGGCTACTTCCCCGAAGTTCGAGACAGACTCGGCACGATGCAACTGCCCGACGGGAACTGGAACGGCGACGGCATCGGCGAGGTCTACGGCACGGCCCTGGCGTGCATCATCCTCCAACTGCCCTACAACTACCTGCCCATCATGCAACGGTAAGGCAACAGGGAACAGGCGGAAGGCAACAGGCCAGCATCCAGACCGTGGGGCCGGCAACTTGTTGCTGGCGAAATAAACTGACATCCAGCATCCAAATAGTCAAGGAGACATCGTGACTGAGAACATGCAAACCGACGACGTCCAGGCGGCCGAGCAACTCACAGCCGCCTACCAGACCCTTCGTACCGAACTGTCCCGCGCCATCGTCGGCCAGGAGGACGTCCTTGAACAACTCCTGACCTGCATCTTCGCCCGCGGCCATGCCATCCTCGAAGGCGTGCCCGGGCTCGCCAAGACCCTCATGGTCAGCTCGCTCGCCCAGTGCCTCGACCTGTCCTTCGCACGCATCCAGTTCACCCCCGACCTCATGCCCTCGGACATCACCGGTACCGAGGTCATCCAGGAAGACAAAGCGACCGGCCAACGGGCCTTCAAATTCCTCCACGGACCGCTGTTCCACAACGTCATCCTTGCCGACGAAATCAACCGCACGCCCCCCAAGACCCAGTCCGCCCTCCTCGAAGCCATGCAGGAGCGCCAAGTCTCCGTCGGCGGCGAACGCATGCCCCTGCCCGAGCCCTTCTTCGTCCTGGCCACCCAGAACCCCATCGAGCAGGAGGGCACCTACCCACTGCCCGAGGCCCAGCAGGACCGCTTCATGTACAAGATCCTCGTCGACTATCCCCGCTGGGACGAGGAGTTCGACGTGATCCGCCGAACCACTGCCGTCGAGGACATCCAACTGTCCCGCGTCCTCGGCGGGGAGGATATCCTCCGCATCCAGCAGACCATCCGCCGGGTTCCCGCCGCCGATCACGTCATCCAGTACGCTATGCGCCTGGTCCGGGCGACCCGCGTGCTGGCCGATGAAACGGGCGAGCCGAACCAGGTGCCCGAAATCGTCCGCAACTACATCTCCTGGGGCGCCGGCCCACGCGCTTGCCAGTACCTCATCCTGGGCGCAAAAGTCCGGGCCGTCCTGCACGGACGGTTCCACGTCTCGACCGACGATATCGCCGCCGTCGCCCGCCCCGTCCTGCGGCACCGGATCGTGACCAACTTCAACGCCGACGCCGAAGGGTACACCCCCGACCGCATCATCGCCACACTCCTGGAAATCATTCCCGCCAACGACTCGGCCATCGCCTCCGACCCCCGCACCGCACGAGCCGTGGATCCCAAGTAACCCATGCCCGAAACCCAACAACGCGACGAATTGTTGAAATACCTCGACCCGAAGGTGCTCGCGAAGATCACCCGCCTCGACCTCCGCGCCCGCCACGTCGTCGAGGGCTTCATCTCCGGCATGCACCGAAGCCCGTTCCACGGGTTCTCCGTCGAGTTCGCCTCCCACCGCGAGTACGTCCCCGGCGACGACATCAAGCACATCGACTGGAAAGTCCAGGCCAAGACCGACCGGTTCTACATCAAGCAGTACGAGGAGGAGACCAACCTCAAGGCCACCTTCCTTCTCGACGCCAGCGAGTCCATGCACTACCCCGCCCGGCCCGTCGATCGGCTGAACAAATACCAGTATGCCGCCACGGCCGTGGCAAGCCTGGCCTTCCTGCTCCAGCAGCAGCAGGACGCCGTCGGGCTGGGCGTCTTCGACGAGGACCTCGTGCAGTACCTGCCCGCGTCGGCCTCGCCCGCTCAGCTCCGCGCCCTCATCCACGCCATGGACGTTGCCGAAACCTCGAAGAAAACCTCGCTCGAACCCATCGCCCACAGCCTGGCCGAGAAACTCTCCCGACGAGGGCTGGTCTGCCTGGTCAGCGACCTGTTCGTCGAGATCGACGGCGTGATCCGCTCGCTGGAGCACTTCCGCCACTACGACCACGAGGTCATGGTCCTGCACGTCATGGACGCCGACGAACTGCACTTCGAGTTCCAGGGCAACACGCAGTTTTTCGGCCTGGAGGCGATGGGGCGGGTCAACGTCCAGCCCCGATCGCTGAGGCAGGCGTACCTCGACGAGGTCGAAGGTTTCTGCAACGAGGTCCGCCGGAAGTGTGCCGCCGCACGTATCGACTACAAACGCATCTCGACCGCCGACCACCTCGACGCAGGGCTGTGCGCATTCCTCGCCGCCCGCGCCGCGGCCGTCCGAAAGGCCTCGGCAAAACGATGAGACTGATGAAATAAGTGCCTTTTCTCCATCCCATCCTGTTCTGGCTCGGTCTGGGCGGCGTGGCTGTCCCGGTGGCGGTCCACATCCTCAACCGCCGGCGGTTCCGGGTCGTCGAATGGGCGGCGATGCGCTTTCTGCTGGAGGCGTTGCGGAAGAATCGTCGTCGGCTGCTGCTGGAGGAACTGCTCCTGCTGCTGCTGCGGTGTCTGATTGTGCTGCTGGCGGGGCTGGCGCTGGCGAGATTCGTCGGGTGCGGGGCGCTGGAAAGGCTGGGCGTCGACGGGCAGGGGCGGGACATTGTGTTCGTGCTGGACGACAGTTATTCGATGGGCCAGGCCCGTGGTGAGGAGTCGCTGTTCCGACGGGCGACGGACGATCTCGTCGAGCGGATCGAGGCGACGACGCCGAGGGACCGCGTGGCGATCCTGCGGACGTCGACCCCTCAGGCCGACCGCGCCCTGCTGGCGATGGGGCAGATCACCGACCGCGAGTCGCTGACGGCCCGACTGGGGGCGCTGGAGCCGAGTGATCTGCGAACCGCGCTGGGCCCGGCACTCGACGAAGCGCGGAAGCTCTTTCCCGACGGTGACAGGCCCAGGCGACTTTACCTGCTGAGCGACTTCCGCAAGGTCGACCTTGCCGAGGACAGGGCGACGAATCGGCTGATGAAGACGTTTTCGGCTCTGCGGGGGGCGGGGGTGGATGTTGTGGCGATGGATTACGGTCGATCGGCCGGTCGCAACCTGACGCTGCAGTCGATCGAACTTGCGGATCCCTTCGCCCTGGCCGGTCGGCGTTTGGGGGTCAAGCTGGCGATCCGCAACAACGGTACGCAGCCCGTCCGCGACGTGCCGGTGACGCTGACGGCGAGGTTTCACGACGGGCGGGCGTTTCAGGACGTCGCGCTGCCGGAGGTTCTGCTTGACTCCGTCGCGCCGGGGCAGGTCTGGCGGAAGGAACTGGATTTCACGCCGGACCTGGTCGGCTCGACGGTGTTGACCGCGGAACTGCCGGCCGACGAACTGCCCGGCGACAACGTCGCGTCGTTGTCGCTGCGGGTCCGCCGGGGGGTCCGCGTGCTGATTGTTGACGGCCGACCCAACCCCGGGGACCCGACGCAGGCGGGGGCGTTTTTTCTCAAGACCGCGCTGGATCCCACGGGCAAGGGCGATCACGGGTTCGTCGTCGACGTCGTGCCCCAGCAGGGCCTGAGCCGGACGGCCTTTACGGACTACGACGTGGTGTTCCTCGTGAGCGTCGCAAGTTTTCCGCTTCGGCCCGCGGTGGAGGAAGGCGTGGAGGACCCCGAGCAGTACGCCGACGTGGCCCGGCTGGAAGAGTACGTCCGGGACGGCGGGGGGCTGGCGATCTTCACAGGCCCGACGGTCGACGTGGGGTTCTACAATCGCCGGCTGTACGACGGCGGGATGGGGCTGAGCCCGCTGCCGATCCGACCGGTCAGCGGGGATGCGAAACGTCGGGACGAGTTCGTTCGGCTGGATGCGGGGAGCATTCGATCGACGGGGCCTATGGCGTTTTTCAGCGGTTCGCTCGCGCCGGCGGCGAGGCTGATCCGCTTCTTCGCCATCACGCCGGCCGAGGACGCCGAGCGTCAGGCCGGCCCGAAGGCCTCGCTGCCGGAGGTCGAGGCCCGCTTCGACGATCGCCGGCCCGGCTCGCCCGCAGCGGTCAGCCGATCCTTCGGAAAGGGGCGGGTGGTGATGATCTACTCGACGGCGTCGATGGCGTGGAACGACTGGGCGATGGATGCCGTCGGCGAGGTCCAGGGGCTGTACGTGCTGTTCATGGCGGACCTGGCCGAGCGCCTGGCGCGCAGGCAGCCGGGACGGTACACAGCCCTGGCGGGCGAGGCGATCGACTATCCCGTCCCCGCGGCGTGGCGGGATGCGAGCGTGACATTGCGGCCCGCCGGGAAGGGCGTCGAGCCGATCCCCTTGACTCTGGCCCGGGAGTCTGACTCGCGGCCGGCCGCCCGATACCCCCGACCCGACCGGGCGGGCCTCTGGCGGCTGACGCTGGAAGCGCCCGGCGGGGAAAGTCGCGAGGTGCTCTTCGCCCGCAACCCGGACCCGACGGAAGGCCGGCTTGAACCGGGCAGCCGGGAGCATCTCTCCGCCGCCGTCGGTGGCGAAGACTTCCTGTACATCTCCCGCTCCGGTCGGCTGGACGCTGCCGGCGAGGGCGGGCGGAGCAATCCCTACTGGGCCTATCTGCTGGCGGCGCTGCTGGGTCTGCTGATGCTGGAGACGATGCTGGCAAGAAAGTTCGGACATTGGAATTGAATGCGGAACGTGTAGATCAGCCGCCCCCGGCTGAGAAAACCATCGAATCGTTCAACAAAACCACAGCCGAGGGCGGCTGTGCCACGCGTTTCAGACAGGGTCTGACGCAGACGGATTGACGCGAACAATGAATTCGATTTTGACATGGCTGTTCGGGGTGGACTCGGCGGACCTGGCCGGCGGGCACTGGCGGCTGGGATTCCTCGCGGAGTACGGCAACTACGTCCGCCTGGGGCTCTTTGCGCTGCTGTCGCTGCTGGTGGTGCTGACGATCCGCAGCTATCGTCGCGAGGGCAGTGCGCGGACGTGGGTCAAGCACGCCCTGGCCGGACTACGGGTGGCGGTGCTCGTGCTGGTGGTCGTGCTGCTGTTCCAGCCGGCCGTCATCGTTCGTTTCGTCCGGATGCTGCATACCTCGGTACTCGTTCTGGTCGACGACAGTATGTCGATGGGTTATGCCGACCGTTACGCCGCGTTGGAAACCGAAAGACAGGGGTTGGCTGAGGTGATCGGTGTGGACGAGAACCAACTGGCGGAGCTGTCCCGCCGGGAGATCGCCGTGAAGTTGCTGACCGACAGCGAACTGATCGACTCGCTGCGGGCGGATCATCCGGTCGAGCTGTTGCGGTTCAGCACGGATCGGCCGGGGCAGGAAGCGTACACGGAGGTGCTGGCGTCGCTGGCCGTGCGCGACGGCGGGGGCGGAGCGGACGTTGCGGCTCGAGAGGCTCTGGCGGGACTGGAATCGAAAGGCTATCAGACGGACCTCGCCCGAGCCCTGCGGGATGCGCTCGATCGCTACCGAGGCCGACGGATCGGCGCGGTGGTGTTGCTCAGCGACGGCCAGCCGACCCGCCCGGAGGCGTCGGAACGGCTGGCTGAGGCTGCGGAGTACCTCCGGGAGCGGAACGTGCCGCTGTACGCCCTGCGGGTGGGCGACCCGACCCCGCCGGAGAATCTGGCGGTAACCGCGGTGCGGTGTCCGCGGGAAATTCGGGCGAAGTCGAAAACGGACGTGACCGTCCTGCTGTCGCACTGGAACATGGCCGGTCGGGAGGTCGCGGTCCGGCTGTATCGCCGGGGGCTCGATGCGGACTGGCCCGACGATCTGGCCGGGACCGAGCCGGTGGCGTCGAAGCGGGTGAAGCTCGCCGGGGAGGACGCCGAGACCGGCGGGCGGGGCATGTCGACCGTGACGCTGACGATCACGCCCCCGGGCGAGGGACTGGGCGAGTACGTCTATCGCGCGGTGGTCGACAAGGCCCCCAACGAGCGGACCGGCGAGGACAACGCCGCCGAGGCGTTCGTGAAGATTTCCGACAGCAAAATCCGTATTCTTCTGGTCTCAGCCGACGCAGGATGGGAGTTTCGTTTTCTGCGGAACTATTTTCTTCGGCAACCGGAATTGTATCGCGTGAGCGTCTGGCAGCAGAACGCCGATACGGAGGTCAACCAGTCGGCCAGCAGCGGGATGAAGCTGAACCGGCTGCCGAGGTCGCTGAAGGAGTTGATCGATACCGGCCCGGCCGTCGCTGCCCCTGCGACGCCTGCCGCGACGCAACCGACGACGCAAC
>CAYMAP010000009.1:19958-25609 GCA_964388425.1 uncultured Planctomycetaceae bacterium
CGACGCAACCGACGACGCAACGGGAACCGAACCCGACGGGCTACCACGTCGTGATGCTCTACGACCCCTCGCCGACCCAGGACGGTTTTGACGAGACGTTCATCGAGAACCTGTATCGTTTCGTGGCGTTTCATCGTGGCGGGTTGTGCTACATGACCTCGAACCGCAACACGGTGGACGTGTTGCGTGACCCGGCGGCTGAAAAACTCGCCGATCTTTTGCCGGTGACCGTCGCGCGGAACCCGCTCGACGTTAGCCGGATTTACCGCCAGACCCGCCCGCGCGCCTGGTCGGTCCGGCTGAGCAGTTACGGCCTGGATCACCCGATTACCCAGCTTGAGCCTGAGACCCAGTCCAACAAGGCGGTCTGGTCCGTCTTGCCGGGCATTTACTGGTCGCAGTCGGTCGCGCGGACCAAGCCCGCTGCCCGGGTGCTGCTGGAGCACGGGGACTCGACGCGGACGACCCGGTTGCCGTCGCAGATCGAACCGCTGCTGGTGGCCCAGGCGGTGGGCAACGGGCGCGTGGTGTACGTCGGGTTCGACGAGACGTGGCGGTGGCGATACGTCGAGGACGGATACTATTACCGCCGGTTCTGGGGCAACGTCGTCCGCTACCTTGCCCCGCTGCACGCAAGGCAGGTGGTGATCTCGACGGGGGGCGAGCGGTTTTCGGCCGGCGAGGAGATCACCGTCGACGTCGAGGCCTACGACGAGGACTACCAGCCCCTGGAGGCCGACGAACTGACGCTGACGGTGACCGACACGCGGAGCGGGGAGGTGGCCGAGCACGTCCTGCAGGCCGTCAAGGGCAAGCCGGGCCGATTCCGCGGGGCGGTCCTGGCCGACCGGACGGGGACGTTCGCCTTCAGCGTCCCGGCGTCGGTCGCCGATCCCCGGCAGGTGGCGAGTCGGCAGATCGTCGTGACCTTGCCCCAGGCCGAAGCGAAGCGGACCGAGGCCAACCCGCAGATGCTCACGCTGGCCGTCGCGGGACAGGGCCGAGCGGTAGCGGCCGAGGGCGGCGAACCGACGGAGCGATATCTCTTCGCGGCTTACGAAATCGATCAACTGACCGAGGCGCTGCGCGGTGGCGCGAGCCGACCTGAACAGGCCGTCGAGGAAGTCCGGCACACCCTTTGGGACACGCCGGGGGCATGGCTGATGCTGGTCGGACTGCTGGCGGTGGAGTGGTTCCTCCGCAAACGCGCGAACATGGCCTGACGACATGACGAATGGCTAAGGAAAGCGGAGAACGAGTGACAACGGCTGTCGAAGCGGAAAGTGAACAGGTGACCATGACGGACGCATCCAACACGATGCTCTCGCCTCGGATCGCGGGCAAGCTGCGTTCGCTGCGTCGGCTCCTTCGGGGGCGTCTGGCGGCGGAGGGGTTCTGCTGGGTGGTGGTGGCGTGCGTGGTCGGCTGGGCGGTGTCGCTGGGGCTGGACTACGGTTTCCGGCTGGACCGGACGTTGCGGGGGATCATCTCCGGGTTGTGCGGCCTGGGTATTCTGACGGTGGCGGGGCGCTGGCTGGTCGGGCCGATGCTCGTGGGCATGCCGCTGCGGGACGTGGCGTTGCTGGTGGAGGGGCGGTATGGGCAGTTGGAGGACCGGGTGATCAGCGCGTTGGAGTTGACCCCCTCGGCTGCGGAGTCGGCGGGGATGAGCGCGGCGATGGTGGATCGGGTGGCGGCTCAGGCGGATGCGTTGGCCGGCGGGTTGTCGTTCGGGCGCGTGGTCGAGAAGCGTCGTCTGCGGCGGTCGGTGGTCGGGGCGGTGGTGGCCTTGACGGTGTTGATCTCGGCGGCGACGACGCTGCCGGGGGTGATGCGGCTGTGGTTCGAGCGGAACGTGCTTCTGGCGGAGATCGACTGGCCTCAACGGACGTATCTGAGCGTCTACGCGACGGGGCCTGGCGATCGGCTCGATCCGATGTTCGTTTCGGCTGAGGACGGGACGATCGAACGGGCCGGTGGGTCGGTGAACGTACTTCGCGGGGGTCGGTTCGACGTCGTGGTGGTCGCGCGGGGCGAGGAGTTACCCGAGCGGGTCGTGCTGCATGCGCTGTACCCCTCGATGGGGCGGACGGAAAGCCGGCTGGAGCGGTTACCCCCCGAGGCGGCGGGGTGGGCGCTGGACCGGCTGGGTTTGCCGGCGGGCTCGTCGGCGGTCTATCGCAAGCGGTTCGATCCGGTGCGGGAGGCGATGACGTTTTACGCGACGGGGGGAGACGATCGGCGGGATGGGCGGCAGCCTCACCGGGTCCGGCTGGTGGACCCGCCTGGGCTGGAACGGATGACTCTGGCGGTGACGTTCCCGGCGTACATGAAGCGGTCCGGCCCGACGGTGCTGGAGGGCATCCGGGGCTTGGTCAGCGTTCCGCTGGGCGCGAGGCTGGAGCTGTCGGGCCGGGCGAGGAAGGAACTGGCCTCGGCGTCACTGCGCGTCGACGGCGAGCGGGCGGGGGCCGTGCGGATCGAGCCGGACGAGGCGGGCGCGAACCGGCGGGTGGTCTGCTCGCTGGAGGTGTTCGGCGAGAATGAACCTCAGACGCGGAAGCTGGCGGTGCTGCTGGAGGACGTGGAGGGCTGGCGGAACGAACGTGGCGAGCAGTTGCTGTTGCAGGTCCTGCCCGACCAGCCTCCGTCGGTCGTGCTGCGCAGCAGCGGTGTGGGGACGAACAAGATTTCTCCGCGGGCGCGGATTCCGCTGCGTGCGCTGGCCCAGGACGACCACGGCGTGGGGGCGGTGCGGGTGCTGTTCCGCATCGAGCCGCCGGACGAGGCCACTGCCGTGCCGGATTCCGCGACGACCGGCCCGGCGGAGTCCGGCGCGGAGGATGACGTGGGTTTTCGGCTCGTGGGCGAGGCGACGGAGGGAACAGGCGAGCAGGCCGAGCTGACCGTCGAGCGGGAACTGGATATCCAGCCGATGGGACTGCCGCTGGATACGCAGGTCCATATGCGGGCGGAGGTGGCGGATCTGTTGCCGGCGCGGTTCGGCGGGCCGAACACCGGCCGGAGCGGCACGCTGACGCTCCGGGTCGTCAGCGTTGAGGAATTGTTGGCGGAACTGGTGACGAGACAGAAGAAGGCGAGGATGGCGTTTTTCCAGTCGGCGAACCAGCAGAAGCTCGTGCAGGGCCGATGCGAGCAGGTTGCCGAGGAGGCCCGGCAGGGCAAAGCCGGCGCGGAGCCGAGGCGCAGGATCGTCGACGCGATCACTCGATTGCAGGATATTGTCAACGACGCGCAGAAGATCGCGGCGGATTACGGGGCGGTGGCGGATGAGCTGGAGTACAACCGCCTCGCCCAGCCTGTGGAGGTCGAGGCGTTGCGGGAGGAGATCGTCGAGCCGCTGGGTGACCTCGCCGGGCAGTTGCGGGGCAGTTCCGCGGAACTCCAGGGACTGCTGGACGTCGAAGGTCCCGAGGCCCTGGCGGACGGGTCCGGCCGGGCGGTCCAGACCCAGCAGGACATCGCCGAGACGATGGAAGGGATTCTCAAGCGGATGCAGAGGCTGGAGAATCGGCTGGATTTGGCGCATCGGCTGGAAGGGCTGTTGAAGATGTCGATCGAGCTGGAGGCGATGCTGCAAAAGAGACTGGAACGCAAGGCTGAGGATATTTTCGACCCGGCCGAGGAATAACCGCGTTGTATACGGAGACAAGGAGCAGGCCATGCGACAAGGGATGAAGATAGTTCTGCTGCTGTTGACACTCGCGCCGATGGGTCGGGGCATCGCCCAGCAGGGGGGCGGTGAGGCCGGCGGTCGGGGTAAGGATTTGGTGCATTCGGCGGAGTTCATGAAACAGAAGCTCCAGGATCTGCTGAGGACGATGTCGGAGGTTGCCGGCCGGCTGGAGGAGACCGAGCCGGAGGTCGCGGCCCTGCTCCGGCGGACGGTCGAGCATGCCCAGCGGAAGGACCTGAGCTACCAGATGGAAGAGGTCATCCGCTCGCTACGGAAGGGGCTGGACGAGGCGGCGCACAAGTCGCAGCAGGACGTCCGGTCCGAACTCCAGGAGATGTTGAATCTCCTGGAGGGCATCACGCGGACGGGAACGGACACGGAGAAGCAGATCGAGGAACTCCAGGCGGTGCGTGACCGGCTCCAGCGGACGCGAGACCGGCAGGCGAACGAGGAACACCGGATTCGTCCCTTGGCGAACCGCGAGGCGATCCGGTCGCTGGCGGAGTCGACGCGGGAGGCGATGGATCGGCTTAGGCAGGAGCAGGAATCGCTGCGGGGCAAGACGGAGGCATTGCCCGAATCGCCTTCGGCAGCGAAGCAACTGGCGGAACTGCGTGAGGTGGCGAGGAAGCTGGCCCGACAGCAGGAGGAATTGGCGAAGACGACGGGCGAGGCGACGCTCAGCCGGTTGCCGGTGCTGGGCGAGGCGCAGGGGAAGCTGGCCGAACGTGCCAAACAGTTGCACCCAGCGCTTGCCGAAGCGGGCAAGGACGCGACGGTGGCTCAGGCGTTGGCCCGGGCCGGCGTGGCAGACGAGGCGATCAACAAGGCCGGGCAGCGCGTCGAGGCGGCCGGGCAGGCCATGACGAGGGCGACCACCGCGTTGAGCAAGTCCGCCGGGGACCGGGCGGCGGGACCGCAGAAGCAGTCGGCGGAGGACCTCCGCCAGGCCGTCAAGGAACTCGACGCGATGCTGCGGAAGCTATCGGCCGGGACGGAGGCGGGCAAGCTTGCCGGGCAGCAGGCCGACCTGGCCGATCGTGCCCGCAAGCTCAACGAGCAGATGAACAAGCTGGCCGAACTCGGCGGGCTGGCTCCCTCGGACGAAAAGCAGCCGAACATCGACAAGGCGGCGGGGCACATGGACGAGGCGGACAGCCAGTTGCAGGCGCAGCAGTCGACATCGGCCGGTCAGGAGCAGGACAAGGCGTTGGCGGAGCTGAAGCAGCAGGCCGAGAAACTCGCCGACCTCGCGCGTCGGGCCAAGGAGCGGGCCGGGGAGTCCGTGGATCCCGATGAGCAGAAGCAGATCGCCAGGGATACCGAGAACCTTGCCGAGAAGATGAAGTCCGGCCAGGAGGGCCAGCCCATGCAGGGTCAGTCTTCGGTCGACAAGGCGGCGGGCAAGGCCTCCCAGGCCGGTCAGCAGATGGACGCCGGGCAGGCGGGCAAGGCCAATACGTCTCAGACCGAAGCCCTGGAGGAGATGGACAAGGCGCTGGCGCGTCTGGAGGAGAAGATCGCCGAACTCCAGCGTCGCAGCCAGATCGAAAAACTCACGAGCATCGAGGAGCGACTTGACGCGGTCCTCTCGAAACAGAAGCAACTCTCGAAACAGACCCGGCAAACCTGGGAAGGTCGCAGGAACACCGATCCCGCGTTCGACCGCCCGGCCAAACAGCGGATGCTCAGCCTCAGTCAGGGCGAGGGTCAACTGGCCGAGGAAATCCAGGTTGTCCGCGCCAAGCTCGCCAAGGACGGCTCGACCGTGGTGTTCCCGGAGATTCTGCTGGAGATTCGCGCCGGTCTGCAGAGGTCGCAGAAGCTGCTGGCCGACGCACAACCGGGCCCGCGGGCGCAGCAGGCGCAGCAGCAGGTTGAGGCGATGCTGGAGGAATTGCTTCGCGCTGTGCGGGATGAACTGTCCAAGGGGCCGGGCAAAAAGGGCATGGGC
>CAYMAP010000010.1:0-24765 GCA_964388425.1 uncultured Planctomycetaceae bacterium
CATGATGGCTCACCTTTCGTTTGCAGTGTTCAGGCTCTAAAACAACAGCATCTGCAGTGAGCGGGTCCCTCTCCTCTTGATATTCAGTTGTCCCGGCTGCGGTGAGAATGTCGAGCGGCTCCTCGGCTGCAACCGGTCCACGGAATTCAACGAACTCCACGTGATCCCATTGTAGGCATAGTACCTGAATCCGTCAAGGGGTTTGTTGGCAATTTATTGCAATCTTCACCAAGACGGCCGAACCTCAGGTCGATAGTACACGTTCAAGGACGTACCGCGGATGGACGAACCCGCCGCAAGAAACGACCCCTGCGATGCGTTAAAACACAATGGAATTGCAGAAACGAGAAAACCATGATCTCCGGACTGGACAATATCGACGCATGGTGGTTCGAGACCCGCCGGGCCGACCGCCCCGCAGGGCCGTGGGTTCGCAGGCGGACGGCGATGGCCGGCGTGCTGGCGACGCTGGACCGCCTGGAATCTCGAGGCCAGAACGGCCCGCTGGATGAGCAGGCCGACACCGACGCAGTGACCCCCCCGAGCGCCTCGTCGCCGCCGTTTCGCTGCCATCTCTGCCGACGCCCGTTCCGCCCTTCACAAGACGGCACGTACCTGCTGCCCGCCTGACTCGGCGTATAGCTCAGCCGCCCTCGGCTGAGAGTTCCGCGTGGGTGTTTGCACCCACCCTCCCAAGCTGAGCATAGGGCGAATTGCCCCGCAATCACAGCCGGGGAGGTCGGCCATACGCCGAGTGGCTTCTGGACGTCTGTCTCGATATCGTTTCTACTATTCCGGGCATGACGAGCCACCTGGACCAACCTCTTCGCCTCGGTGTCCTGCTGTCCGGCGGCGGGCGGACGCTGTTGAACCTTCAGGACGAGATCGACGCCGACCGACTCCCTGCCGAGGTCTCCGTCGTCATCGCCTCGCGCGATTGCGCGGGCGTCAAGCGGGCTCGCACGCGGGGCCTGAGGACGGAAGTCGTCCCGTACCGCCAGTACGGTCCCGATCGGCTGGCGGAGTATTCCGGCCGCATCGCCGAGATACTCGACGCCGCCGGGGTCGAGCTGGTCTGTCTTGCGGGGTTCCTCAGCAAGTTTATCGTCCCGGACCGTTACGCCGGGCGGGTGCTGAACATCCACCCCGCGCTGCTGCCGAAGTTCGGCGGTCGGGGGATGTTCGGCCATCACGTCCACGAAGCCGTTCTCGCCTCCGGGGAGACCGAGAGCGGCTGCACCGTCCACGAAGTCACCAACGACTACGACGCAGGTCCCATTGTCCTGCAACGGAAAGTCCCTGTCCTGCCGGGCGATACGCCCGAAACGCTCGCCGAGCGTCTCTTCAGGCAGGAATGCGTCGCCTACCCCGAGGCTATCCGAAAACATGCCGGGCGAATTGTACGCAACCGGTGCGAATGACCTTTTGCATCTGCCTTTGCCTTCGGGTACAATGTGGGGCGTTGGAGGAGCGCTCCAGCGCAGACGGCTGGCCGAGGCCAGGCCCCGCGAGCCATCCGCCTGATTCGCCCGTTTCTTAATCGCCTCCATGCGAGGTTTCCTTGGATTTCCAGAAGGGAGATTCCCTAATGAGCACCATTGAATCCCGACAGACCGGCAAACAGCCCCTGAAAACCGCCGAGCTTCAGAACGTCGACGAGCCGAACCTCTACCGCGACATGTTCCCCTACACCGACCTGCCGAAGGTCGCCTTCGACGACGAAACGGTCCCGATGACGCCCTGCAAGGAAGTCTTCGTGACGGACACGACCTTCCGGGACGGCCAGCAGGCCCGCCCGCCGTATACCGTCGATCAGATCGTGGATATCTACCAGCTCATGACCCGCCTGGACAACGGCAGCGGCATCCTCCGGGCCAGCGAGTTCTTCCTCTACACGAAAAAGGACCGCGAAGCCGTCGAAAAATGTCTCGATGTCGGCGCGGAGTTCCCGCAGGTGACCAGTTGGATCCGGGCGGTGAAAAACGACTTCAAGTTCGTCAAAGACATGCACCTGCCCGAGACGGGCATCCTGACGAGCTGCAGCGACTACCACATCTTCCTGAAGCTCCACAAGGACCGCAAGCAGGCCCTGAGCCAGTACCTCGACGTCGCCAAAGCCGCCCTCGACGAGGGCATCGTCCCGCGCTGCCACTTCGAGGACATCACCCGTGCGGACTTCGACGGGTTCGTCATCCCCTTCGCCGTCGAGTTAATGAGGCTCCGCGAGCAGTACGGCATGGACGTGAAAATCCGGCTGTGCGACACGATGGGCTACGGCGTGCCCTGGGTTCAGGCGAAGCTGCCCCGCTCCGTGCCCCGCATCGTCCGCGCCATGACCCACCAGGCCGGCGTGCCCAGCGAACTGCTGGAATGGCACGGACATAACGACTTCCACAAGGTGCTGATCAATCCCGCGACGGCTTGGCTGTACGGCTGTGCGGGCTGCAACGCCTCACTGCTGGGTATCGGCGAGCGGACCGGCAACAGCCCACTGGAAGCCATGGTCATCGAGGCCGGCCAACTCCGCGACGCCGTCGCCGGCGGAAACAGCGACGGCAAACGCCCGGACTACACCGTCATCACCGAAATCGCCGACTACTTCACCCAGACCATCGGCTTCGACATCCCGACGAACTATCCCCTCATCGGGCGGGATTTTAACACCACCCGGGCAGGCATCCACGCCGACGGACTCCTCAAGAGCGAGGAAATCTACTCCGCCTTCGATACCCAGAAACTCCTCCGCCGGCCCATCGCCGTGGCCATCACCGACAAGAGCGGGGCGGCCGGGCTGAAACACTGGGTCGAACGCCACTACGACCAGGACGTCGCGAAAAACGACCCCCGGCTGCTGGCGATGAAGGAACAGGTCGACGTCGAGTACGAACGCGGCCGAACCACCGCCATCAGCGACGAGGAACTCCACCGCTGGTATGCCGAGAGCTTCGACGTCAGCAAGTGGTCCCGACCCCAGGACGACTGAGGCCCGGAACTGCCGGGCTGCAGCAGCCGTGGATGTATCCGATACCATCATCAGCCCCGGGCATGCCCGGGGCTTTTTTCAGTTCGGATATGAACTGCGGCATTCCCGAAGCGGACCTGCCTGTCCCCACTCAACTCATCGGGTATCGCTCCGATTTTCTCCCGCCCGTTTGCGGTTTCCATGGTACAATCCCTGCTCGCGAGGCAACCCGTAAAGGCTGCTGGTGTGGCTTCCTGCGCCTGTTCGATCCGGCAGTATCCACAACCTTCTACAAAAAAAGGCTTTGTAAAAATGGCACGCGATGAGGGCGGTAGCATGAGGAAGGATTCAGACATCAGGGGGGAGTCTGAGACTCCCGGCGAGGCCAGGGCACGACGGAACTTGATCGCCAGGCACGGCTCGGCCCACGAGGTGCTGTTCAACCTCTACGACCGCATGCTGGGCGACGTCTGTCTGGCCGAGGTGCTGCGCGACGTCGCGGAAGTCCTCTGCGAGGACTTCCAGGCCGACCGGGCCACCGTCTACGTAGTCGACCGGCAGACCCGTCGGCTGGTGTCGGTGGCGGTGATCGGCAACGTCGCCCAGCGCATCGCCGTGCCCCTCGATCCGACCTCGCTGGCGGGGTTCTGTGCCGATTCCGCCCGCGCCTTCGCCGTCCCCGACGCCTACGGCGAACTCTCGGGCATCGACCCGTCGCTGCGGTTCGACCGCTCGTGGGACGAGCGCAACGGCTACCGCACGCATGACGTGCTGTGCTGCCCGGCGACGTTCAAGGGCGAGGTCGTCGGCGTGGTGCAGATCATCAACAGCCTCGCCGAGCCGTTCGGACCGGCCGACCTGCCCGCCCTGAGCAGCATCAGCCGACTCATCGGCTACGCGGTCTACCACGCCAAGCTCTACGAAGACATCGCCACCCTCAAATGGCTCGAAAAAGAAAAGGCTGAGTTCATCCGCGTCATGGTCCACGAACTGAAGTCCCCCGTCGCCGGGGCGAAGATGCTCCTGGAGATGCTCGGCGAGCAGATCGGCGACGACGCAGGCGCCCGACAGGTCCACGGCCGGGTCTGCCAGAGGATGGACGACATGCTCGAGCTGACGACGGAAATGCTCAGCCTCGCGCGGATGAAGTCCGGCGGGCCGATGAGCGAGATCGTCGAACTGGACTTCGCCGCCGAGGTCCGCGAAGTGGCCGAGGGTTACCGCGACCAGGCGGAAGGCAAGGGACTGGCCCTGGAGATCGAACTCGACATGAACGCGCCGGTCCGCATGGATCGCAAGGCGCTTCGGCTGGCGGTCTCGAACCTGGTCTCCAACGCCGTGAAGTACACCCCCACCGGGCGGGTGACGGTTCGGCTGAGCCGCCGCGACCGCTGGGCTGAACTGAACGTCAGCGACACGGGCATGGGCATTCCCGAAGCGGACCTGCCGAACCTCTTCCGCGAATTCTTCCGCGCCTCCAACGCCCGGAAGAGTTCCATTCCGGGAACCGGTGTGGGCCTGGCGGGGATCAAGAGCATCATCGAACGCTTCGACGGGCAACTCGCCGTCGACACCGCCGAGGGCCAGGGCAGCACCTTCACCATCCGCCTGCCCCTGGCCGCCGCCGACGGAAACGGACTCTACGTCCCCGAGTCGGCCGTCCTGGAGAGACGCGCCACAAAACAGAATGGCGCGTAACGGGCCACCCCATTGCACGGGATGATCACAATACTTGCCGATTCACGGAACGGGGAAGCTACCGTCGCGGACCGAGTTCGGCCAGGCAGCGGTCGATGCGGGCGAGGGTTCGGTCCTTGCCGAGCAGGTCGAGCGTCGCGCCGATGCCGGGGCTGACGGATGTACCGGCCACCGCGACGCGGAGGGGCTGGGCGACCTTGCCCATGCCGAGCCGGCGGGCCTCGGCGAAGTCTTTCAGCAGGGCCTCGAGTGCCTCGGGCGACCAGAGTTCCGCGTCGGCCAGCGTGTCGCGCAGCTCGCCCAGCACGTCAAAGCCGGCCCCGTCGTTTTTCGCGAGGTTCTTCTTCACCGCCTTGTCGTCGAAGGCGTAGGCGTCGTCGGGGGCCAAGAGCACGCCGGCCTTCTCCACGACGTCCTGGAAGGTCCGGAAGCCCGCACATTCGCGCAGCAGGCGTTCCAGCAGGGCGGGGTCGCCGGCGGGGATCGGCGTATCGTTGCGGGCGAGGAAGTCCGCGAAGCATGCCGCGAGCCGATCGTCCGAGGCGGCCGCGGCGGCGTCGGTGTTGAACGCCTGGAGCTTGCCGCGGTCGAACTTCGCGTTGGCCTTGCCCAGGCCGGCCAGATCGAAGGCCTCGACGAACTCGGCCAGGCTGAACGTCTCCCGGTCGGACTTGGGGTTCCACCCCAGCAGGGCCAGGAAGTTCACCAGGGCCTCGGGGAGGTACCCGGCCTTGCGGAAACTTTCGACCTCGACGGCCCCGTCGCGCTTCGAGAGCTTCTTGCCCTGCATGTCGAGGATCAACGGCAGGTGGGCGTAGGTCCGCTCGGTCAGGCCGAGGGCCTGGCGCAACAGCTCGTGCCGCCAGGTCTGCCCGAGAAACTCCTGGCCTCGGAGGACATGCGTGACGCCCATCAGCCCATCGTCGACGACGTTGGCGAGGTGATACGTCGGCCAGCCGTCGGCCTTGGCGATGACGAAGTCGTCCTGCTGGTCGGCCGGCACGGCGACCTCGCCGAAGACCTCGTCGCGGACGGTAACCTCGCCGGTCGGGTTCAGGAACCGCACGACGACAGGCCTGCCCGCCTCGCGCTGCCGGGAGGCCTCCTGCGCGGTAGGGAAGCTCGCCGGATCGCGGTCGTCCCGGCGGTAGAGGTAGGTCGTCTTGTTTTGTTCCGCGTCGCGACGGCGGGCGTCGAGTTCCTCGGCGGTCTCGAAGGCGTAGTAGGCCTTGCCCGCGTCGAGCAGGGACTGGACCTTCTCCCGGTACATCTCCAGGCGTTCGCTCTGGCGGTACGGTTCGGCCGGTCCGCCGATTTCCACGCCCTCGTCCCAGTCCAGGCCCAGCCAGCGGAGATCGTCGACGATCTTTGCGACGGCCTGTTCCTGGTGGCGGGCGCGGTCGGTGTCTTCAATGCGGAGCAGGAACGTCCCGCCGAGCTTTCTCGCCAGGGCGTAGTTGAACAGCGCGGTCCTCGCCCCGCCGACGTGCAGCGAGCCGGTCGGGGAGGGCGCGAAGCGGGTTTTCACGGGGCGGTCGGTCATGGCGTGCAGTCCACGCGGAGTTGGTTGTGGTCGGCGGCCTGCTGGGCCCGCAGTGCCAGCCGCTGGGCTTCGAGGCTCTCGGCGGTGCTCAGCGAGCCGGTTTGGGGTTCGCTGCCGGTCACGGCGTCGAGGAAGTCGACGAAGTATCCGTCCTTGCGTTCGTTGTCGAGGTCGACGGGGCGAAGGGCGGTTTCACGCTCAGCCACATGCAGGGTGGACGTGGCGGGGCAGGCCTCGGCCAGGCCCTCGCTGCCGTGGACGAGAATCCGCCAGTACTGCGGGATCGCGTATCCGCAGGCGTCGGGAGTGAGGTAGGAGACGTCGCCGAGCACGCCTCCGTCGTTGTCGAGGCGGAGCATGAGCTGGGCGGCGTCCTGGAAGTGGGGCACTTCTTCGAGGCGTGCGTTCCAGGCGCGGGCGGCGGTGACTTCCGCGACGCGTCGCCCGGTCAGCCAGGGCAGCCAGTCGAAGGCGTGGATGGCGATGTCGTTGATCGTCCCGCCGTGCTTGCCTTCCTCGAAGTACCACGCCGGGCGGGTCCCGAACATCAGCGGGTGCTGGCCGAGGAACGTGACGGTCTGGACCTCGCCGAGGCGTCCCTCGGCGATGACCCGACGGAGGGTTCGCAGGGCGGGCAGGTCGCGCATGTCGAGCTGGGCGAAGACCTGGAGGTTGTTCTCCGCGGCGAGGGTGCGAATCTGCTCCAGTTCGTCCATCGAGGTACACAGGGGCTTGTCGCTGAGGACGTGTTTGCCGGCGGCGAGGGCGTCGAGCACCCGCCGGCCTCGGATGCCGTAGTAGTCGCCCACCGCCACGGCGTCGCAGTCGACCTCTGCGAGCATCTGCCCGAAGGACTCGTGGGTGATCTCAACGTCGTTGCCCTTGGCGAGCTGGTCTCGCATGTTGGGGTCTTCCTCGCAGGCGGCCAGGAGCGTGCAGTCGTCTCGCTGCTGGACGGCCTGATAGACGGCGGTGATGTGGGCATGGCGGAAGCCCACGAAGGCAAAACGTCTGGGAGACATGGGGAAAGTCCTTTCATCGTAAAAACAGCGTTCGCAAGACCACAGCGTACACGACGCCCAATGCGGTTGCATCAAAAAATGCTCTTCCGGCGGGCGGTTCGCTGTGAATGAGGACTGTACTTCGGGCGCGGTTTCTGGGACAATCGCGGGACTTGGGAATACGGCGCGGGGCTGGACGGACCGCCCCGCGAGACAGGACCGCAAAGACGGAGCACGACCTTGGCAGAAGACGACGTGAACGTACCTGACGAACCGACCGGAGAGGGTTCAGAGCCTGCCGCCGACGATCTCCCGCCCGGCCCGCCGAGGATCGGGGGGACGACGTTGGCGATGTTCGACGACGAGCGGATCGAGGACCTCCCCATCGAAGAGGAGATGCGGGAGAGCTACCTCGTCTACGCGATGAGCACGATCGTCGACCGCGCCCTGCCGGACGTCCGCGACGGGCTCAAACCCTCGCAGCGCCGCATCCTCGTGGCGATGAACGACCTGAACCTCGGGCCCCGAAGCAAGCACCGCAAGTGTGCGAAGGTCGCCGGCGACACCTCCGGCAACTACCATCCCCACGGCGAGGGCGTGGTGTATCCGACCCTCGTCCGGCTGGGCCAGCACTGGAACATGCGCGTCCCGCTGATCGATCCGCAGGGGAATTTCGGGTCGATCGACGGCGACCCCCCCGCCGCCATGCGGTACACCGAAGCCCGCATGGCCGCGGTCAGCATGGACATGCTCGCCGATATCAACCTCGACACCGTCGACATGCAGCCGAACTACGACGGCATGCGGACCGAACCGGTCGTCCTGCCGGCGAAGTTCCCCAACCTGCTGGTCAACGGCTCGCAGGGCATCGCCGTCGGCATGGCCACCAGCATCCCGCCGCACAACCCGGGCGAAATCTGCGACGCCCTGGTCCACCTTATCAACGAACCCGACGCGACGCTCGAAGACCTCATGCAGATCGTCAAGGGTCCGGACTTCCCCACCGGCGGGGTCCTCTGCGGGCGCAAGGGCATCGTCGAGGGCTACCAGACCGGGCGCGGCCGGCTGAGCGTCCGGGGCAAGCTGCACACCGAGCAGACCCGCGGGGGCAAGACGCAGATCGTCGTCACCGAAATTCCCTACCAGGTCCTCAAAACCACGATCATCGAACGCATCGCCGAGATGGTCAAGCTCGGGAAGATTCCCGACATCACGGACGTCCAGGACCACTCCGACCGGTCGGGGATGCGGATTGTGGTCGACCTGAAAAAAGGAGCCGAACCCAACGTCGTCATCAACCAGCTCTACCAGTTCACGCCGCTGCAGAACACCTTCAGCATCATCAATATCGCGTTGGTCAACCACGCCCCGCGCACGCTGGGGCTCAAGGAACTGCTGCTGCACTTCATCGAGCACCGCAAGGATGTCATCCGTCGGCGGACGATGTTCCTCCTCCGCCGGGCCCGACAGCGTGCCCACCTGCTGGAAGGGCTCATCCTCGCCGTGGCGGACATCGACCGGATCATCGAACTGATCAAGACCAGCCCCGATGAGCCGACCGCCAAGGAGAGGCTGATGGCCCTGGAGCTGACGCTGACGGAGGACGCGACGATCCGCAAGCTCCTGCCGGCCGGGTTCGTCATCCGGGCCTCCGAGCCGATGAAGCTCACCGGCGTCCAGGCCGACGCCATCCTCGCCATGCAGCTCCGCCGCCTGACCGGGCTGGAGATCGAAAAGCTCGCGCGGGACTACGGCAAGCTCGTCGAGGAGATCGAAGGCTACGAGGCCATCCTCCGCGAGGAGGCCCTGCTGCTGGACATTATCCGCGAAGACGTCTACGAGATGAAGGACAAGTACGACAACCCCCGGCGGACGGAGATTGTCGGCGACGTGGGGGACATCGACATCGAAGACCTCATCGCCGAGGAAGACGTCGTCGTGACCCTCACCCACGAGGGCTACATCAAACGCACGCCGGTGACGACCTACCGCAAGCAGGGACGCGGCGGGCAGGGCGTGATCGGCAATGAGAGCAAGGACGGCGACTTCGTCGAGGAGCTGTTCATCGCCTCGACGCACGACTACATGCTGGTCTTCCTGAACACCGGACGAATGCACTGGCTGAAGGTCTACGACATCCCGTCGATGGCCCGGACGTCGCGCGGACGGGCGATCGTGAACCTCCTGGAGCTGCAGTCCGACGAGTCCATCCGCGCCGTCGCCTGCGTGCGGGAGTTCGAGGACGACCGTTTCCTCATGACCGCCACCCGCAACGGACAGATCAAGAAGACCTCGCTGTCGGCCTACGGGAACGTCCGCAAGGGAGGCATCCTCGCCTGCGGGCTCAAGGAAGGCGACGAGGTCATCAACGCCGCGATCACCAACGGCTCGGACGAAATCGTGCTCGGGACCCGGAACGGGCTGGCGATCCGCTTTTTGGAACATGACGTCCGCGAGATGGGCCGAACCGCCGCCGGCGTCCGCGGGGTCAGCCTCGCCGCCGACGACGAGGTGGTCGACATGTGCATTGTCGACCCGTCGGCGACGTTGCTGACGCTCTGCGAGAAAGGCTTCGGCAAGCGGACGAATTTTGACGAATACCGCCTGCAGTCCCGCGGGGGCAAGGGCATCATCAACATCCGCGCCACCGATCGCAACGGCAAGGTCGTCGCCCTGAAAACCGTCCGCGACCGCGACGAACTCATGCTGATCACCTACAACGGCCAGATCGTCCGGACGGGCATCGCCGAACTCCGCGTTATCGGCCGGGCGACCCAGGGCGTGCGGATCATCACGCTCAAGCCGGGCGATACCCTCGTCGCCGTGGCCAAGGTCCTCACCGAAGACGACGGCGACCAGCCCGAATTGCCGCTGACGCCCGACGACGAGCCGAAGAAACTCATCGACCCCGACAACGAGCCTGCCGACGAGAAGACCGAAGAGTCCTGATCCGCCGCCAGCCTGTCTGCAGAATCGGAACCGCCCTTGCCACGGTCAGTGGACCAGCGGGTCCAGATGGTCGTGCAGGAACGCGCCCCAGCGGATGACCGCCAGCGTCAGCAGGATCCACAGCAGCCCCGTCGCGAGGATCGGGCGGTCGCGCAGGACGATGTCGGTCGGGCCGGAGAAACGCCCCTGCATCGAGAGCATGGCGAACCGCGTCACGCCGTAGAAGACCACCGGCAGGGTGAAGACGTGCCCGATCGTCCCGAACTGTTCGACGGTTCGGGGGTTGATGGCGTAGAGGAGGTAGGAGACGATCGCCAGGCCCGCCGTCAGCGAGACCAGGTGCGTGAGCAGTTCGCGGGAGTAACCGGCCAGCGTGCGGCGGTGGGTCTCCCGCCGGGTGTCGTCGAGGATTGCCCCGAGTTCGCAGAACCGCTTGCAGAAGCCCAGGAACAGGCAGAGCGTGAAGGTGCAGACGATCAGCCAGGGGCTGATGGGAGCGGCGATGGCGGCGGCACCGGCCGCGGCGCGGAACACGAACCCCACCGCCAGGCAAATCACGTCCGTGAGCATGTGGTGCTTGAGCGTGAGATTGTAGCCCAGTTGCAGCAGCAGATAGGCCCCCACGAGGACTCCGGCGGTCGCGGGCAGCAGCAGGCACAGCCCGACCCCGCCGGCCAGGACGACGAGCGCCTCGATGACCGCGCCGGCTGGGCTGATCGTCCCCGCCGCCAGCGGGCGGTGCCGCTTCCGCGGGTGCAGGCGGTCCTGCTCGCGGTCGGCCAGGTCGTTGAGGATGTAGATGCCGCTGCTGACCAGGCAGAACGCCCCCGCCGCCAGCAACGCCGACGCCCACGCCCCGGGGTCTCCGTACCGTTGGGCGAAAAGCACAGGCAGCAGAACGATGAGGTTCTTCAACCAGTGGTGCGGGCGGAGGATGGTCAGCCAGGGAAACATCTGTTGGTATATCGACCCATCGCAGCCGGGAGCTTGGGCATATCGTCCCCGTCGAGCGTCGAACAGGACGCGCTGTGCGTCACGATTTGTTCTGCTCGGCTTTGGCCCGTTCGCGTTGCACGCCGTTGAGCAGGGTCTGGCGGACCTGGCCCTGCAGATCGCGCAGCGTGATGGCATGTCCGCAGTGTTCGCAATTCATGAATCCCAGGTCGGGAAATCGCATCGTGCCCAGGGGCGGTTTGTGGTCGGGCTGGACGCCTTCCTCGAATTCGTAGGCGGCACGGCACTTCGGGCAGGGGGTCTTGACGCGGAGGGTCTGGCGGACCTGGGGGTGTTCGGCGAGGAAGTCGAGGTCTTCCCGGGCGAAGGTGGGCCAGGGGCGCTTTTCGACCTCGAACGGGACGGTCAGGGTCGAGACGCTTTCCGGCAGGGAGGCCACCAGTTCGTAGCGTCCCTCGGCGGGGAGATGAAAGCGAAGCGGCGTGGCCACCGTCGCCGGTGCGCCGTCGCGGATGCTGCGAAGGGTGAACTGCTGGTTGTGAAGCTGTCTGTCCTGCCGGACGTTCCGCAGGGTCAGGTCCCCCCGGGTTTCTCCCGAGCGGGAGTCCAGGACGGTCAGGACGAGTTGGCCGGTGCGGTCGCAGGGCAGGTCCCAGACGAAGAAATTCACGATCACCCCTTCGCAGAGCATCACGCCCTGGGGGCTCCGCCGGATGTTCGCCGTCAGGAATCCACAGCCGAAACTCGGTGCGGGTGAGGGGGCATTGTTCAGGCTGCTGCGTTGTTCTGCCATCGCTCGCGCCTCGTTCCCGTCAATCGGTGGGGGTGGTGGTGTTGTCCCGGATGGTTTTTCGGATCGTCCCGAGCCTGTCGTGGTCGGTCATGTCCGTCCGCAGCGGGGTGACGGTGATGTACCCGTCTCGGAGAAGGGCGACGTCGGATTCGTCGTGGGGGTCGGAGAATTCGTATTCGTCGGCCAGTCGATACCGCTCGATGCCTTCGGGCGAATCGACGGCGCGATAGGTATCGACAACGTCGGCGTCGGACTGCTCAGAGGCGCGGACGCCTCGGGGGGCGAGGTCGCCGGCCAGGACGGGGATATTGACGTTGACCAGTTCGCCGGGTTCGAATCCGTCTGCCCGCAGCGCATCGAGGACGGCCCGGCAGTGTCGGGCGGCGGCGGGGTAGTCGCCCTCGGCGTCGGGGGAGAAGTCCGCCAGGGCCAGGCTGAATGCCACGGCCGGGACGCCGCACATGGCACCCTCGGCTGCGGCGGCGACCGTGCCGGAGTAGAACACGTTGACCCCGACGTTCGCCCCGGCGTTGATTCCCGAGAGCACCAGGTCCGGGCGGACGGGCAGGAGGTACCGCACGGCCAGGCGGACGCAGTCGGCCGGTCGGCCGTCGACGGCCATGCCCTCGAACGGCTCGTCCCCGCCGACCTCGACCCGCCGGACCGTCAGTGCCCGGCGGAGGGTGATCGAATGAGCTGCCGCTGACTGGGGCGAGTCCGGGGCGACAACGGTGACGTGCCCGAGGTCGGACACCGCCCGGACCAGGGCAGCTAGGCCCGGCGCGAAAATGCCATCGTCATTGCTCACCAGAATATTCATGCCGGGATTAGAACCGATTCCGGTGCGCATTTCAAAGAGGCGCCCCTCAAAAGTCGACGGAACGGAACATCAGGGCGATTCGTCAGCGCAAAGAATAAACCGGTTTGCCTACAGGCTCTCAGCCGACGGCGGCCTGACTGCCGGCCGGCTGAGGGACACCGATTCAGGGCAAGAACAAAAGACGGGTTCCGCCGGCGGGTTCGTTCGGCTACAATGCGACTATGATTGAACTGGAAGATATCTCCCAGGCCGTCGAAGACCTCAGCGCCCGGATCGTAGCCATCCGGGACTCTCTTTGACCTGGCGGGCAACGAAGAGCGGATGCAGGAACTCGAGCAGCGGATGGCCCAGCCGGGCTTCTGGGACAACCCCGAGGCCGCCCAGCCCGTCGTCGCCCAGCTCAAGCTGGCCAAGGGCGTCGTCGCGCCCGTTCGCGACCTCCTCCAGCGAGTCGAGGACCTGCAGGTCCACTACGAACTGGCCAGCGAAGCCGACGACGAATCCGAACTGACCGAAGTCGCCGGTGTGGCCGAGAAGCTCCGCGCCGACCTCGATCGGCTCGAACTGCGGACGCTTTTGTCCGACCCGCACGACGCCGGGCCGTGCTATTTCTCCGTCCATGCCGGGGCCGGCGGGACCGAAAGCTGCGACTGGGCCGAGATGCTCCTGCGGATGTACCTGAGGTATTTCGAGCGGACCGGCTACGACGCCGAGGAAATCGACCGCACCGACGGCGAGGAGGCCGGCATCCGAAGCGTCACCCTCCAGGTCAAGGGAGCCTACGCCTACGGGTACCTCTCCTGCGAGCGCGGGGTGCATCGGCTGGTGCGGATCAGCCCCTTCGACAGCCAGAACCGACGCCACACCTCCTTCGCCAGCGTCGACGTCCTGCCGGAACTCGACGACGTGGACGTCGAGATCGACTGGGACAAGGACGTCCGCGAGGATACCTTCCGCGCCAGCGGGGCCGGCGGGCAGCACGTCAACAAGACCTCCTCGGCGATCCGCCTGACCCACCAGCCGACCGGCATCGTCGTGCAGTGTCAGAACCAGCGATCCCAGCACAAGAACCGCGCCGAGGCCCGGAAAATGCTCGCCGCGAAGCTCTACCAGCACGAGCAGGCCAAGCGCGACGCCGAACTGGCTAAACTCTACGGCGACAAGGGCGAAATCGCCTGGGGCAACCAGATCCGCTCCTACGTCCTCTACCCCTACCAGCTCGTCCGCGACGAACGGACCGAACTGAAAAGCCCCCACACCGACCGCATCCTCGACGGGGACCTGCAGGAGTTCATCGACGCCTACCTGCGACACAAGGCGGCCCAGAAAACCGGGTAGCCGGCCGAGCCAGGGAATTCGACGCGGGGAATCGTTTGGGAATTTGCGATTTGGGATTTGCGATTTGCTTGAACATTGTGTATGGAGCATTGAGATTTCTGACCACCAGACGGAAGGAACCAGCCATGCGGATCGAGACGCAATTTTCGATTTTTCTGATCAACAAGCCCGGCGTGATGGGGTCGGTGACCCGCGCGTTGGCTGAGGCGGGAGTCAACCTCTTCGCGCTGTCGCTGAGCGACTCCGGCGAGCACGGCGTGTTGCGGGTGGTCACCAGCGACCCGCGGAAGACCCAGGAGGTCCTGAAGGAAACCCACGACCGCTGGACGGAAACGGACGTGCTCGTCCTGCCGATCGGCAACGAACCGGGCATCTTCGCCGACCTGACGGGCAAGCTCGCCGAGGCGGGCCTGAACGTCACCTACGCCTACTGCACCGCCGACGAGGACGGGACCGGCACGACGACGGCCGTGTTCAAACTCGCCGAACCCGACAAGGCCATGAGCGTCCTGAAGGGCTGACCGACAGGAACCACAGAAAAAACGGGGACAGACTGTTGACGCCCCGTTTTCGGCATGGCAGAGCATCCGCGGTGTTGTTCGACTTCTGGGACTCCGGGGACTTCCTGCCATGTCCGCCAAGGCGTTCTGCCGTCCTTGTGCTTCCTCGGTCGTTGTGCGCCACCTGCCGGCTCGGGGCTTTTGGCTTTCCATGTAGAGGGTTCGCGTCCCAAAAAGTATGCGCCCTGGCGGGCCAACGCTCTACATGGTTTTTAGCCTCATCGAACTGCTGGTTGCCGTCGCCGCCGTCGCTCTGCGGGTGGGGATTCTTCCGCCCTCGCTGACGCGGGTGAAGGAACTGGCTCGACGCGCCGTCTGCCGAAGCTCCCAGCACACGCCCTGCTGAGGGTCCTGGTCACCCGGGCCTGCGACCACGACGGCAGTTTTCCGTCGCTCATGGTCTCCAGCCCGCTCGATCCGGACCTGGCCCTGTCCGGGCACTGGGGCGGGACGGATCCGGGTCTCCAATCCTTCGATCGATTTTGCCGGTGCCCACATTTCCCTTGGGTTTGCCCGGTCCGCCCTGCTAAACTGACCGGATGGAACTGCCCCCCCGAGAACCTGGTGATATTCTTTTGCCGACCGGCGAGCTGACGGACATCCGTCGTCGTCTGCGGAACCTGCCGGCCGGTCGTGACCTCTCGGCCGTCATTGCCTGCGCATTCGACCACCGCACGCGCATGCTGCCGTTCATCGGCCCGGACATGCACATGGTGCCCGCCGGTCCGCGGGCGGTGGCGTCGACGCTGCTCGAAAGCGGCATCGAGAAGGTCCGCATCGTGCTGCAGCAGTGGAACCGCCGATTCCGCCCCACCGCGATGCGTCTGGACGGCCGGCTGCCGGACCTGTTCTGCCTCTCGGCGATGAGTCTGCACACCGCACCGGCCCGCGAGATGCTCCGCGATCTCCGCCGGATCGACCCTGACCGTCGCCCGCTCGTGCTGGCCGGCGGGAGCGTCTGCATCTACGAACCGTGGCTGCTGTTTTCCGACGATCCGGCCGACCCGTTCGGCCCGGACGTGGCCGTCACCGGCGAGGAGTACGTCCTCTGCCAGCTCATGGAAGTCCTGCTCTCGCTGCGGAGCGGGGGCGAGAGTCTCCGCCAGACCTTCCTGCGAGCCAAACGCTCCGGGCTGCTGGACGACATCCCCGGGCTGATGTATCCCGTCGGCGACGGACCGATTCCCGAGGCGCTGGTCGACACGGGCATTCAGCGACTTTGCGGGAACCTCGACGAACAGCCCAGCCCAGCCCCGGGCTTCGCCGTTCTCGAACCGCCCAGCCGATCGACCGGCCTGGCGTCGCGCCCGATCCCGCCGGAGCGCGTCGCCCGCCGGAGCCCGCTGGGCTGTCTCGTGCTGACGCTCGGCTGCAAGTTCCGCTGCCCGTACTGTGCCATCCCCGCCTACAACCAGAGGCAGTACCGCACGAAAAGCCCGCAGCGCATCGTCGAGGACATCGATCGGCTGTACCGGCAGTACGGCATCCGCTTCTACTTCGGGGCGGACGACAATTTCTTCAACGACAAAGAGCGCACGATCGCGATGTGCGAGCATTTCGTCTCGGCCGAGGTCGCCGGCAAGCCCTTCCGCAAGCGGGCCCGGCTGGCCACCGAGGTCACCGTCCACGACACCCTCGCGATGGCCGATTACCTGCCCACCGTCCGCAAGGCCGGCGTCCGGGCGCTGTGGCTCGGCGTCGAGGACCTCTCGGGCAAGCTCGTCAAAAAGGGCCAGACCCCCGACACGACGCACCGCGCCTTTCAACTGCTCAACCGCAACGGCATCAAGCCCAACCCGATGATGATGCACCACGACGGCCAGCCCCTGCTGACCCCAGGCCGGGCCGACGGGCTGATCAACCAGGTCCACCTCCTGGCCCGGGCGGATTCGGCGACCCTCCAGGTGCTGATGATCACGCCCTCAGCCGGCAGCAAACTTTACCGTCCGACGTTCCGCAGCGGCATGGTGATCCGATCCGCCGGCGGGCGACCCCTCGAACCCCGCATGTACGACGGCAACCACGTCATCGCCTCCAGCGACCCCGAGCCCTGGCGTAAGCAGCTCAACATCCTGCTGGCCTACCTGCTGTTCTACAACCCGGTCCGCCTGCTGGTCAAACTCGGGCGGATCTTCAACCGCCGGTACCTCTTCGACGTCGCCGCCCAGCTCTGGGGCATGTGGGGACTGGCCCACAACGTCTGGCGGACCGCCGGGTGGTGCCTCAGGCTCATGTTCGGGCGGATCGTCCGCTACCGCCGCCCCCCCGAGCCGACCCTCCCCACTCGCAGCCCGGCCGGCGAACCGGCCTCCCACGCACTGCCCGAGCCCGAGCCCGCGCAATCCTGAATTGCCGGGCACTCGACGTGGGTCATCTTCGCCCCGTTGGCATAGCGGACGGTGAGGACGCAGTTGTCCTCGACGTCGATTTCTTCGGCCCAGACGCAGTGGTCGCGGTCGACCATCCGCACGACCTGCCCGTAATCGGAGACCGGTCTTTCCAGGATGCCGGGGGCTTGTTTTCACCCATGGCGATGGGTAGGCTTTTCATGTGGGCATGCGGGCCCGCTGGATGCCGAACCATCCCGCCCGCCATGCCGGAACGCAATGAGCTTTCTGCTGCCGGCCCGCCCGGTCGGGTCATCAGCCCAAGGAGCACCCCATGGCCAAGTCGAACGTCACGAAACTCACCGCCCCCCGTCAGCCCAGGAGCAGCACCGTCACCTTCGGGGTCTGCGCGACCTGCGATCCGCGGATCGACGCCGATTCCCGCAGCCGGGCGCAGAACATCATCGAGATGGTCGCCGGGGAGATCGGCAAACGCGTCACGCTTCCGGACGGTTCGCCCGTCGAGGTCGTCTTCAGCACGGTCCTCGTCGATGGGGAAAAAGAGGCCGACACCGTCGCCCGCCTGTTCCTCGACGCGGGTGTCGACGCCATCGTCTGCGCCCCGGATACCTGGGCGTTTCCGCAACTGACGCTCATGAGCCTGCTGAGCCATTTCCCCCCCGACCTGCCGGTGAACATCACCTGCGGCAACAGCGGGCCCAGGCCCGGGGTCGTCTTCGCCCATGCCGTCAACGGCGCGCTGGCCCAGTCCGGGAGACTGGCGACGCTGAACGTCGGGACCTGGCCCGATACCGGGCAGAAGCCTCCAATGACCGGCGCCACCGCCGACGCTCTGGCCGACTGGTGCTACGCCGCCCTGACCTACGCGGGCCTGAAGGGTCGGCGGGTCGTGGTCTTCGGGCATGACTCGATGGGCATGGAGACCGCACTGGCCCACGTCATCCCGACGCGCAACACCTTCGGGCTGGAAATCACACGCCTCGACATGAAGCTGCTGGCCGACATGGTCAAGAAGGGCGCCTACGACGAGAAGGAATTGAAAAAACTCCGCAACTGGGTCAACCGCCACGTCGGCGATCGGCTCGACCTTTCCCAGGAAGCCGGCGAGGAGAAGTTCGAGACGGGCCTGGCGACATACCTGGTCATGCGCGACCTGCTGGACGACCTCAATGCCGTCGGCGGGGGGTTCATGAACCAGCTCGAGTGGGGCTCGGATTCGCGCGGCCTGCCGCTGCCGATCTGCGACACCGCCGAGAGCCTCTTCAACTCGACCTTCGACCACAACGGCAAGAAGGCCCCGCTGCCCTTCGCCACCGAAGCCGACGTCCAGGGGCTGCTGACCATGCTGTTCAAGACCTGGCTGAGCGGGGGCAATCCGCCGTTGTTCATGGATTTCCGCAAAGTCTGGGAACCGTGGGAAATCCAGGCGCTGGCAAAGAACATGAAAATCAAGTTCACGAAGAACGACCTCTGGGCGCAGCACGGCTTCGTCGACGGGGACAACAGCGGCTCGGCCAGCTTCAACTGGGCCGGAAAGCCCGGCGAGACCATGTCCGACGTCATGCAGCGCGTCACCATGCCCGGCGCGGACCTGTTCTACTTCCCCGGCGGGGGCAACAGCGTGACGTTCATTACCCCCGGCGGAATCGAGGGCATCGCCTCGCGACTGGCCTACAGCACGCTGTCGGGCTGCTTCAGCCTCGTCTGGGACGAGGCCTGCACCGTCGAGATGCCGGCCGACCTCGCCAGGGAAGTCTGCAAGACCTCCACCCCGACCTGGCCGCACACGTTCGTGGTCCCGAAGTACGCCACCATGGCCGAGTACAAGCAGTACGCGCCAGCGAACCACTTCCACATGACCTGGCAGCTCCCGGTCGCCCGATTGCAACACTGGATGGATCTGACCAACGTCCTGTCGGCCACGCCCTGGGCGAATCGTCCGGCCAACGTCGAAGGCACGGATCGGCCCCTGCCGCTGCTGCACGTTCTCAACGGCGGAAGCGAAAACACCAAGACGCTCCGCGCAGTGAAGTAAATTCCGCAGAAAAAACCGCGAGGCCGCTGCCTCCCGACAAGATCGGGGAGGGGGCCGCACCCACGCGGACTCGTTGCGATTGACAACGGAGTCCATTCATCGCATGGTGTATACGGTGTCATTCCGCCCGTGTACGGGAGACATGCTCATGCACGCACACCTGGTGAAGATCGGCAATTCACGGGGCGTCCGACTGCCGAAAGCCGTCATCGAGGAGGCCGGGCTGGGTGAGGAACTCGACCTTGAGGTCCATGACGGCGCGGTGGTGTTGCCAAACGCCGATCGACCCAGGCTGGGCGGGCGGAGGATATCCACGCTCAAAACCTCGACCGTCAGCCGTATCCCCGGTACCCTCGTCGAAATGGTCTCGTAACACTGTGGGGTGGCCTGGCCAGGCCGGGTTTCCGAACCCGGCACGCCCCTTCATGGGGTCCGACCTGGCCCGTTCCGACTCTCTCTGCCCTCCGCTGCCACACACGCCACGCCGTCGGGGCGGGCCTGTCTTTTGTACGCTGAGCCGAAGCCGAAGCGCGTTTAGCGTTCCTGGTGAGGCTGGAGTTCCTTGCGCAGGATGACGCCAAGTCGCGTGGCGACTTCCCGGCAGGAAGCCGGTCGGTGGTCGGGTTCGTGACGGACGCAGTCCAGCACAAGCCGGTCCAGCAGAGGCCCTGCACCTTCCACGAGCGCGGATGGGGGTTTGAGGGTGTCCGGAATCGTCGACTGAAGCTGGCCCGGTCGTGGCAGAACGGTCTGAATCGCCTTGCCGGTCAGGCTCCAGTACAGCGAGGCCCCGAAGTTATACACGTCCGTCCGGGCATCGAGGGGTTTTCGGGCGACCTGCTCGGGGGCGATATAGTCCGGCGTGCCCTGGATGCGCTGCTTGACGGTCCCGATGGGACAGGACTGTCCGAGGTCGATCAGCCGGGCGGTCCCGCTGGGGTCGACGATGATGTTGTTGGGTTTCATGTCCGCGTGGACGAAGCCGGCCCCGTTCATCTGGTGCAGCGCGTGGGCGACTTGGGCGAAGACGGCGAGGCATTCGGGGAGGCTCTCCGGGCGGGCCTGCTGGACGGTATTGCCCGGGCAAAACTCCATGACCAGGTGGACTTCCCGCAAGGCGAGCAGTCTTCGCAACTTTCGAATCTTGTAGACCTTGCGGATATTCGGGTGCCGGACTTTCCCCGCGATGTCATATTCGTTCATCGCCTGCTGGAAATATCGCTCGTCGTCGTCTTCCCGCACGACCCGTTTGATACAGACGAATTGGCCCGTAGCGCAATGCCTCGCCTGCCAGAGCGTGCTGTGGGCGCCGTGGCCGAGAATGCGGATCAAACGGTAGCCCGGTGCCCGGAAAGGCCGACTTGTATTCGCTGCTTGAGTCATGGCTCCCGACGACGCAGAGGACGGTTTGTGGACGTAACGGGCGGATTGGAAAAACGTTCGAGTAGACGTCAGTGTACCACGATATCGGCCGATTCCCGACAACGCTTTGGCAAGGAGGCGGTACCGAGCCTTTGCCTTTTTAGCCCGGGAGACTATAATCCGCGGACTCCTGGCAAGGGCGGTGCATGAAGACAGACACCAAGCGACTGTTGAAAAGGGTTCTCTTTGTCGGCAAGCTGCTGCTGGCAGGGGTACTGCTGGTCTGGGTCCTCTCCCAGGCCCATTGGCATGACTACGTCGAGGTCAAACCCTCAGGGGGGGGAGGTCATTACGCCGTCGATCCCGACCAGTCCGGCGTGCCGGAAGCTCATCTGCGCGTTCGACAGGGGGTGCTGTGGTGGACCACCGTGCAGGTCATGCCGACCGATCATTTTCGTACCGTTGCAGGGGAGGGCATCCTCCGGCGGGGTATCCGGACCAGCCTGATGCGAATGCGCATCCCGTTTTTCGTCCTCGCGGTCCTCGCCTACCCGATTTGCCTGGTCCTGATGGGCATTCGGCTGTGGTATTTGCTCCATGCCCAGGAAATGCGGATTTCACTCTGGGAGGCAGTCCGGCAGACGTTTCTCGGGCAGTTCTTCAACCAGATCGTCCCCGGAACGGTCGGCGGGGACCTCGTCAAGGCCTGGTACCTCAGCCGAATGACCCACCGCACTGCCGCGGTTCTCGTTACCCTGTTCGTCGACCGCCTCATGGGGCTGGTGGAACTGGCCCTGATGTCCTCCGCGATGCTGCTGCTCGTTCTGGGCGCGGGGTGGGAGACAGTGGATCAGCTTCGGCTGCCGATTATCGCCGTCGGGGTCGTGCTGGCTCTCTCGGCCGGGGTTCTGCTGTTCGTTCTTTCGCCGGGGTTCCGGCGATTGCTGCATCTGGAGAAGCTCTGGCGCAAGCTGCCCATCGCCCATCACATTGAAGCCGCTGGCCGAAGCGTCGCCCTATATCGTCGCCGGCCGGCCGTGCTGGCCGTCGCACTGCTGATCACCGTCGCCGCCCACGTCTTTTTCATCGGGGCGGCGATGATGATCGGACTCGCACTTCGCATGGAACCCCCCGTGCTGAACTACTTTA
Source organism: uncultured Planctomycetaceae bacterium (assembly GCA_964388425.1). Classification (GTDB taxonomy): domain Bacteria; phylum Planctomycetota; class Phycisphaerae; order SM23-33; family SM23-33; genus CAYMAP01. The sequence continues at coordinate 21,513 of CAYMAP010000010.1, forward strand.
TCTACGTCCCCCTGATCTATGTCATCGGCGCCGTTCCCGTCACACCCGGCGGGGTGGGGCTGGTGGAAAAACTCTACGTCGAGTTCTTCTCAAGCCCACTCGTCGGCACCAGCACCATCGTTACCCTCGCCATGCTCGCCCGACTCCTTCCCGCCCTCTGGGGCCTGCCCGGCCTGATCGTCGCCCTCCGCAGTCCAAAAATTCCAGAAACCGACCAGATCGAGAAGGAACTCGAACAGGCCGAGCACCAGGAAATCAATTGATACCGTCCTTTTAAGACGCCTCCCTCAGAACTGCCAAGAACACGCTGGGAGGACCGTTCTGGGGATGTAACTCTATTCTTTGCGTTGACGAATCGCCCTGATGTTCCGTTCCGTCGACTTTTGAGGGGTGCATCTTTTAAGATCATTCAAGACAGTTAGTTATGTCTGATAAGCACCCTCGGCGATCCTACTGGCCGGAACGAAACCCGGAGGAAGGCAAAAAAATCTACCTATTTTTATCAAATATCCCATACTTACTGAACTGCCCCACTTATCTGGACGAAGAAGGTACTGCACATTGGAGTTTGTTCTACCACAACAACCAGGCCGGGCCATCCCGGAGGCGGGTGAGACGCCATGCAGGAACTTTCGACACAACAGATCAACGAAGCGATAGACGATTCCGTCGCCAAGCAGATCCCCCTGGGGCTTTCCATTCAAGGCGACGCCTGGCTGCGGATGCATAGCCGCTTTCTCGCCATTGCCGACGAGCACATTCTCGTCGAGATGCCCTCGGCCGACGACGGCACGCCCCACGAGTTCGTCCCGGCCGAAAAGGTCGCCCTGAGCTTCAAGCTCAAGCACCACAAGTACCTCGGCCAGGCTCGCGTCGCCGGGCAGCGCCAGCTCAAACTCCCCGACGGCACATGCATCCCCACGCTGTCGCTCTGCTGGCCGATGCACATGCAACGCCTCCAGCGACGCAGCTTCGCCCGCGTCGCCGTCCCCCCCGGAAAAGTCGTCCGGGTCAGTTTCTGGACCGGCGGATGCGATGCCGAACCCAAAGGCCCCAGCGATCACCGCTCCGTCTGGTCCGGGCAGGTCGCCGACCTCTCCGCAGGGGGATTCCAGGCGACCGTTACCAGAGAAGTCCCCGAACTCGTCACAGGCCAGCCCATCGGCGTGCGGATCGTCTTCGGCCCGGGGGAAGCCTCCGTCTACGCCGACGCCCAGTTCCGCCACAAACAGCCCGACCAGACCGGCGTCTCCCTGGGCTTCCAGTTCGTCGGACTCGCTCACACCGAGCAGGGCAGGGAAAACCTCCGACTCATCAGCCGGAAAATGAGCGAGTTCAGCCGGTCCACGCGTTCCTCGGCGGGACGGCCCCGGCGACGCGACCGCCATGCCAACCCGAGACGGTCCCGGCAGACCGTCTGAGAACAGATTCAGTCCAGACGATCAATCACACGGTCGCCGACCCTCGGCTCGGCAAGCTTACGCGTAAACGTGCATGCCGACTCCCCCGGCCCGACTTCGTCGACGTTCAGCAAACCCACCAGCTTCGCCTCGCGATACACGATCAGTCGCATCCCGCGCTTCAGCCCATGCTCGCTGCCGAGGTTGACCACCACCACCATGTCCTTGACCGCCGCCACCTTACCCGTCAGCGGCTGGCCCGTCCGTTGCGGCGCCAGCGGCTCAATCGGCGCGGGCTTCACGGGCCGGGTCGAATCTCCACCCGCCGCCGCCATCGCCGAACGATGCAGCCTATCGAGCCGCTCCTCCTGCGCCGACAACTCCCGTTCCCTCCGCGCCAACTGCTGTTCCTTCGCCGACAAATCCCGTTGACGCTTCGCCAACTGCCGGTCCTGCGTATCGAGCTGCCCCTCCAACTCCGCAAGCTGCGAATTCTGCTCCGCCAGTTTCTGCCGGGTCACGGCCAACTGCTCATCGAGCCGCTCCTCTCGAGCCGACGACGCTGTCAGGTCCTTCTCCAGCGACACCTGCCGGGCCTTCCGCTGACGCAACTCCTCGTGCTGGCGAACCACCAGGCCCGATAGCTTCCGATGCATGGCCTCAAGCTCCGCCTTGCGATCGTTGGCCTCGGCCAGCTCCTTCCACAGCGCCCGGTTCCGCTCGTCCGGGTCCTCTGTCGCCGCCAGCTTCAACTGCAGCTTGAACTTCTCCATCCGCTGCCTCGCCACACCCAACGCCACCACCGCATCCAGCGGGTCCAGCTCCGCCCCATCCGCCGCTTGCGTCGACGGAACCGAGCCGGTCCCCGCCCCGCCACGACCCGCCAACTGCTCCTTGACCTCACGCAACTCACGCTTCTGAATCTCCATCAGAATCCGCTGGCGGTTCAACTCATTCTGCAACCGACTTGCCGCATCACGAGACTCGATCAACGCCTTCGTCAAACGGAGATTCCGCTCCTCCGCCTCCCGCAGCGACATCACCAGTTGGAGATTCTTCTTCTGCAACAGCCGAAACATCCGCAACTGGCTCTCCGTCAGCTCCCGCGCCTCGCCGGCATCCATCGGCCGAGTCTCCGGACCGGCCCCGTCGCCTTCACCGGCCTGCCCCTGAGAATCCGGACCGTCAGCCGCAGGCGCTTTCGCAGCCGAGGACTTCGCTTGGGCTTCCGCCGCCGCAGCCCCGTCATTCATGTCCACGCCGGAGGCCTCTTGCGACGCCTCCGCCAAGGCCGCATCCATCGGCATGCTGCCCTCGACCACCACCTCGTCCGTTGCTGCGCTCGCAGAACTGGCCAACGCACCGACGTGCAACAAACCCGCCCGCGCAGCCGGCTTCGAACCCGACTCGCCGAAACGGACCGTCTCGGCACCTGCTTCGGGCCTGGACCGCCCGCCTTCGCCCTTGCCGCAGCCACAGACCAGAAAAACCAATCCGCTGGACGCCAGGGCCAACAGAATTCTCATGCCGATGCGTTCCATACCTGCTCTCCGCTGTTGGGGGCAACCGGGCCTTGGGAAGCCCGGCGTCTCTGTTCGCCACTACCACGCCACGCAGCCAAACCATCCAAGGCTCGAGACGCCGTATTGCCCTTATCGGCCCGAAACACCCCGCAAAAACACCCCATTACAGGAACCGTCCGGTGGACTGCACCTTCGGGGTTGGGTGCAGGCTGGGTGGGGAGGGGGGCGGTCGGGCAGAGACATCCAACCTTCTATCCGGGCTGCCGTCGATGCTGCGTGTATGGCGAGACACCAACGCCCCGTACAATCTGCGTGCCGAACAGGATTGAG
>CAYMAP010000011.1:0-7640 GCA_964388425.1 uncultured Planctomycetaceae bacterium
ATTTTCGTTCCTTGGCAGCAAGCAAAGTCTCGGCGCGATCTCGCAAATCGAATTTCTCAAGGTACCCATAAAGTAGCCTGTCCCCTTTGAGCCCGCAGCAGGGCCCGGAGTCCGCCGTGATGGGCGGGGTCGTTTTTCAGGCCGAAGCTGCCCTTTGCATCCGCCGCATGTGTTGAATAGACCATCAGGATGCCTTCGTCCGTAAAGCACACGCCCGGGTAGATGTGTTGCATGGACTGGTCCTGCGCGCCGCGGCTGTCGATGACGGTCGGCGGGCTCCAGGTTGCTCCGCGATCGTCGGACAGTGCGTAGCACAGGGGCGTTCGCGGAAAGAAGGCGCCCGTCTCAATCGGTTCGGCGTGGTTGTAGAAGACGATCAATCGCCCATCGGGCAGCGTGCGCAGGGTCAGCGGCGAGCAGGCGGCGGTCAGGGAAGTCGGTTGGGCGGGCGACCAGGTCTCGCCGTTATCGGAGGACCAGCAGGCGTGGTGGCAGCCGCTGCCGGTTCGCGCGAGCATGAGGATCTCTCCGGGGGCCGTTTCCGCGATGCAGGGTTCCTGGAGGCCTCGCTGGTCTTCAAGGGTTCGAGAGGCCGAACGCTTCCACGTCTGACCGCAATCGTCGCTGAAAAAGCAGAGGCTCTCGGTTCGGCTGCCTTCGAAGCTTTCCGGGGAGGGCTCCATGTGTGCCACGGGCACGAGCAGTCGGCCGGTGCGGGTCTGGACCATGCGGTCGTTCATGACGTACCAGGTACCTTCCGGGCCGTCCAGCGGTCGGGCCGGTGTCCAGGTCTCGCCCTCATCGTCGGAGACGGACCAGACGGGCAGCCCGCCGCCGTGCAATCCTTCAACGTGCCGATGTCCGAGAAACCCCAGTCGACCGTCCAGCAGGCGGAGCAGGGTAATGCCCCCATCGCTGATCATCCCTTCCAAGTTCCAGTCCATATTCATTCGGCCGAGGTCATCCCAGCTTCGTCCGCCATCGGTCGAACGGTACATCCTCGGTACCGGATTGCTCGAAGCCAACTGGCTGAAATTTACCGGAGGCCGCCCCCACGGCGCAGCCATCAGAATGGCTCCATCCCGGAGGGAAACCAACGCCGGACCAATGAACTCCCGCTCAGGGGTATGGCTGAGAAACAGTTCGGGTTCAAGAATGAAATCGGCACGTTGCATCGAACGGAACTTCCTCTCTGTTCTTCTCAAAAGTCCAAGGCTATGTGTCCGCCAGGTCAGTCATCGCAAGAGCCTGGCGTGCGGCTGTGGGGCGGGTCAGGAGGTTTCCCGGATTCGCAGGGTCAATCGTTCCGACGCAAACGGTGCGGGCAGGCAGATCGTCAGGCCCGTTGAGGCCAACTCCTGGCCCGTGGCGTGGCGGGTTTGCTCTGTGTCCGTCCAGGAAACGTCGTAGGTGGTTTGCGGGTCGAGGCAGGGCAGATGGATCGTCTTGCTCGTTTCTGCGTCGGCGTTGCGGAAGACCTGGATCATGCCCTGCTGCATTGTCTCGTTCCAGACCATCCGGGCCTCCCAGCCGTGATGGCCGGGCAAGGTGGGCAGGAGATCGTAGACTTCTCCGCCGTCGAACAGGTCCCGGTCGGCCTTGATCTGGCGAATCTGTTCGGCGGCGATGGTCCGGGCCTGTTCATCCCATCGCAGGATGTCGTTCAACAAGTACATCCCATTGCCGAAGAAACTCGACCGATAGGCATACGGGTCTCGTTCCTCCCGGGGATCGAAGACACGGTGGTAGGCGTGCAGGCGGTTCGGCGGGAACAGATGGCTCAGCCCGGCCTGGACCTGGCGGTTGTGGATCGGGGTGTACCAGTCAGCCATCAGGGTCGAGTGATGCCGCTGGAAGTTGCCGAAATCCGCACCGCCCGTCACGGGGGTCCAGTTATCGAGGTAGAGCGTCTCGAAGCGTCGATGCAGTTCTTCCATGATGTGGTAGTAGCCCAGAACGGTCTCGATCCGGCTGTCGGTGGCTGCCGGCGCGTGATGGTGTGCGTCGGATACCATCAGCAGGTCGAAGTCGTGCTTGATCCAGTCCAGTTCGCATGTGCGAACCATGTTGGAGACCTGTTCGATGACCCAATCGCGGCAGGGGGGGTAGCCCAGGCACAGGGCTCGCAGCCCCCATCCGCCGGTAATGGGGCGGCCCTGGCGGGTGGCCAGCCACTCCGGGTGTTCCCGGGCGACCTGCGAATCCTTGTGCGCCTGCCCGAAGCCCATCCACAGGCCCACCTTCATGCCCGCCTGATGGATGCGGCGGCAATACGGCTCGAGCCCGTCGGGAAACCGATCGCGATCCACCCACCAGTCGCCGACCCGCGGAAACCAGTCGTAATCGATGATGAACAGTTCCACGCCCAGTTCGGCGCAGCGGTCGATTTCGCGGTCGAGGCGGTCGGGCTGGAGGTGCCCGTGCGGCCCGGTGAACCGTTCCCAGTCGCACCACGTATCGTATCCCACGAATGCCGGCGCCTTTCCGTCCGGCCAGGGCAGGGCGAGCACCCGCTCGGCTACATCCCTTGTGGCCCGGCCGGCGGCGTGCTCGTCGCCCGCAAAGGTTCCCGCAAGCACCGTCGGGGTGGTGAAGGATTCTTCCGGGCCCAGAAGACGCCGATACCCGCCTTCGGCGCTGAAACCGGCCCGGATCCGCGTCGTCCCCGGCGCTTCTTCTAAATCCCCCAGTTCCACGTTGAAATCGCCCGACCATTCCCACCCCATCCAAAGGCCCGTGTCGTGCCCCGGCGACCGCAGAGCCAGCCAGGCCATCGAGCCCACCGAGCCGGTCTCGTCGGTACGGGGGTAGGGCCCGGAACGCAGGATTCGCCGGCGGGAGCCGCCGAGTGCTTCGCTTCGCAGGGCGCACTGGTGCAGCGGCGGTTTGCCCGTCAACGAAGGATGGCGGAACGCTTCCACCCAGTGCAAGTCCAGCGGGAAGACTGCCGGATGCAGGGCCAGGGTCCAACTGCTCACCGCGCCGAGCACAAGGGGCTCTTGGCCCGTGTTGGTTACCGTCGTCCATCGGCGGACGGCGGCGACGCCCTCGCGAAGTTCATAGTGCAGCACCACGCGCAGGGGGTGGTCGGCCAGGTCCCACGCCAGATCGAGTCGCGCCACCGGGCCGCGGATGGATGCAAGGCTTTCTTCGGGGCGAAACGCTCCGGGGTCTTCGCCGGTGATGATGCGGAGGGAAGAATCGCCCGAGTCGCCCGTCACGACCGCATTCAGTGAGCCGGCCTGTTCGGCAGGGCCGTAATGGAGTTCGAACTCCGTCGAGTCGGCCGAGAGCCCGGGCCAGAGCCCCTTCCGGTCGGTGACCATGGCGGCATAATGGTCATCGCATCCACGTTCGATGGGCAGCGGCGAGGCGATCCAGTGAACGCCCGCCGTCACATCGCACAGGTCCTTGAGGCAAACGGTTTCGTCCAGATCCCACGCCAGTTGCAGCAACCCATTGGACAGGCGGGCGGATCGGCCGTCAGAGGACCACTGGGCTTGCAGTTTATCCGATGCTTGCATGAGATGCTTTCCAGAAGGGGGATAGACGGTAGGGCACGTTGAAGCATTGCTGTTCGGCGGGCGGCATTTTATGTGGCCCTTCCTCGGTGGTCAAGAATGGCTCGTCTGGGGCCGGGATATTCCAATCTCTCACTTCCTCCGCAAGGACGCTACCAGGAAAAACGGCTTGGAAGAAAACACGGCCGAGGCGACCGAGACGCTTACCCGTATCGTGCCGTGACTCTGTGAAGCAAGAATCCTTGTCGAAAGCTTGAGGTGTTGCTGTCGAAGCGTATCGAAAGCCTTGTCCTTGGCGAGGTTTTCAAGGCAGCATGGGTCGTTGAGGATATCGTACAGTTCCTCAGCGGGACGTTTGCCAAAGGCGAGATGGAAGTATCGGGATTCCCCCGCTTCATTGAGTTCGAGAATGCGATCCTTGGTGGGTGAGGGGTCGCAATTGGTGAAGCGCCTCGCCGAGTTGCCAGGTGTGCCTGCCTGTCAGCAGGCTCGCGCGGGAGGGTGCGCACTTGGGATTGGTGGTGAACATGGCGTCGAAGCGGACACCGTCACGAGCGACGCAGTCGAAGTGCGGCGTATGGACGAACCGATGGTCATAAGGGGACAGCGAATATTGCTGGCTCTGCCTGGCGATGTACGCCTTGCCAAGCTCAACGAAACGCTCAATCTCCTCTGGATGCCGCGAGGAGCCCATCGTTTTGATCACGCGATACCCATTGGTCTTGTCGATGACCTGAACGCTGACCGACCCCGAACGATTCCGCTTCTGACGCACAAACATGGCCCGATTTTACCCGCGGGACACCCAAATCCCAACGACCCCCCTTGTCAAATAAGGACTTACAAAAGCTTTTCGCTCGCTTGTCGAAGTCAGGAAGAATCCGCTTCAGGCGTGAACTGCAGTGCCGGCGGTGAAGGGGGTACGGAAGGTCTCCCAGGTGGGCCAGTCGCGGTCCTTCTCGCTGAGGATCGGTTCGTCGTCGAGGGGCCAGTCGATGGCCAGGTCGGGATCGTTCCAGAGCACGCCCCCCTCGGCCTGGGGGGCGTAGGCGGCGTCGACCTTGTAGAGGAACATCACCTCATCGGTCAGCGTGCAGAAGCCGTGCGCGATACCCCTGGGCAGGTAGAGCATGTGGTGGTTGTCGGCGGAGAGTTCCGCGCAGCCCCACTGGCCGAAGGTCGGGGAGTCTTCGCGGATGTCGAGGAAGACGTCGCGGACGGCTCCGCGGACGACGCGGACGAGTTTGGTCTCGGCGTGGGGCGGGGCCTGGAAGTGCAGGCCTCGGACGGTTCCTCGGTGCTGGGTGAGGGATTCGTTTTCCTGCACCCAGTGGGTGACCAGCCCATGCTCCGCCCAGATCGCCTCGTCATAGGTCCGCATGAAATACCCGCGACGATCGCCCTTGGGGTCGGGCTGGATGAGGTATGCGCCTGTGATGTTGCTTTCGATGATGTTCATGCGACGGCCTCGCGGGGTTGAGGTGCGCCGAGCCGGTCGAGTCGGCCGGTGAGCGTTCGCAGGCGGACGAACTGCGGGCCGGTGAAGTCTTCCTCGTCGAAGCCGTGCTCGCGGTACTTGCCGAAGAGTTCTTCCATGCCGCGGGTCAGGTCGTATTCCAGCCGGAAATCCGGCAGGAGCCGGTTGAGTTTCTCGAAGTTGACGCGGTAGTTTCGCGGGTCCTCGCCGACCTCGCCGGTGAAGACGATTTCGCTGTCCGGCAGCAGGGTCTGGACGCGGTCGGCGACGTCGCGGACCTGGTAATTTTCGGTGTTTCCGCCGACGTTGATCGCCTCGTTGCGGACGGCATCGGCCGGGGCGTCGAGCAGGGCGACGAAGGCCCGGGCGATGTCTCGGCAGTGAATCAGCGGCCGCCAGGGCGAGCCGTCGGACTTGATCTCGATCTTGCCCCTTGCGACCGCACAGGCCAGGAGGTTGTTGACGACCAGGTCGATACGGAGCATGGGCGAATGGCCGTAGGCGGTGGCGTTGCGGAGGTAGACGGGGCAGAAGGTTTCCTCGGCGAGGTCGGCGACGCGCTGTTCGGTTTCGATTTTGCTCCGGGCGTAGGCGGTCAGGGGGCAGAGGGGGTCGGCCTCGGCGAGGTCGAGTGTTTCGCCCTTGCCGTAGACCGAGCAACTGCTGGAGAAGAGGAACCGGCTCACGCCGGCCTCCCGGGCGACGCGGGCGAGGTGGACGGACCCGTCGCGGTTGACCGAGAGCGTCAGATTCGGGTCCAGGGCGCCCATGGGGTCGTTGGAGATCGCCGCGAGGTGGCAGACGGCGTCGAGGCCGTCGAGGTCCGCCGGTCGGAGACTGCGGACGTCGCGGAGGAGTTCCTCGGCGGGCCGGGCGAAGGGTTCCCAGCCGCAGCCGGCGAAGAGGTCGAGGTCGCAGCCGACCACGCGATGACCGGCTTGCTGGAGCAGGTCGACCAGGTGTACGCCGATGTAGCCGAGATGTCCGGTGACCAGAACGTTCATGGTGTCATCCTGCCTGTCGTGTGAGGTTGGAGGTCTGGTGTGAGGCCAGTGCGGTGGGCTCCTCGGCGGGTTCCTCTTCCCGCCAGACCGCCCAGGGCGCCTCGCGGGACTGCCAGAGGGCTTCGAGTTGGTTTTTGTCGCGCAGGGTGTCCATGGCCTGCCAGAATCCGCGGTGGGGGTAGCCGGCGAGTTGATTCTCCGCGGCCAGCAGCGGCAGGGCCTGGGCTTCGAAGCTGCTCTCGTCACCGGTGATGAGGTCCAGTGCGGGGGGCGTGAGGATCATGAACCCGCCGTTGATCCACCCGCCGACGCCGACGGGCTTCTCGCGGAAGCCGTGGATGGCCCGGCCGTCGAATTCCAAGCTGCCCCAGCGCGGCGGGGACTGCACGGAGGTGAGGGTGGCTTTCTTGCCCTCGCGGCGGTGGTGGGCGGCGAGTTCGGCCAGGTCGATATCCGCCACCCCGTCGCCGTAGGTCATGAAGAACAGCTCCTCGTCTCGGACGTACTGGCCGACGCGTTTGAGACGCCCGCCGGTCAGGGTGTCCTGCCCGGTATCGACGAGGGTGACCTTCCAGGGTTCGGCGTGCTTTTCGTGGACGTCGATGCGGTTTTCGGCCAGGTCGATGGTGACGTCGGAGGTATGCAGGAAGTAGTCGGCGAAGTAGCTTTTGATCATGTGCCCCTTGTAGCCGAGGCAGACGACGAAGTCGTTGACGCCCCAATGGCTGAAGATCTTCATGATGTGCCAGAGGATCGGGCGTCCGCCGATTTCGACCATGGGCTTGGGGCGCGTGGCGGATTCCTCGGAAATTCGCGTCCCGTACCCCCCGGCTAGGATGACTGCTTTGAAACTCATGGCGGGTCTCCTTGTCTGTCGCTTCAGGTCAGGGCCGGGGCGTGCTGCTGCTGGTAGTCCCGGATGCGTTGTTGGCCGATGCGCTGCCATTGTTCCGTCCCGGCGTAGTCGAGGATCGCGTGGACCCCCTGGGCCATGCAGCGCTTGCAGAGCGGGTGGCTCAGGCGTCGGCGGAGCAGTTCCCGGTCGTCGACGTCGAGGTAGTTTTCCGCGACGATGGCCTCGGCGCTGACGGTGGTGCAGCAGAGCATCACGCTGCCGTCGGCGTTGAGGGTGACGGTCTTCTGCAAAGGGCACTCGGGCAGGGGGTGCCGGCGGGCAATCTGCTGCATTTCGTCCAGGGGGATGGTGAGTTTTTCGTCGTTCAGCCAGCGGCCGTTTTCGTCGAGTATGCCGGTTTCGTAGTATTCCAGCAGGCGCTCGGCGGGCATGAGGTAGGCCCAGAGCGGTTCGAGGGTGAACTGGTGTCGGCTGCAGAGGTCCTTGATCCGCTGGAGGTCCTGGCCGCAGTTGTCGAGGTAGAGGTGGTAGCGGAGCTTGACGCGCATGGAAGGATTGATCTGTCGGCGGAGCTGGCCGAGCAGTTCGAGGTTCTCCAGCAGTCGGCTGCAGTCTCCGCCCTGGTGGGTGCGGTTGTAGGTCTCCGGGCAAGCACCGGACAGGGAGATCATCAGTTCCCCGGGCCCGGCCTGGAGGACGGCTTCGAGTCGGCGGACGTCGTTGAGGTTCGTCGAAACCGACGAGAACAGTCCCCGGCTGCGGACGTCGGCGACGATGGCGGG